>NZ_JBFNGQ010000003.1:0-450708 GCF_040784015.1 Lentilitoribacter sp. EG35
AATGTTTGGAAAGCTCAAAGATTGGAGACGCGTCGCTACACGCTATGACAGATGCCCAAACGTATTCGTCTCCGCAATCGCACTCGCCGCAACCGTCTTATTCTGGTTATGAGTCCTGAGCCTAAGCTACCTAACGGCGGTCACGCGTCCGCTTTTGCAGCTTGTTTTATTGGTATAATCATAGCGTGATGGTGAGGCTTTGATCAGCGGTGCGATATCGCTATCGGGCGTAATCTCACCGCCCAAGCCTATAAACAATTCGGATATGTACCGTTCGCCATTATGACGTTTGCAATCGATAAAGACTTTATCTGATGCCCCCTGCCCGAAAGCCTTATCAAATGCACCATAGATCGCATCGTCGCTCAGGAACTTGCCGACATTTTTCTGAAATAACTCGGCTACAATTGAATCATTCACCTGATCGAGCATAAGAACAGTATCGCGATAATATTCCTGCGCATCGGCACCCTTGCTGGCATTTGTGTTGTACTTTTCATAACAAGTGCCGTGTTTGGTCCATTCATGGCGATGTAAAAACCCCGATTGAATGCCCGGCATTTTGGTTTGCAGCTCATTTCGTAAGTCTTTCGAGATATCGATGGATGAAAATGCCTTTCGCCGCGCGTTGCATTTCAACGGCCTGTCAAGATGACAGTAACAGGGATAAAGTGCCTTATCATCAAGATCATTGGGCCATAGACCATGGATGGAAAACTGTGTGGCATACACATCGCTTGGACGAAGCCGCTTACACTCCCTTGCCCGCTTACCATCTTCGCTGAGGCAAAATGTCGGCAACCAGCTTAAAGCAAGAAGATTTTCAATCTCGCCAACACTCTCAGCTGGTTGGAGAATTTGTGTTTGAGGTTGCGGCTGTGGTTTAGGCTTTGGCACTTCAATTTTTGCAGCCATTCCGGCGTCATCAAGAGCAATGACACCGCACTCTGCCGCCACCCAGCGGTTCGTGGTCACTGGTGCATTGGGTATGATCACCTGATAATGCGTCGGAGTTTGACTGTTAAGTGCGATCAACTGATAAATTTCGCCAATCCGAACCATCACCTCGCCCGGATTATCCGAACGCAGCTTTTTGTTGGCCGCACATTCTGCCACAGCTTCAAACAAGCCCTTTGTTTTAACGCTCGCAGGCGCATGTAAGCTTGAAGCAAGCAACATCATAGAAGTTACAACGAACATAAGGAACTTAACTGGGAACGGGCGCATCTCATCTCCAAAATGGCATCAACACACGCAAGGCTCACGCTTTTGTGCAAATCTGTCAATTCATTCCGTGCGTAAAGATTGCTATATCAACATCAACGTTGAAAAACTTGATAAAAACAGGATTACATGATGAGTTTGAAATCAAACAGCCCTCACCGTCTTATGCGCGGAATTCTCGCTTCAGCTATTCTTGCTGGTGTAGCTTTATCCAGTCAAACTGCATTTGCCGAAACTAAATCTGCGTATTTTGCAGGTGGTTGTTTCTGGTGCATCGAAAAAGACTTCGAACATGTTAAGGGCGTCAAGGAAGTTGAATCCGGTTATCAAGGTGGCACAATTGAAAACCCGACTTATAGAAACCATCCTGATTACATTGAAGCCGTGCGCATTGATTATGATCCATCTGTTGTAGATTATGCTTCACTGTTAAAAACATTTTTCCGCACTGTTGATCCAACGGACCCAGGTGGCCAATTCTGCGATCGCGGTCATGCGTACACAACAGCAATTTTTACCAGCGATGAAGCCGAATTAGAAGCAGCTAATGCCGCAAAGCTTGAAGCGCAAGATGCTTTGAGCCAGCCAATTGCGACTGTTATTCGTGATTACTCAAAATTTTGGTTATCCGAGGGATATCACCAGAATTACTATAAGAAAAACCCTGTTCGCTATAAATATTATCGTTTTCGCTGTGGTCGCAACCAAACTGTAAAAAAACTCTGGGGTGATCAAGCATACCTTGGCGTTGACCACTAGAAAGTTATGCAAATCAAAGGCCTAGAGCTAATGTTTAAACTTGTGAAAAAAATACTCTTAAAACGGATCGCAACAGTGTTGCGTTTTGTTTTGGATGTTGAAAAATGGGAGTTTTCCAGAACAAACTACATGGCAGAGCCTGTTTTAATTCCGATCAAAACTTCTCATGCTGAACGCAGAACCCATCACTGAAGGTTTTGCAAAATATAATGATCCCGGGACAATCTCCAAGTCTCAGATAAGGGGTCCCAAATATCGGTGCCTTGCACCGCCATTTCAAAGAATGCGTATAGCCGCTACTACACACATTCTTCGCAAGGCACCGATCTCTTTATTAGGGCACTACAATTTGTGCCTGAGTGATATATTATCTTAAACGAATAGCATTTCATAAAATTCAAATATGATAAGCTTAATCTGTGATCTATATTTGGAGAATAACTATGCATGTTCGCGGAAAATGCCATTGCGGCAATATTGCATTTACAGCCGAAATTAATCCTGACAGAGTCAGAATTTGCCACTGCACTGACTGCCAGAAGTTATCAGGCTCACCGTTTCGAGTTGTTGTTCCTGTTTCTGAAAATAAATTCAATTTATTATCCGGCAATCTCAAACATTATATCAAAGTAGCTGAAAGCGGAGATAAACGCCAACAAAGCTTTTGCCCAGACTGCGGAACACCGATTTATGCGACATCTGTTGGTGATAGTAATGAACCAAAGAAGTTAGGTATTCGCCTGGGAGCTATAGAAAACGGCTTTGAGATGGTTCCCAAAAGGCAATTCTGGGCAGCATCGGCGGTCAAATGGCTCGGACAAATTTCAAATGTTCGCTCATTTGACCGACAATGATACACCTTGCGTGATTATCATTTCTCAGCCGTAGCCTTAAAGCCTGCATTCATTTCAGCTAAAATCGGCGGAACGCCAACTTTAAACCAATCAAGCATGAGCGGCACCAGCATGCCGGAAAAATATTCCGTGTGCGTAAGTTTAGTGCCGCCATCAACCTCTTCTAATTCAAACTGCTTATCGTTGGTGAAGATAAGTTCAGCGCCCATTTTCGCACGCCATCGGTATGAGGTTCCTTTATCCAATTCGACGATAGTCGGATCATAGGCAGGGCCATTTTCGCCTGCCTCTTCACCACGCATGGTGAGCGATAACTTACGTCCTAACACCACATTGCCACTGGCCTCATTGATCGCAGAATTATTCTCCGCCCAACTGTTGATATCCGTCACAGCTGCCCAAACCTTATCTTTAGGCGCTGCGATTACTACTTCACTGGTGATTTCATGTATATTTGGACTTTGTGTAAAGAGATAAAAAATCCCGACAAGCAGAACAAAGCCAATAAACTGGAAAAAGCGTTTCATCAATTGCTCCCTACGCCTGCAACTCTGCAAGAATTTGCTCGATGATATTGAAGCCAGAGCCCCAACCGCTGCTCATACGCTCAATCATACCAGCAAATGCAGCAAGCTCGTCATCTGTCGCATTCATGGGTCTTTGGGTCAGCGTCACCTTGGTTGTGCCACCCTGATCATCTTCAAAGAGGAACTCCAGAAAAAATAAACGCGGCCAGTTTGGCATCATCATGCTGGGTTGCGGGTTCCAATTAGCATCTGTTGAGGCAAGTTCAAGGGTGATTGTCTCCCCCTCCTCAACCTCGATAAATGTCATAAGCGAATAGTCAGACATTTGGGTTCCATCTTTGCCCTTCATGCGCATTTCATTGCGCCATACGCCACCAGGACGAACATCTAACTCGTGAATAATCGTTTCCACACCTGGGCCATACCACTTGGCGAGCAGCTCAGGATCAGTCCATGCTTTCCAAACCAGATTGCGTGGTGCTTTGAACTCTCGTTCCATTACAAATGTCGGTAACTCATTCATCTTTTATTTCCATTATCTTTACTTGTTTTTTGCGTTTGCATTGTCTCTAAAAGGCCATCGAGTTGATCAAAACTGGCACCCCAAAAGTTCCTGAAGTGCTCCAGCCATTCCACAGCCATTGCCATATTCTGAGCCTTCAATCTTGCTGGTCGCCGCTGCTGATCAATATCGCGCTCAACAAGCCCTGCCCGCTCTAACACCTTCAAATGTTTAGATATTGCAGGTTGGCTCATCGTAAATGGTTGAGAGATTTCTTGCACCGTGGCCTCGCCATCCACCAAACGAGACAGAATTTTTCTCCGCGTTGGATCAGCAAGTGCCGAAAAAATAGCATCCAGATTCGCCTCTCCTTGAGAAGGTGTTGCATAATGGTTTGTGTAGTTAAATGATTCCATAACCATATGGTTATATAAAGAAAGGCACTTGTCAAGTCCGCTTAAATATCTGTATTCAGCCCAGGAGGAAAACACATGACCTACGAGGAAGCTTTGGAAAATTACAAAACTCTCGCCGAGAGCGAATTTGGCGAAAAGGTCAAGGGCAAGGCCAATCCATACACGTCTATAAATGGCAATATGTTCAGCTTTTTGGATAAGGAAGGCACGCTTTGCCTGCGCCTATCAAAAGCCGACCTTGCGAACTTTATGGCCGAACACGATGTTCCTCCTGTTAAGCAATATGGTGCCGTGATGAAGGACTATGTCTCCATCCCTCACCCCGTATTAGATGATCAAAAACGCCTCAAGGAAGTCTTTGGTAAATGTCTGGATAATGCGAAATCTCTGCCAGCAAAGCCAACAAAGAAGAAGAACTAAAGCCCCTCAAGCAGCATTAAAGTGCATTCAGACGCGCCTTCGCGGATTTTCCGAACGGGTGCATATTCGTCGCAATTGATAAAGTTTCGGGCACTTTCCATGCTCGGAAACTCTATCAATACAATGCGCGTTGGCGACCAAAGTTCTGTCTGTATAACATCCATCTCACCACCGCGCGTTCGATACTGGCCACCAAATTTTTCAGCAATGGGGCGCGCCACTGATTTATATTTCTCATAAGCCTCATGATCATTGATCTTCGTATCGATTAGTAAAAATGCAGACATTGAACACTCCACGTAGTGTATGAATTTATGCCATAAGATCATTTGCCGTGAACAATTTCAACAGAATATATTGACAAGACACATCATGTATGTTGACTAAAGCAACATATAAAATGATTTTAGCAATAAAGGTAAAACATGCTTGCGAACGAGATTGATAATCAGGTGTTGAATGTAAGGCACTTTAACCGTTTTCACACCAAATTGGTCGGTGCACTTAACGAAGGATTACTCGCTTCGGATTTTTCGCTTGTGCAGGTACGGCTCATGTATGAGCTGAACCACAATGACAATCTTGCTGCCAGTGATCTTATGGATATATTAAAGCTTGATCGCGGCTACCTCAGCCGTTTGATAGCCTCATTGGAAGAGCAAAACCTTATTTCGAAGACGCCTGATGCGAACAATGGCAAACGCATGGTGCTTTCGCTCACGGACAAAGGAAAACACGTTGAAGATCAACTTGAACAGCTTTCTTCCCAGCAGGTAGCTGATCTTATTCGCCCGTTACCAAATACCGAACGGCGGCAATTGGTGCGCTCTATGCAGCATATTGAAAAGCTGCTCAGCACTGAACCTGCCGAACCATCTTACATATTGCGCGACCCGGAACCGGGCGATTTTGGCTGGATTATTCATCGTCATGGGGTTCTCTACACAGAAGAGCAAAATTGGGATATCTCGTTTGAGGGCGTAGTGGCTGAAATCATTGCTGAATATCTTAAAAATTATAATCCCAAACGTGAACGAGCATGGGTGGTTGAACATGCGGGCAGCGTTGCTGGTTCAGTGTTTGTTACCGAAGGTGATCAAAGTGTGGCAAAGCTTAGATTGCTTTATGTTGAACCAAGTGCACGCGGGTTGGGCATAGGCGCACGGCTGGTGTCAGAATGCATTAAATTCGCACGCCAAAAGGGATATAAACGTCTGACATTATGGACTCATTCCGTGCAAGAATCTGCTGGCAAAATTTACCGAGCGCAGGGCTTTGAAATGACAAATGAAACTGAGATGGATGTCTTTGGCCAAACGCTGAAGCGGCAAAATTGGCAGATTGAGCTTTAGTTCAGTTCGCCCGAAATACATTTCGGTGCAAACAATTTCAGCTTGATCGGGGCTTGTGGAATTGAAACAACTGATCTAAAAGCGCCTTCCTGCTCGTTTTCACATCAAAGGTTATTTCATGACCAATAAATCTACCCCTGTTCTGGGTATAGATTTTGGCACGTCCAATTCTGCCGTTGGATATGTCAAATCTGGCTCGCCGTACCTCATCAATATCGAGGGAGATGAGACCACGCTTCCAACTGCAATTTTCTTTGATGTTCGCGCGCAAGAATGGTGCATTGGCCGAGCGGCTAATCAATCGCTTATCAGAGGTGATGAAGGGCGATATATGCGTGCGCTCAAGAGCATTCTAGGAACGTCTTTGCTGCATGAACGTCGCTGGCTTGGCGGCAAACTCGTGACCTATGCGGACATCATCTCCAACTTTTTGCAACAAATCAAAACACGGGCTGAAACTCAAGCAGAACAGCGCTTCGACCATGCGCTATCTGGCCGTCCTGTTTTCTTTCATTCTGCAAGCGAGACAAAAAATGCCAAAGCACTGAAAGACCTTACCCAGTGCTATATCAACGCCGGATTTAAAAGCGTCGAGTTTATGTACGAGCCAGAGGCGGCTGCAATTGCTAATGGCGGCATCGACAAGAATGAACTCGCGCTGATTGTTGATATCGGGGGTGGTACGTCCGATTACTGCCTGTTTAAAAGCGCTGACATCGGCATCGATGTTTTGGCGTGTAATGGTGTGCGTGTTGGTGGCACAAACTTTGACCGAAGCCTGTCCATCGACCATGTTATGCCTCTGCTAGGCCACAGGGAAATGATCCGGCGCGAATGGGGCAATGATACATTGCGCGCACCAAATCACATTTTTCAAGACCTTGCCACATGGTCAAAAATTCCATCTCTTTATGCAGAAAAACCGCGTGAACTTGCAGCAGACCTTCATAAATTAGCGCTGAATAAAGAGCCGTTTACCAGGCTTATCACCGTGCTTGAAGAAGAGATCGGCCACGACATTGCATTTGCGGTGGAAGATGGCAAAATCGAAACCAACAACAATGGCCAAAGCGATATTGACCTTGCTTTCATCGAGGCGCAATTATCTGCACAACTAACTTCAGAAAAACTTGGCAAAAGCCTTGAAGAACATGCAAAAAACATCAGTGACGCGGCGCTTGAAACACTCCAACTTTCTGATTATACCGCCGATCAGGTGGACAAGGTTATTTTCGTTGGTGGTTCCAGCCATATGAAAATCATTGAGCAGAACATCGCGCCGCATTTCAAGGGGGCAGACCTGTTGTACTCCAACGCATTCACCGCCATTATCGATGGTTTAGCGATCGCATCGGGGCGCTAGACAAGCACTATCCGCGCTTCGCAAGTTTCGGGTGGCGGGCTGTGAAATTCACATGTTAGTTCGGCTCTCAAGACACTTTATTTTGGAGCTGGATCATGGAATTTATAATACGCGGATTGCCCGTTGAGAATTACAATCACATGTTTGGGATGACAGATGCCGAGCTGGCGACACATGGCGCAAAGCGATATGTCTGCAATGCCAAAGCGAGTTTTCCTGATCGAATTGAAATGCGTGATGCGGAGATTGGCGAAACTTTGCTGCTTATCAACCACACAAGCATGGATAAAAACACGCCTTACAAAGCCTCACATGCAATTTTTGTGCGTGAAGGCGCAACCAAAACCTATGAGAGCCGAAATAAAATTCCGCCCATGTTGTTTGATCGCATATTATCGCTTCGGGCATTTGACCAAGCGGGAATGATGCTCGATGCTAAAATCGCGACAGGAACTGAAATCAAAACATTTATTGCACAGGCCTGGAAAAATGAGAACATCGCTCATATTGATGCCCACACAGCAACGCGAGGCTGCTTTATGGGGCGAATTGAACGCTGATGATCGGCCGCTTTTGCATCAAAAATGTCAGGTATTCTGAGGCTCTAAAATCTCTATTCTATTGCCAAACGGGTCATCTATATAAAAACGGGAGTAGCCCGGAAGATCACTATCACTTTTTGTCGCGCAGCCCCCAGCCTCGCATGATTTTTGAAAGGCATTAATATCCTTTACCAAAAGCGCAGGATGGGCCTTTCTCGCTGGTCGAAAATCCTTTTCCGTTCCAAGATGAAGTTTGAGCGAACCTTTTTCAAACCACACACCACCACGACCTGCCAATGGAGCGGGTTTAGCTACCTCATTTAGCCCCAAAACATCACGATAAAATCCGCGTGCCTTGTCTTCCTCGCCCTCAGGCATTGCAAGTTGAACATGATCAAGTGCGTAAATTTCAGCCAATTAGAACCTCCAGGATTGGGATAATCAAACCCTACTTAACGCAATAATGCTATAATTGAAAACGGGCAAGCCAGTTGCAACACTTACCCGCCAAGCAACAATTCAGGCTGGGAAAGAATGCCATTTTTAATGTGGTTTTTCATCTGCTCGCCATCAAAATATTGCTCTTCTTTGATTTTGCCACCCTGCCAATGTTGCCAACAAAGCCCGTCAATTTGGTGTTTATTGCCATCTTCGGTGACAAAGGATGATTGATTGCGAAATACGCATATCTGCTTGGCTGGCAACATTTTTACATCAGTAATTTTGCCCTCTATGGAAACAGCTGCGCGAATATATGGCTCCTGTTTTTTTCGGCCTTCCTCGGCAGAGCTGGCGAACACTTCACCGTTGGCATACATCACACCAGATATGTCGAAAAACTGATCAAAAGCCTCCAACGGTTTACCTTCATTTAACAGCGTTACTTGCTGCTTCACACTCTTTTCAAAATCCACCGACTTTGCTCCTTTTCAATTAGTTTAGGTCAGAACATATCAGGAACAAAATATAAAGCCAGAGAAAATAGAACTAACCATCAACTAAATCCTGCAAAATTTTGGCAACCAATGTTTCAACCGCTGATTTATCTGAGTTCTCAGTTGTTTTAACGCCAACAACGCGGGCGGTGAAATCAAAACCAGCCAGAAAGGAGCCAATGAGGGCCGCACGTTCGAATTTATTTTCGCCTTGAAGCCTTGCGGCAAGAGGTTTGGTGAATTGCTCATCGAGTGTTTTTTTCAAAACATGGACAGCATCTTTGCTGGATGCTGCTCTTATGAGCGCCAATGTCGGGTCATATTCACCCTCAAGGTTTTTGTGCACAAAATGGCCTGCTACCCGTGCGCCAAAATCCTCCATCGGGCCTTCAATCAAAGGCGCTAAAGTCAATGTCGGGGGAATGGCTTGTGTAAACAACCCTTCCTTGGAGCCAAAATATCTACTGATCAGTGCAACATTAACCCCTGCCCGTTGCGCAATCTCGCGCGTGCCGGCGCTGTCATATCCCTTGTTCATAAAAACCATGCGCGCGGCCTCCAGAATCGCTTCTTTGGTGGCTTGCGCATCGCGCTTTCGGGTGGGTATGGCGTTATCTGAGCTATTTTTGGGCATGAATATTTTTTGTAATCACTTGTTGACTTACAGAATACACTACTTATATAAACACTTGATTACTTAATTGCAACCAACCGCGAGCCCCTAAACTTCGAATGTAGGATGGCGCTCCTCTTGAGGATACGAACATGACAAACCCGATTTATGACACATCCAAGCCAGCCCTTGTGACAGGCGCAACGGGCTATATCGCAGGTTGGCTGGTCAAAGGCCTGCTTGAGCAAGGCATCACAGTGCACGCGGCGGTGCGCGATCCATCAAATAAGGAAAAGCTTGCGCATCTAACTGCACTTGTGAAAGATAATCCTGAGCAGCTTAAATTCTTTAAAGCGGACCTGCTTAATGATGGCGCTTATGATGAGGCTATGGCCGGATGCGGTGTCGTATTCCACACAGCCTCGCCTTTTACCTCCTCATTTAAAGATGCTCAGAAAGAACTGGTTGATCCCGCCGTCAACGGTACACGCAATGTGCTGGAAACTGCGAACCGGACAGATAGCGTATCCCGCGTTGTTGTTACATCCTCATGCGCGGCCATTTATGGCGATGCGATTGATTGCCAATCCATGCCAAACGGTACATTGACCGAGGAAATTTGGAACACGACCTCGCGTCTTGATCATCAAGCTTATTCCTATTCCAAAACACAAGCTGAAAAAGCGGCATGGGATATTGCCAAGGCGCAGGACCGCTGGAAACTTGTGGTGATCAATCCTGCATTCGTTATGGGGCCTGGCGTTACGCTGCAACCCAATTCTGAATCTGTTGCGGTTATGAAACAACTTGGCGATGGCACTATGAAAATGGGTGTGCCACATTTTGAAATTGGCATTGTCGATGTGCGTGATGTGGCAGAGGCTCATATGCGTGCCGGATATATTGCAGATGCGGAAGGCCGCCATATAACTTCGGCCAAAACCATGACATTGCTTGAGATGGGGCAAACACTTGAGAAAAAGTTTGGCTCCAACTGGCCCTTCCCAAAATCAACGGCACCAAAATGGCTGTTATGGCTTGTGGGTCCAATTGCCAATAAGATGTTCACCCGCGAAATGATATCCAAAAATGTGGGCCATGCGTGGAAAGCGGACAATACCAAATCCAAAGAAAAACTCGGTATAACTTACCGCAGCACCGAAACTGCTGTGATTGAAATGTTTGATCAAATGATTGATGCAGGCGTTTTTAAAAAGTAGGTTCGTTCTTGAAGAACTTTAATAAAGATTGGCAATAATACACAATAAGTAGTATTGCCAATTTCGTTAGCCAGACGTATCTTTTCTTCAAATCAAAAACCTTCGAAAGTACCGTATGTCTAAACCAAACTCTCGTTTTGAACCGATAGTCTTCGGCTTTTTACTGACATTTATGATGACTGCTTTTGTCTCAGCGATTTCTATTTTCAGAACCACAGGCTTTGTCGATAATTTTATCTCGCTTTGGCTCAATGCGTGGATGTTATCTTGGGCGGTGGCATTTCCGATTGTTTTATTTGTTGCCCCGCTTACGCGCAAAATGGTTGCGCGTATTTTTAAAAACTAGTTGCGGGTTTGATATGCACTACGCCACGAGTGCTTTTAGGGATGAGCGCAATGTCTGGGCTAGTTCTGGATCGGCAAATGCACCCTTTTTGCTGTCAAACTTTTCGCTAAATGGGCCAACGGAAAAACTTGCTTTCAGATCTGATCCGAAAAATGGCGCAGAATCATTGGCAACGCGCAACACGTTTGCACCACCGCCGGGCCCAATAGAACCTGACATATGCATAACTTTTTTATCTTGAAAGACTTTCATCTGAATACGGGAGGCCCAATCGAAAATATTTTTATAAGCGACGGTGTAATTGCCGTTATATTCTGCGAATGAGATGATCACCGCATCAGCAACGCCAATTTTGTTGAAGAATTTATGAGCTAAATCCGGAACTCCGCCTTCTGTCTCACGCTCAGGAGAAAAGATCGGCATTTCATAGTCGTTCAGGTCAATAATTTCCACGTCAGCATCCTCGGCAAGATCGGTTTTCAATACCTCAGTTGCGTGAGTAACGAGTTGTTTATTAATTGAATTTTTGTGGTTCGTAGCTGCAAATGCGAGAATTTTCATGTCATCTACCCTTGATTTAGATTAGAACTTTCCCCATATATTTCATATTACATTTATTTATCATAGATGCCAAAAAGCGCTAAACATGCGCATTTTTGCAGCATATAAATTGAGGCGATTGAAGCGAGGCTCTTTTGGATAACTGGAATGAAATTCGTACGGCCGCACAGGTTGCCAAATTAGGCACCATTAGTGCGGCATCAGAAGTGTTGGGCGTACACAGAGCTACCGTCACCCGCCATATTGATGCGTTGGAAAGCTCCTTGGGTGGTAAGCTTTTTCAGCGGCATACACGCGGGTTCACCCCCACAGAGCTGGGGCAAGAATTGCTCAGAATTGCAGAAGCAACAGATGAACAATTCTCACAGCTTCGACGCATATCCGACAAACATTCAACGGAACTTACAGGCGATCTGATCGTTACGTCAATTGAAGCGCTTGCACCTTATATCCTACCGCTTCTTGCAGAATTCCGAGAGCAACATCCGCAGGTAAAAACGAAATTTCTGCAAACTGGTGATGTGATGAAACTTGAATATGGTGAAGCACATATTGCGTTTCGTGCCGGTTCAGAACCGCAAAACCCGGACAATGTAGTGCAGCCATTTATCGACCTTGACGTCGCGCTTTACGCCGCCAAAAGCTATGTTGCAAAATATGGCAAACCTACTTCAATCGATGATTTCCCGAATCATCATTTTGTTGGCCCAATGGATGCAAATCCGCGGGCACCGTTTTACAAATGGCTAACGCAACATGTTGGGCCTGATAACATTGCTTTTGCCAGTAATCATGTCCCCATTAGCATTCAGGCAGTGCGCGGTGGCAACGGCATCGGTTTTCTTACGGTCCGTGAAGTTACACCTCATGATGATCTGGTCGAAATCATGCCATCCAGACCTGAATGGGCAACAAAATCGTGGCTTGTTACACATGTAGACCTTCATCGTTCACCCAAGATACAAGCGTTCATGAATATCTTAAAAGCCAATCGTGCGAACCTGTAAACGGCTGTATGACACTCTATCCGGCCAACTCAATGAAAGCTTTATTGATCTGAAACCGCTATTAAAAATTATGGGTATATTGCTGGCATTTTTCGCCGTCCTGTTCATTCTTGGGCAGTTTTTTGGTATTTTGACAGTGGAGAATGTGACATTGGGGCTACAAGGCGCCAGCGAGATTGATGCGCTAACATTGTCTGCCATGATCATTGTCCTGTTATGCGTCGATATATTCATTACCGTTCCAACGCTTACAATTACGCTTTTGGCTGGCTTTTTTCTAGGATTCCCACAAGGTGCACTTATTGCGCTAATCGGCACAAGTTGCGCAACATTTTTAGGCTATGTGATGGGTGGAAGATGGGGTGAACCTGCGATTGGGAAAATTATCCGGAATGATGCAGATATCATTGACCTTACAGCAACATTCCACACCCATGGTCCACTAATGATAACGCTAGCGCGTGCTGCCCCTATGGTGCCAGAAATATGCGCATTGCTGGCTGGCGCGACCAATATGAAGTTTGGACGTTATGCGCTTTTCCATTTTATCGGTACTCTGCCCTATGTGGCGATTGCATCCTATGCTGGCTCAGTCTCAAGTGTGGATGATCCCATGCCGGCAATCTATGGCGCCATGTTTTTGTATGCCATCGGTTGGGGCAGCTGGTTTTTATTTCGCAAGTGGAACCGGATTAAGACCTAACTTTACGTTGATTTTTCACGCGTGAATGAAATCAGCAGACCGGCAATGACAATAATCGTGGTGCCTATCCAAAATGCAATTCCTGGAACATCGGCAAAGACAAAATAGCCCAAAATAGCTGCGCTAACAATTTCCAGATATATGAATGGTGATAAGACTGATGCTTGCGCATATTGAAATGCCAAAATTGTCATACCGTGGGCTGTGATGGAAACAATACCCATAAATAGAAGTAAAAGCAGCTGATCGGTGGTTGGCATTGACCAATTTAGGACAGCAAAAGGAATGAGAAAGACCATTCCCACAACACATTGGAAACAAAGTGTTTTTATCGGATCACTGGCTTGCGCTGTCATACGCGTTGTCACCATATACAAGCCATAAAACAGGCCAGCAAGCGCTGCAAAAATAACTCCATTTTCCATCTCAACACGCGGGTTTATAATGATTAAGGCACCTGAAAGCCCCAAGATCAAAGCGATGGTTTTCACCCAAGTCAGCTTCTCTTTAAGAACAATTACCGCGAAGACTGTTGCAACAATGGGCGCAATCATTGTGACCGCAACTGTGGTCGCCAAAGGCGTTGTTGAAATGGATATAAAGAAGCAAAGCATTGCCGAAATTATGAAGAATGTTCGCGTAAAGTGTGATTTGATATTACGCCTTGGAAAGATATTCCGGCCAAATTTGCGCATCGCAATGGGAACGATGAAGAGTGAAGCGGCAAAATATCGAGCCCAGGAAAGATAAAGCGGCGAAAGCTCTGCTGATAGGTATTTGGCAATCGTATCGACCACCGGAATAAGCAACATTGCCAATGACAGAAGGAAAATACCACGTGGAGCATTTTGTTTGGGTAAGGAGTGATTGCCGGACATCGTAAAACCTCTAACTAATTCGCAAACTTTGTAAAGCAAAAACAGGCTGACGCCTCTTTAGAGGTTTTTACGTTAATCGTAGGAATTAATTGATTTTCCTAAACCGCAAAACCATGTAAAACCTTAACCAAATCGAGGAGAGTTGAAGATGAAAGACACCATGATTGCGGGTTTAACACATGAAACGCGCGTGACTGTGACCAAAGGCCTGACTGTGCCGGAAGTATCGGAGCACTTTAAAAGCTTCCACACGATGCCGGAAGTTTTTGCAACAGCCTATATGGTTGGTTTTATGGAGCTTTGCTGCATCGAGTTAATGGCAGCTCATCTTGATAATGGCGAAGACAGCGTTGGCATTGATATCAATGTTGATCATAGCGCACCAACGCCAACAGGTATGGAAGTCACGGCGCACGCGGAACTCATAGATGTAAGCAAACGCGTTCTAACATTTGAGGTTACAGCATCAGATAATGCCGGTACAATCGGCAAAGGCCTCCACAAACGGGCGGTTATCAACGCTGAAAAATTCAATCAAATGGTGGCTGATAAGTCGCGCAAATACGCCTGATATATATAGATAATTGGGCCTGACTTCGCAGGCACGTCAAGCATGTTTAGCAGGCGAGTGCGGCATTACGACCTTATCTTATAGGCTTAATAACTTGTAAAGAAAATCTTGATCGAATCCTGCCGCAAACAGGAGAACGATAATGTCAAACAACACAATAAGAGAGAATATACAAAAGGCAATAGGCGCACACGGCGCTTGGAAAATGAAGCTTAGAACTGCCATCACTCACGGCAGTTCTGAAATAACGCCCGACAAGGTCAGATGTGATGATCAATGCGAATTTGGTAAATGGCTTTACAGCCCATCTATCGATCCGCAGACACGTAATGGCAAGCCATATCAAGTCGTTCGTCGTTTGCATGCAGAATTTCATGTTTGTGCGGCAGATGTGCTGGAACACGCTGTCAATCAACGCGCGCAACAAGCGGGCGAGCTGATTGAGGGTGAATTTGCCGACCGCTCGAAAATACTTACTAAGGCTCTCACTAAATGGAAAGGTGAGCTGACCGGCTAATCCTTCAGCACGGTCGGAACACCTTGTAGACAGTCCCTTGGTTCAAGCTGAATGGGATATAGCCACCATAAACTGACTAATGTCACTAAAAAGAAATTTGATGGCGCGCAGATTAATGCTGCGCACAATCATTCTATCTTCCAGTATATTTTGGAGGTTGGCGCGCAATCCAGGCGTCCAGGCCTGCAAGAACATCAGAAGTTGCGGCCATACGGGCAAATTGCTCACGCTCAATTAAAAGACCTTCCTCAATTGTCGTATTGATCCCTCTCGTCACGGCGGCAATAATCCTGGACGCGGCCAAAGGTGAATGCTTGATAATGCGCTCCGCCAAATCAAATGCCGCCGGTAATAATTGATCGTGCGGTACAACTTTATTGACCAATCCGAGCTCATAGGCTCGCTGCGGCGAAAATGTATCTCCTGTCAAAAGAAGTTCTAGTGCTCGCTTGCGGCCAGCAAGTCTTGGCAATCGTTGTGTTCCACCAAAAGTTGGAGGAATTCCAATATTAATCTCCGGTTTTGCAAACACCGCGTTTTCGCTCGCAATGGCAAGATGAACAGCTTCTGTAATCTCACAACCACCACCGAAAGCAATACCGTTCACGGCGGCGATAATGGGTTTGGGGAATGCCTCAAGCCGCGCAGTCATGGACTGCCCACGTTTGCAAAAGTCTTTGACGGAAATATCCACACCAGCCTTAATGCTCTGGGTAAATTCGTGAATATCCCCGCCCGCTGAGAAGGCTCGCTCACCCGCACCAGTGATAATAACAGCACGGACGTCTGCATCCTCTTCGATCAAATCCAGCAAATTCATAAGCAAGTCATTTGTTTCGTAAGACAGCGCGTTCAACTTTTTCGGACGGTTTAGTTTCAAAAGCGCAATAGATTTATGGCTCTCGTAAATTACAGGTTCAGACATGAAGTTCTCCATTAAATGACGAAATCATATCAAGAGTTTAAATTGACATACACTCACTAATGAGTATACATAATTATGCCTGCCAAAAAACCCACTGCAAAAGATCGTATTCTGGACGCTGCAAATCGATTATTTTATGCTGAGGGCATTCGCGCTGTCAGCGTCGATGCCATATCCGCCAAAGCCGGAATCACCAAGAAAACACTCTATTATCATTTTAAAAGCAAAGATGACCTTATCGAAGCTTATCTGGCATCACGCGATCAACCTAATCTTGCGCTTTACAAAAAATGGTTTGATGAAACTGAAGGTCAGCTCTCCGATAAAGTTGAAGCGATATTCATAAACTTGGCACGCTCTGCCCGCCATCCAAAATGGAAAGGCTGTGGATTTTTACGAACCGCGGCGGAATTAGCCAACATGCCGGGCCATCCTGCGATGAAAGTTGGCGCGGCACATAAGAAGAAGTTTGAGCAATGGTTACGGGATATATTCGCTCAACAGGACATTGATAATCCAGAACAATTGGCGCGGCAGATTGTGCTGCTGATGGATGGGGCTTTTTCAACTGTATTGGTTCACCGTGACCCAACATATATAGAATCCGCTGGCCACGCTGCAAGGATGATGATCAACCTTGAGTGAATTTCGATCCTGTATCGAACAAGTTAACTTGATAGTTTCCGGTGCAACAAAATTGCTAGGCGTTATCTCGCCCCCACACAATTTTCGACCATGCCTTCTCGTGAAAGAAATAGCACAAAAAACCGACAATAGCGCTGACAATAGCGATACCACCGCCAGCGGTGAACGAGCCGGTAAACAGGTAACCAATAAATGTCATGGCAATTAGTCCGGCAAGTTGCCAGGTGATCGATTTAACGATGAGTCGTTTGTTCGTGTCCATTTGAGCTTCCGGTAACGATTTACTTTCACGCCGTAATGCTAGTTCAAATTTTATGATCTGGACATTTTGTTTTTACGCTGCAATAAATCTCTTTTGGTGATTAAAATCAACAATGGTGATTTATATGGATAAACGAGATCGTTCCAAACTGTTCAAGCAACGTCTACTTGAAGCGATGGAGCAAGAAAAGACCTCTCGCAGTGAACTGGCCAGAACAACAGGCGTTGACCGTTCTACTATTGGTCAGCTTCTCAATATGGATATACCACGATTACCCAATGGCCAGCTCGTTGCTGATCTGGCATCCGCGCTTGGTGTGAGTGCCGACTGGCTTTTGGGATTAACGAACAGGCCAGAGCGACCGGGCGACATTATCGCAGCGGCAATGGCGCTACGTCCGGCAGAGCGCAGCTCTACCGATGAGCAACTTCTAAGTTGGCACGAAGAGGCAGCGGGATATAAGGTGCGCCACGTGCCAGCAACTTTGCCAGATATTTTAAAAACTGAACGTGTTTTGAACTGGGAATATTCATCATTTCTCGATCAGCCAGTTATTCCGGCAATCACAGCTCTACGCGACCAATTGAATTGGTTGCAATCAGGCGTTTCCGATTACGAGATTTCGTTGCCCATTCATGAATTACAGGCCTGTGCGGAAGGAACAGCATATTATGAGGGACTTGAACAGAAAATTCGATATGAGCAGTTGGAATTTATCGCAGATACATGCAGCCAGATGTTTCCCAGATTACGGCTTTTTTTGTTTGATGCGCATAAAGTATTCAGCGCACCTGTTACGATTTTTGGCCCGGGCCTTGCCGTCATTTATGTTGGCCAATGCTATCTGGCTTTTCGTGAAACAGAACGCGTTCGCTCTCTCAGCGACCATTTTGATTGGCTTGTCCGCGAAGCCAAAGTCGATGCGCGACATGTCCCAGACTATATTCACTCGCTGCTAAAACGATAAGTTAGGATAGTCATGGTTCGGTCCAATTGCGTAAAGGCCCTACCTTTATTCCAAACATTCCGAATTTTTTATGGACTGTCTCGCAAGTGAGACAGTTTCTCACCCGATGCTACTCTCCACTACGGCGCTCTACGAATTGAGCAGGCATAATCAAATGACAATTGTTCTAAATTGAGATATGAAGTTACAATGAGACACGAAGATCTTGTTCTTTCCACTGTTGAATCCCGTAAGGCGGCAGCACACAGCTCAGTCGCAGCTTCATGGTCGCGCTCTGTCCAGCGTTATGGCTTGGACCCCTCTGGCAAACGCTGTAGCGATATTGTTGACGAGCAGGAACTTTCATACCGGCGCGAGGCGATGGAGCAATTTTTGCAAATTGCATCGCCAAAGCTGGATCGACTGTTCGGTCTGGTCAGCGCATCGGGTTGCGCGGTCTTTCTGACTGATAATGAAGGCGTCATTCTTGATCAGCGCTGCAAAGAAGGCGATCTTAACTCATTTCAGTCATGGGGATTGATGGCTGGCGCTGACTGGAGTGAACAAAGCGAAGGTACAAACGGCATTGGAACTTGCATTGCCGAAGATAGAAGCCTCATCATTCATCGTGATCAGCATTTTTTCTCCAAAAATACGGCTATGAGCTGCATTGATACGCCAGTTTACGGTTCGGATGGTCGGATCATGGGTGCGCTGAATATCTCTTCTGCTCGGGCTGATCAGACCGCTGAAATCAATAAAATGATCGCAGCAATGGTATCTCAGTCAGCCAAGCAGATTGAGAGTGATAATTTTCGCGCTACTTTTTCGGGCGCACGTATCACATTGCTCAATACTGGTGATACAGAAAAGAACGCACTGATTGCCATTGATACTGATGATGTCGCCATTGGCGCAACACGAGATGCGCGCCAACTATTTGGTTGGGAGAAATTTGGCGAATTCGCACCCATGGCCGCAAGAGATATTTTTGGCGGCAGTGATGATAAGCTCGAAGCATTTGACCGCGCCCAGCGAGCGGCCATGGTTCGCGCCCTCACCCGCTCAAGTGGCAATGTATCGCAAGCTGCACGTGCGCTGAATATTGGCCGTGCCACAATGTATCGCCGCATGAAGCGTTTTGGTCTGATTTAACACAAAACCAACGCAACATCACCAAATGCAGAAAACTGTCTCAGCAAAGAGACAGTTTGAAATTTGCTCCCCATTGGTCATCCTGACATTCAATATCGCCCATGACATCCTCCTTAGTAGCTGCTGACTTACACAGCTTTAATTACAGGGAGGAAAGACATGAATGTGATGCTAAAACCGGAGAGTCTTCAAACATCTCCATTTAAAACAAAATATGACAATTTCATTGGAGGACAGTTTGTAGCACCCAAAAATGGTCGTTACTTTGATAACACAACACCCGTCACAGGCGCAGTGATTAACCAGATCGCACGCTCTGATGAAAGCGATATCAATGCCGCACTCGATGCAGCGCATGCTGCCAAAGATGCCTGGGCGCGTACATCGGTCACCGAGCGGGCAAATATGCTGCTCAAAATCGCCGACATTATGGAAGCCAATCTTGAGTTTCTGGCAACATGCGAAACCTGGGATAACGGGAAAGCAATTCGCGAAACAATGGCGGCAGATTTGCCTTTGGCTGTTGATCATTTCCGCTATTTTGCATCGTGTGTGCGTGCGCAAGAAGGCACAATGGGCGAATTGGATGATGACACAGTTGCCTATCATTTTCACGAACCGCTTGGCGTTGTCGGGCAAATCATTCCGTGGAATTTCCCATTATTGATGGCCGCGTGGAAGCTTGCGCCTGCACTTGCTGCCGGAAATTGTGTGGTCATTAAACCAGCCGAGCAAACGCCTGCCACAATTATGGTTTGGGCGGAACTGATTGCTGATGTTTTGCCTGCTGGCGTGCTCAATATTGTCAATGGATTTGGTTTGGAAGCTGGCAAACCACTTGCACAATCAAACAGAATTGCAAAAATCGCGTTCACGGGCGAGACAACAACCGGCCGCATGATCATGCAATATGCGACGGAGAACCTGATCCCCGTGACGTTGGAGCTTGGCGGCAAATCGCCAAATGTCTTCCATAAAGATGTTATGCGCGAGGATGATGCATTCCTTGATAAGGCGATTGAAGGTTTTGTGATGTTTGCGCTTAATCAGGGTGAAGTTTGCACCTGCCCTAGCCGCGCGTTGATCCACGAAGACATTTATGACGAGTTTATCGCACGATGCATTGAACGCACTGAAGCGATTAAAACTGGCGATCCGCGTGCTGAAGGCATCATGATGGGTGCACAGGCATCATCTGAGCAACAAGAAAAGATCTTGAGTTATTTTGACATCGGCGCTCAGGAAGGCGCAGAGGTTCTAACCGGCGGCGGTGCCGCAGATTACGGCGGAGACCTGTCCGGTGGTTATTACATCAAGCCAACAATCTTAAAAGGGCACAATAAAATGCGCGTTTTCCAGGAAGAGATTTTTGGACCTGTCGTTTCCGTCACAACCTTCAAAGATGAAGATGAGGCGCTTGAGATTGCCAATGACACGCTTTATGGGCTTGGTGCTGGCGTGTGGAGCCGTGACCAAAATACCTGCTATCGTTTTGGTCGTGCTATTCAGGCGGGGCGTGTGTGGACCAATTGCTACCACGCTTACCCAGCACATGCTGCGTTTGGTGGCTATAAGCAATCTGGCATTGGTCGTGAAACACACAAAATGATGCTCAACCACTACCAGCAAACGAAAAACATGCTTGTAAGCTACAATCCTAACAAGCTTGGCTTCTTTTAAGAACTGACAATAAAGCGGCCCGCCTTGACCATCTTGCGCGGGCCGGATTTTTTCAGGGTAATGATGACGTCAGACAAGTTACAAGGACAAGCTTATGTCAAAAACTGAGATACACTGTGCAACAGATGCTGATTTGCCAGGGGGTGCTGCGCCAAATACGCGTGTGACTGCTACTGATGCAGCCAAAGAATTAACACGCGAAATCATGGCTGATCATGGTGATGTTCTGTTTCATCAATCTGGCGGGTGCTGCGATGGTTCATCGCCCATGTGCTACCCCAAAGGTGAGTTCAAGATAGGTGTTAATGATGTCAAGTTGGGCGAGATTGAAGGTGCTGACGTTTGGATATCCGGCTCACAGTTTGAAGCGTGGAAGCATACCCAGCTTATCATCGATGTGGTTCCCGGTAGAGGCGGCATGTTTAGTTTAGACAATGGTCGAGAGAGGCGTTTTCTGACCCGTTCACGCATGTTTTCTGATGACGAGCTTGCCGCATTGGAGATCTAGCTCGTTGTTCATCCGCACGAATTATTCTGTTTGAGTATTTAGGGGTAATCTCGTTCGGGCGTATGACCACCTTTGTCGAAAACTTAATCGGCGCTATGCGAGATTCTCTACCATGCGAAAACGTTCGCAGACCAACTTCATGTCCAAGTCAAAACCGCCATTGCGTTCAAAATAGAGCCTGTGATCATGTCTCCACCCTTCCAAACTATCGTTTTCGCCCTCTGCTAACGCAAAACTTTCGTTCACTTCACTGTAACGCTGTAACGTGACTTCAACCGTTTCAATGACCAAAGCGGGTGTGCCGTCCCAGTTTAAACAAATATCCCGTCTTCCAACAACGGGCATCTCTTCTGAGCCGTTTTCAAAATCCGTCAGCGCCGCACATGTAGCCGTTTTTAAGCCTGAACGAACAAGTTTTATTAAATCGTCGCACAATTGCTGACTATCACCAAATTTGAATGTTTCCGCATGCGGGTATTTTTTCTTTAGCTCGTCTAGTGTCACTGTATTTCCCTTGATACTAATATGTAATGTAGACATACGATAAGACAAATCATGAAACGTTGTGATGAATCTCGTTCTTTACTTTAGCTTTGGTTCAATGTGGTGACAATCACCCACATACAAACGCCCCCACGAACATATCGCAGGGGCGGTTTTATGTCATCGGAAAAGTAGAACTGACGTCTGTCCAGACCTAAGATAGATCCTTGCCATCAAAGTCTGCTGCGCTGTGGCGTTCAGGAACTTGTTTGTTCTCATCGTCACCCCAAGAGCGGTTGACCATGATGCCGCGTTTTACGGCTGGGCGAGCATCGATCTCCTTTGCCCAACGAACAACATTTTTATAGGATTTAACATCCAAGAATTCGGCAGCATCATATAGACGGCCAAGTACCAGCCCACCATACCATGTCCAAATCGCAATATCGGCAATGGAATATTCATCCCCTGCAATGAACTTGTTATCTGCCAATTGCTTGTCAAGAACATCAAGTTGGCGCTTTGCTTCCATTGTAAAACGGTCAATCGGATATTCGAATTTCTCTGGAGCATAGGCATAAAAATGGCCAAACCCGCCACCAAGATAAGGCGCAGAACCCATTTGCCAGAATAACCAATTAAGAACCTCGGCTCGACCTGCCCCGTCTTTTGGAATGAACTGCCCAAACTTATCCGCCAAATGTAGTAAAATGGAACCAGATTCAAACACATTGACCGGTGCATCACCTGAATTGTCAATCAATGCCGGAATTTTGGAATTGGGATTTACACCAACAAAACCTGATCCGAATTGTTCGCCCTTGCCGATGTTAATCGGGAACGCATCATATTCTGCACCTGTTTCGCCAAGAGCCAAAAGCTCTTCAAACATGATGGTCACTTTCTGGCCATTTGGTGTGGCAAGTGAATGAAGTTGGAATGGATGCTTGCCCTTCGGTAACTCTACGTCTTCACGTGCGCCTGCAGTTGGCGCATTGATTGAAGCCCATTCTCCGCCATTTTCTGCATCGTAAGTCCACACTTTTGGTGGTACATATGTATTTTCTTCGCTCATTCTTTTGCCTTTCCAATTTGGATTTTTCTCAATTTTGATATGAACTACCATGTGTTTTGCATCCAAAATTGGTTCTGTTTGTTAGATTAAAATTCGTTTGAAATTCTGTTCTGCCTACAGATGGGGGCAGTCAATTTGCATTTCAATTCACGAAACCGTGATTGTGGCAAAAAAGTGGCAAACGCTTAGTGCTGGCGCTTGTCTAAAGGCTGATCACACCTGCCGCCATAGCGATTGCTAATGCCTGCTCACGCGTTGCGGCACCTAACCGTTTTCTTGCACTGTTAAAATGTTTATTAACAGTGACGTCTGCCAAACCAAGCTTTTCTGCAATCTGTGCAGTCATCATGCCTTGCGAGAGATAAGCCAATACATCGCGCTCGCGCCCCGACAGCGCATGTGCACCAAGTTTCACAAGTCCTGGCGATTGCGAGGAAATATTTTCACCTAGAAAAATGGACATAAGAGACTGAACTTGCCCAACATGAACCTGATTTATGCTATCTAAAATATCTTTGTGGTCTTCAAAGCAAATTGTTGAGAACTTGGTCGATAGGCAATCATCCGTGGTGAAGGATTTTGCGTGTAATTCGCCATAACCGGCACCTTTCAAGCCTAAATTTAATTGCCTCTCAAGCGCATTTTGATTTTCGTTCGGAACAAGCATATCGCCACAGACGATATTTATCGCTGCTGACCGATCTATTCCATTCATGATAATCGTATCGGCTGTATAGTACTGGCGGTCTAAATATTCTTCCATCCAACTATCTTTCATGGATGTTCGCATCCAAAGGATAGATTGATCTGCCTTTGTTGCTTTTCCTGCTACCAGATGACTGGCGCCAATCTGTTGCAAAATTCCATGAATAGAGGTCCAGCCCTCTTCTTCACTTCTAGAATTTTGCATCGTGGTGAATGCATCAATTATAAAGTTGTTGCTATACACCCAAACCAACTCCAGAGAGATCTTTTACTCAAACTCATAGGTTGTATAGAACATAAAAATATAACCGGGTAAACAGGCCTTGGGTTGAAATCAGGAATCGATGTATAAAAATCTTACAAAATGCAATCTATCAATATTTATACCTACCATTCTGCAATCATGATTTTAGAATGCAGCTTATTGACCGTTATTTGCAAACCTCCCAAGCAGGCACTCGCAAACTTTCGACTTGGTTCTCAAGTCAACGAGCAACTGGTAGCCTCTCTGATCATAAATAGGAGAGCCCTATCCAGTTGCTCGTTTTTTACCAATTTATAGTAGGTTTGCAGAGCGATCAAAGTAATCAATATCGCCCATTGTGCGACTTACAATCATTGCACCTTCTAGACACGCCAAAATGTGGGTTGCCTGACTTAGGGTACTTTGTTTATGATCTGATTCAACTTGATCATACGTTGATTCAATCGCATCCGATAACCATTTGATATTTCTTGCAAAAAAGTCTCGTGTACCGTCAACCACCTCGACTGGCAAGCCACCGGTTTCGGCCCCCAGAATGGCACACAGACATACTCTATTTTTATCCGTTAGTGCAGCTCGAAAAGCAGTAACATAATGACTAACAACATCTGCACGCCCCGCGTCTGAAAACTGTTCTGGTGCACCCAGTGCATCCAAAAAATTTTTCGTATATCGATCAACCACCGCAGACACCATATCGCTCTTATTGGGAAAATGGTAATGAACGCTTGATGATTTAATGTTTGTTGCTTTGGCAACCTCACGTGCGCTGACAGCATTATATCCACGCTCACGGATCAGTGCTTCTGTCACATCCAAAATTTCATCACGCTTATTCATTTACCCATGTTCCTTAAGAAGTTTAACCAACTGATCCATGCCTATCACAAGATAGGTATTGACAAAATAAGTCACCTATCACTAGATAGATAATACTTGTTTCACCGCATGAAGCAAGTCGCATAAGTCAATCAAAAGAAGCAGTGGATCAAACATGGAAAATGGACTGGTTATTATTGCAGGTGCAGGCCAAGGACTAGGTCAAAGTCTGATGGAGCGGTTTTCCCACGCAGGATACACTGTCGCCGGCCTTAACCGATCGAACAGAGACAACCGCCCGAACATTAAGCAAGTCGATCTGACTGATCTGAGTGCGACCAAGCGCATTGTCTCGGACTTGGTACAACAATTTGGCACACCCAAAATAGTCATCCATAATACGGCTCAACTCACTATAAAACCATTTCTTGATATGGCCGATGGTGAGTTTGAATATATATGGCGCAACATGGTTCTAACTGCTCATAATCTTGCAGCAGCAACCCTGCCTCATATGATCGATAGTGGTGGTTCATTTCTCGTCTCAGGCGCAACGGCTTCCTTGCGCGGTGGTAACAGGTTTTCAGCCTTTGCATCAGCCAAGTTCGCCTTGCGTGGCCTAACCCAATCTCTGGCGCGTGAGTTTCACCCTCAGAACATTCATGTAGCGCATGTGATTTTAGACGGCATTATCGATACGCCTGAAAGCAGAAAACTACATTCATTAGACCCTGCCAGAATGATGAAAACATCGGAGCTTGCCGACGCATATTTTGATCTTTCCCATCAGCCAAAATCCGTTTGGACGCATGAGCTTGACCTCAGACCAGCGTCTGAAAGTTTTTGACTTGGATCTAACATGAAAACCGATATTCTCATCATTGGCGGCGGACTATCTGGCCTTGCCCTTGCTTATCGTCTGCACCAAGCGGGTCGCGATTTTCAGCTCATCGAAGCACGAAATCGGTTCGGCGGCCGGATCTTATCTGAGGCAAGTAAGAAAGGGTCGCGCTTTGACCTTGGGCCCGCTTGGTTTTGGCCTGGTCAACCACGTATACTAGATCTTCTCAGTAAATTAGATATTGGATATTTCACGCAATACTCTAAGGGCAATCTGGTATTTCAGGATCAATCAGGCAACATTCGACGCGATATCAATATGGCAACAATGGAAGGAGCCTATCGCGTCAGGAATGGACAGCAGAGCATAATTGATGCTCTGGTCGAGCGCTTGCCACAAACATGTTTACAATTGAACCAGCAAGCCCATTCCATTACCGCTATAGATGAAGGTGCCAAAGTAAATCTGAGTGATGGTGAAATGGAGGTCAACAAAGCTGTGCTTTGCCTGCCTCCGCGCTTGGCAGCGGCGAATATCCAGTTCACACCAGCGCTGGACAACAACCTATCACATAAATTGACTGGCACGCCTACATGGATGGCGGCACATGCGAAATTTATTGCAATATATGATGCCCCCTTCTGGCGAGAGATGGGGCTCTCTGGCGATGGCATAAGTCATATTGGCCCAATGGTCGAACTGCATGACGCCTCGCCCGATGCACCCGCACGCGACGGCGCAATATTCGGTTTCCTAGGTGTACCGGCGGAGGCTCGCAAAGGTCAAAAAGACGAAATCATCCAAGCCTGCACACGCCAGCTAATCACACTTTTCGGCGAAAAAGCTGCCAACCCCATCGATACATTCTATGAGGATTGGTCAGAAGAAACCTTGACTGCAACCGATGCCGACGCGAACAGCCCTCAAAGCCACCCTCACTATCATTCAATCCCAATTCACGACGATATCTGGAGAAACCGCCTCATAATATCGGGTACTGAAACGGCACCTCAGTTTGGCGGCTTTTTGGAGGGTGCGCTGGAAGCCGGGGAGAATGCTATTCACCAGCTCTAAATTTCTTGCCATGATCGCTAGACATCAGCCTTGCCAATATTCGCCCCACGCCTGCCTCAAAATCTGTTGGGCGGAGCGTAAGAACAATAATGACATGAACAGCGCGACGATAAGGTCGGGCCAGCCGGATTGGACGAAATAAACGACAACACTTGCTGCCAGAACGGCAACATTACCGATGGCGTCGTTGCGGGAGCAGAGCCATACCGAGCGCACATTTGCATCGCCATCTTTATAGCGCATGAGAAGCAATACGCTGGCCATGTTTGCCGCTAATGCCATAAAGCCAACGCCGCCCATGATCTGCGCATTTGGAACGCCCACGAGCAACATTTGGTAGGTTGTTGACCCAAGAACCCATAGCCCCATAAGTGCCAGACTGGCCCCTTTAAACAGTGCTGCGGTTGAACGAACTTTTAAGCTCATCCCAATGACATAAAGGCTTAACCCATAGGTTAGTGCGTCACCAAGAAAGTCGAGCGCATCAGCCTGTAAGCTTTTTGAACCCGCCAACTCCCCCGCCGCCATTTCGACAACGAACATGGCGGCATTGATTGCAATAACCACCCATAACACCATTTTGTAACGGCTATCGATACCGTCAAAATTTGGATTTCCAGAGCAACCACATGCTGAGCCTTTGCGCTCACTTACTGTGATATCTGCACGATTGCATTCCATATCGCATGCCTTCTTAAAAGAACTTGTCCTACTCTATGAAACACATATAATCCCTCTAGTAACTAGAGGTTCAAGAGGAAAATGAAATGTTTTCAATCGGAGACTTATCTAAGCGCTGCCAAGTCAAAATTCCAACCATTCGATACTACGAAGATATGGGACTAATTGCAAAACCAGAGCGATCAAAAGGCAACCAGCGGCGCTATACACAAAAAGGGCTAGAGCGTCTTTCATTCATCCGCCATGCACGCGAACTTGGTCTTTCAATTAATGACATTCGCGAGTTAACAGCACTGGAAGAAGACCCTGACCGCCCCTGTATTGAAGCGCATGAAATTGCCAGACATCATCTATCTGAAGTGAAATCACGAATTCAAAAATTACGGAAGCTTGAGAATGAGCTAAAACGCATCACGCAAATTTCAGCTAAAACCTGCATAGGCAAATGCCAAGTTATTCATAGCCTTGCAGACCATGCACTATGTCGGGGGGAACATTGAGATAATTTGATCGGCGCAATAGCAAATACTTGCTTAATCAACGTGACTAACTGCAGAAGTAGTATATCCGCCACTTTATTTGATTTGACCGACGCTGATTGTCGGCCAAATCGCTGCTCTGTAATATTATGGCTGGTGTTCAAAAACCACCTTTACATATATCCTATACTAACTTACCTCTGGCTGCATTCTAAAACCCACTGCCATACGGTTCCAGACATTGATCGTGCTAACAGCTAGAGATAGATTTACGCATTCCTCTTTGGTAAAATTTTTGAGAAGGTTTTCATAATCTTCATCGGGCGCGCCAGTCTCACTCAGCAGGGTCAAAGCCTCAGCCCATGCCAATAAGGCACGTTCACGATCGGTAAAAATTTCAGCTTCGCGCCAAACGCACACAAGCGCGATCCATTGCTCGCTCAAGCCATCTTCTCGCGCTTCTTTTGTATGCATGTCTACACAATACACACAGCCATTTATCTGCGATACACGAAGTTTTAGAAGGTGGATAAGCTTTGGGTCAAGGCCAGATTTTCCGGAGACATATTGCTCCATTCCATAAATTGCTTTCAGCCCATCGGGGGCAACTTCCGCAAAGTTAAGACGTGTTTTCATATCGTTTCCTTTCCTTTTAAAAGTATGGTTTTGGTGTAAGAATTAGCTTTAGCTGAGGTGCCTCAAGTGCATGTCCATAAGCTTACATCCGCGGGCGAGGATGGCACCATCGTCGTCATTTGCAAGCACCTGTGCATTAATTTGCTCGATTGTGACCGAACGTAGCTCGTTTCGATAGGCCTGTTCAGCTCGCAGCATTGCCGCGTTAATCTGGCATGGTGATCTGTAATATTTGTCGAGCAAAGGGTTTGGCCCGTTCCGGCGGATTTCTTTACAGCGAAAAGCTGGCTCTGGTCCCTCAACAGCAAGAACAACGTCCAAAAGACTAATTTTGGATGCGGGCTTAGCCAGCAAGTACCCACCCTTTGGTCCCGGTACGGTTTTCACAATACCAGCACGCGATAAAGATTGCAGATGCTTGAGCAGATAACTCGTCGACACCCCATGAAATTCGGCCAAGGCAGCTGCGGACAATAATCCACCTTCGGGCAACCCCGCCAAGACTGACACCGAATGTATCGCCTGCTCCACACCATCACCCAGCTTCATATTTGCATCCTCTCATAATCATGGATACATTTTATCTATGATTCTATTTTTGTCAATTGCGCTCGAGTGAGATCGCCAAAGCCGAACATTTGTTCCTTTCTTATTTTGGTGTGCACTAGGGTTAGGCTCAATAATTCAGAACTGCGACAAATCGGTTTGTTGTCAGTCGCCTATTCACCCGCTAATGATTATCTTGTCTATATTTGGCAAGGTGTTCATGAATATAAGCCGTACCGTCAGTAATGCTCTATCCATCCTGTGTGTCATCGCACTGGTTTGGATTGGCTTTGCGCATCGGCCAGTCATTACATCACCCACATCGCCCATTATCGACCTTTCAGAATATGCCCTTCCCGATGGAACAATTCCGGTAATTTGTTTCGGTGGACAAGGCGATGGAAAAACTACAACATCGCAAGGCTGCGAATATTGCACACTTGCCAGTTCGGTCATTCTTCCTGAACGACCCCATTTGTTTGCAAGAACAGCCATCGGCATCCGTTTTATAGGTCCGGCGCATAAAAACCCGGCTATATCAAAATCAATCAGACTAGCTGGCGCTCCGCCAACTGGCCCACCTGCTCTCTCCATATAACTGGTCTGTCTTCTGCACCCTTAAGATCACCACTCTTGCTGGCTGCCAAAGACCTCAAAATTACACATCAACCTAATTGTAAGACGTAAAGATCGAAGACATCGATCTATGTCTATGGAGAATAAAATGAGAAACCTCTTTTCAAAACTAAGCGCAACTGTGCTCATCGCAACCTTTTCAACTTCAATTTACAGCCCGCTTGCCAATGCCCACGCTGTTTTGGATATAAAAGAAGCATCCGTTAATACCTATCAAAGAATAGCAGTTCGTATCGGGCATGGTTGCGATGGCCAAGCCACGCAAAAAGTCAGCGTCACCATTCCAGAGGGTATTATCTCAGTCAAACCAATGCCTAAAGCAGGCTGGCAGCTTGAAACCGTAGAAGGTGACTATTCTGGCAAATACTCCAATCACGGAAAAACCATTACATCGGGCGTCAAAAAGCTTATCTGGTCTGAAGGCGAGTTACAAAATGGACATTTTGATGAATTCGTATTTCAAGCTCGTTTAACGGATAGTCTTCCTGCCGGAGAAAAAGTATTCATCCCTATCGAACAGAACTGTGCTGACGGCAATTTATCATGGAGCGAAATCCCCGCAAAAGGACAAGACCCGCATGACCTGAAAAGACCAGCTCCTGGCCTTATGATTCATGCTGCAGCGGCAAGTCATGGTGATCATCACGATACCAAGATGATGGATACCGTTAAAATTGGCGATCTTGAAATCATGTCTGCGATGATACGCGCAACACCACCGAAGGCACCTGTGTCTGCCGGTTACATGGTTATCCGAAACAAGGGATCCGAGATGGATCGTTTAATTGGTGCTGCTGCATCCTTTGCAGGGAAAGTCGAAATTCATGAAATGAAGATGGATGGCGACGTGATGAAAATGCGTGAAGTTGCTGGTGGCCTGGAAATTCCGGCTGGAGGCGAAGTCACGCTAAAGGCTGGCGGATTGCATGTCATGTTTATGAAACTCGGTGAGCAGATGAAAGACGGCGAGACACGCACAATCACACTTGAGTTTGAAAAAGCCGGTAAGGTTGAATTTGAGCTTCCGGTCAAGACTGTCGAAGGTCACGCGCACAAGCACGGGCACGGACATAAAAAATGAGTGCTTCCAGCTCAGTGAGAAAAGGAGCTTGGGCAGCGATAGTTGCCCTTCTCCTCATCGTAGCTGTTTCCCTTACCTATCAGTTTGTTCTTAAGGGAACTAACAATGGATTTATGTCTAATACAAAAATAGGGAAACCATTTGATCTAATAGATCATAATGGCAATGCTATTACAGAGGCCGTACTTTCAGGTAAGCCATCCGCTGTATTTTTTGGATTTACACATTGTCCAGAAGTTTGTCCAACCACCCTTTATGAATTATCAGGCTGGCTGGACGCGCTGGGAGAAGACGGCAAGGACATCAATTCATTTTTTATAACAGTTGACCCTGAGCGGGATAGTCCGGAGGTAATGAAATCTTATGTTGAGAATTTCACCGACCGAATTATCGGCATCACAGGTAATCCTGACGAAATCTTCAAGCTTGCTAAATCATGGCATGTCTATTGGAAGAAAGTACCCTTGGATGACGGTGATTACACTTTGGATCACACTGCCTCTATATTTCTTGTTGATGCGAAAGGTAACTTCAAGAGCACTATCGCATTTCGGGAAAATGGTGAAACAGCTATGCAGAAATTGCGTAATCTGGTTAAAAACTAGCAAACGCAAACAGCTGGAATTGCCGCGTTCAAATTAAAGTCTGAATGCGGCAAACCTTAATACCTGTCCGACAAGGAAAGTTCGTTTATTGGGCAAGATCAGAAGCGCCTCAATAACAGCTGCACACAACATTCTCAGTCACGATTACGAAATGCAGATCAATCACTGCGACTGCAAAATATCGCATAATCTGTCGATCGTACGCCGAACTTCTGGCAGATGCCGGTCATCCTGATGCGTCACAATCCAGCGATCATGTGCCAACTCGGATATTGTCGAACCTGCCCTCAATAATGTCTTGTGGTCATCCCCAATGAATGTTGGCAGTAAAGCTATGCCTTTGCCCGCCAATGCCAGATCAAGGCAATTGCGCGGTGAGTTAATCTCGCAAACAGCATCATTGCCAATAGTCTTTGCCAACCATCTTGCTGATGGCGTTTCACCAATCACCTTGATCCAGCGTTCCGGCGCAGTCTTGGTAGCATAGGGCGCAAATTCTACGCGTGCTAATTTCCGCCCTGCAAGCCCCTCTTCCGTCGGCCGCCGACTGCGAATTCCAATCACCATTTCTCGGTGAGATATATCCAGAGCACTTTCCGCCGATACAAACCGCAAGCGGATATCGGCGGGCGAAGCTGTAATCGCATCCAGCTTCCCGAGCAGTGCCAGAGTTGTCCACGTTCCTGCCGAGACCTTTACCAGTGGACGTTCCTGTACACTTGGTCTCGTGGTCAGCCGTATCATCCGCGCTTCAACATCACTTAAATCGTCAAGCAATGTTCGCCCTTCGGACGTCAATTCGTAACCCCGATCATGGCGTACGAACAGCTCGCGCCCAAGTGATCTCTCGAGTGCGAGCATTCGCCGGCCCAATGTTGCCGGGCTGCGCTGGGTAACCTTTGCAGCAGGGGACAACCCCCCTTCCCGCGCAACAGCAAGAAAGAGATGTAAATCATCCCACATTGCGCGCGACCAACCGACTTTCTGACCTACACCAATCTTTTCACTCATGAAAAGACCTCTTCAATTTGTTTTATTTAAGCACCCTTAAATATCCTGTAAATTTCATCAAGGTCAAGCACGTCATTAGTCTTGCAATCACTATACACGTTAGAAGGAGATCGATATGGAGCGCCCAAATATAGGTCCACCACCATGTCCTTTCCCCAATGAAAGGAAAAGCCAAAAACTACGGGAAGAAGATGCTTTCATGCAGGAGCATGGCGGTTGGGGTCCATATTGGTTTTCCAACTTTCTTGAGGCAATATTTGATCGTCGCCGTTTTCTGAGGCGTAAATAAACATGCCCAATAATGTGACATCAGGAGATTATCTGATCGGCTTACCAAAGTTCTTTATTGTTCAACGCCTCGACACATTGCGATGTTCCGATCAACGGTTGATACCCGCTGTCAGACAGGGGTTGCCCAAGCCAACCTTCTGGCTGACTTAGTTTCAACGGAGCTTTAGCAAAATCTTCTGTAATGGGCCTAAAGCCCGTCTTGGAATAATAGTTCGGGTCACCATAAGTCAGAGCAATATCAACGCCCAGTTCGCGTAATTGCTCCAATCCATAAGTTATCAATCTTTGACCGACACCTCGTTTTTGCTGATCAGTTTTGACTGCAACAGGTGAAAGAATAAAGACCGTGCGCTCATCATCCTTATAGATCAGGCGAGAAAAGAAGATGGCACCGACAAGCGTTTGATTATCAATGGCGGAAAAAGCAAATAAATCCTCATCAGGCGTTGTTTGCATCATATCTGCGACCAACCCGCCGACAAGCTTGCCTTCATTTTCACCTTCAGAAGCTGTAAATGTTGATGTAAACAGGTTTGCGATTTCCGATTGCCTGCCTGCGTGACCTGAAATGAACTCCATCACTTCCCTTCCGTTTTAACGAGAGCTTCTGATCAATTTATCAGCCTACTCCAGGATGCGGAACCGACTTTTCGTCGCGGTACACGTTTTTAGGATAGAAATTTCCCGGCTTTTACGATAACCACAAGTCATGTTGAGAATCCTGAGAAACTATGATGTGAAAACACTTATAGTTGCACCTTTGCTGGTGCCGCTACTTGCATATGTTTTCTTCTCAATTGGTACGATGCCTACTTTCTCGAAGCAAGGTTTTGAGATTGTTATTTGCTCAGGAACAGGCCCTCTAACGACTTCGCCAGAGGACAACAAGGACGAACCAACCCATTCGCAATGTGAGTGGTCATCCCAAATTGTTGAAGCCAGTGCCGAGCAACATTTTTCCTCTGAATCTGTCTATTTCGGTTCTTTTTACAATCATAAATATGATGCCCGGTACGATTGGCTTACCGAGAACCGTCATTATTCAAAGAAAGCGCGCGCACCACCTCTCCCACTTTGATTTCGAAATAACATCAAAGTATCAATAATTTGGGAGTTGTGGCTTATGTCTACAATGAACGCTGACGGTATTATCAGGCCGGATGAAACTGATAACCAAACGAATAAACTGTATTTCGCGGCATGGCGCTGGCATTTTTATGCCGGGCTTTATGTCATTCCATTTTTCATGATCCTTGCCATAACAGGTATGTGTATGACTTGGATCGCTTTTATCGATGGTCGGGATGGTGAACGCATACCTGTTGCCATACAAGAAACCATTTTACCCGTATCAGAACAGGCAAAAACTGCCGTTTCCGCAATACCCGGTGGAAGCCTTGTTAAATATATGGCACCGCTGGAAAAAGATTTAGCGGCAATTTTTCAGGTGAGCCATGATGGGAACGCATTTATGGTTGCCGTTGACCCTTATCAGGGAACTGTCGCAGGCCAGCATCCCCGCCGTAGCGGCTGGTATGATTTTGTTGATAATATTCACAGTGACTTGATGCTGGGTGTGACCGGCGATCGCATGCTGGAAATTGCTGCATCCCTTGGCATGGTTCTGATTGCAACCGGGCTTTATATGTGGTGGCCAAGAGGCCGGGGCCTGCGCGCAACCCTCCTGCCCTCGTTTGCCAAAGGCGGTCGCGCTACATGGAAATCCCTCCATGGGGTTGTCGGGATCTGGCTGTCTTTCTTTCTGGTGTTCTTTTTGGTCTCCGGCCTTGCCTGGACAGGTATCTGGGGTGGAAAGTTCGTGCAGGCATGGAGCACATTCCCCGCCGAGAAATGGGATAATGTTCCACTATCGGATGAAACTCATGCCAGCATGAACCATGGCCGGAAAGAAGTTGCCTGGGCACTTGAACAGACCCCAATGCCCAATTCCGGCAGTATTGTTGGAGAAGCCATTTTGCCCGAAGGCTCGCCAGTTAATCTGGATACAATGGACGCGCTTGCGAGAAAAATCGGGTTTGAAGAACGCTACCAGATGAACCTGCCCAAAAATGAAGCCGGTGTTTACACTTTCAGCAGAGACTCAATGAGTACTGATAGTAGCGATCCCATGTCAGATCGTACCGTTCATGTTGACCAATATACGGGCAAAGTTCTTGCTGATGTTCGTTATGAGGACTACTCATGGGCAGGCAAGGCCATGGCTGTTGGTATTGCTCTTCATATGGGGACATTGGGACTTTGGAGTGTTTTGGCAAATACGCTTGTGTGCCTATCTGTGCTTTTCTTATGTGTTAGCAGCGTCGTGTTGTGGTGGAAGCGTCGTCCTGCCGGCTCAGTACGGCTCGCAGCACCAAAGCTGCCCAAAGACATGCCTTTATGGCAGGGTGCTGCGCTTGTTGGTTTAGGTGTTTCATTAGCATTTCCGTTGGCCGGACTTACAATCTTAACCGGCATGGTTTTGGATCAACTGATCATTTCAAAAGTGCCATTGTTGAAACGGGCCTTTTCTTAGCCAAAATTGCTTGCCAGGCAAATTGAACGGCAAACAATCATTTCTACCAACCAAAGAACCCCGCGAGATTGTTCCCGTGGGGTTCTTTAGGCTGATTTAAGGACTGTATGAACAGATCAGCATCCATATTTTTCTTGGGCAATACGAGAAGCAAAATACTGCAACTACTTATTGATAGTATTGGAGTTTCCACTCAATAATACGTGTCGATTAGTACTGCGGAAGAAATCAAGTTTAACTCAGAATCTGGCCCGTTTAGCCTTTATTAAGGTTACTAATTCATATTTTTAAAGAAAATTACTAGATCAAGTTGGCTATACAGATTGAAGATCCCGTAAATATTTCACCCCAAATTCCATTTTAATCACAATTTTTGACAGGCCCCCCATGTCCTTAAATAAATTGCTTGCTCGTTTTTCGATTCAAACCAAAGTTATTATCTTTATCCTTCCTTTGATTGTGGCCATGATTGGTTTGGCTGCTGTCAACCTCTACACTGGTTCCATGCTGGGTGATCGATTAGTGGGCACCAATGCAAGCATAGAAACCTTGAGTGGTTTTAAAAAGACTTACGCAAAAATGACCGAGTTTCTGCAAGAACAGAATGAGGAAAAACGCGAAGCAGTGGTACAAAGCTTGAACGAGCAACTGTTGCGTTTAGACAAAATGCAGGCCTTGGCAGAAAACGAGCAGGAATTAAATGCTCTGTCCAAATCTCGCACTCTTGCCGAAGAATTGCATAATGACGTTGACAGTTTGTGGGCAGTACACGGTGAAGAATTAGAGGTTCGCACATCATTTCAAGAAGTCATTATTGAGATAGAAAACATTCGCAAACGACTTAATATTGCGATTGATACCATCGCTAGTGAACTTGCTGCATCTGAAGAAGCTGCAAAAGACCTACTGGTCTCGGCAGATGTTCTTGCTGTTAGCGCAAAATCAATTGGTAAAATAACGAACGCTATTTCCGGCAACGGTACTCCTGAAGACGTATTTGCAATAGCCAATGGACTTAAAGACTCTATTGGTGCTCTGAAAACCGATCTTTCCAACGCAATTCCCAAGAATAAACCGGCACTCAAAAACGATATTACTTACAACATTGATGGCATTTTAAAAACTCTCGATAAAGGCGTCATCGGGAAAGCGACTAAGATCAAATTACAAAAATATGCAAAAGCGTTACGCTCAGCACGAATCAAGCTGAATGGACTGGCATCCCAAGTTTCACGACAAGCGACGACTAATTTTCTGGAGCTCGAAGAGCCGATTCTTGTGGGTAAACAGACCAACGTCGATGCTCGGAATTTTTTATCAGACAATGCCGCATTGCAGCTATCGATTGTTGAATTTCTTGGCCAGCCAGACCAAGCACTGGGTGAGAGATTGGCGGGCAGCCTTAGCAGCGTCCAACAGAGTATAGAACTCATAGAATTTTCTGATGGCAGTGAAATACTGATGCAAGCCATTGGCGATAAACTGATAGACCACCTCAGTTCTTTACCGGCATTAACGACCAATTTAATAGCCAAGGAAGAAACGGCAAGTGAACTGTTTGTCAACGCATCTAACCGCATCAATAACGCATGGTCCGGCATCATAAACTTTGCCAGCAGTCAACAAGATAATACTGTCGTCGTCAAAGACCGCGCAAACGGGATTACCTTGTCGGCAGCGACCGTTGGTACAATCTTTGGTCTGCTTGCTGCATTTATGCTCATACATGCCCTCAAAGGTCCGATCCGCAGACTTGTGCGTGCCATGCGCGATGTTGCAAATGGTGACTTGGATGTAGATGTCACGGATAATACCCGCGCTGATGAAATTGGCGAAATGGCTCGTGCACTTGACGTCTTTAAGGTGAACGCCGTCGATAAAATCCGAGTTGAGAACGAAAGTGAACATGCTCGTGGGTTGGCAAATCAGGAGCGTGAGAAATCTGAGACGGAAAAGGCCGAAGCGGATTCGCAAGTGCGCTTTGCTGTGCAATCTCTAGGTCAGGCCTTGCGCAATCTATCGCAAGGTGACCTCGTTTCTACAATCAAGACGCCGTTCAACGGAGAACTGGATACTTTGCGTCTGGATTTCAATGAATCGGTGGCGAAAATGGGCGATGCACTTGGTCAGATCAGGAGCAATACTACCGCAATTCAGGAAAACGGTGACCAAATGAAATCATCTGCCGATGATTTGGCTCAACGTACTGAGCATCAAGCAGCTTCACTAGAGGAGACAGCAGCAGCTATTGATCAAGTATCGGCAGCCGTACGTGCATCGTCAGACCGCGCCGCAGAAGTTGAAAAGCTTACCAATGAAACGACACAGGCCGCTCGCGAATCCGGCGAAGTGGTTGGCCGAGCCGTTAATTCTATGAGCCGCATCGAGGAAGCATCAGGCAAAATCAACCAGATCATCAGTGTGATTGATGAAATAGCATTCCAAACTAACCTTCTAGCGCTCAATGCCGGAGTGGAAGCAGCTCGCGCGGGCGAAGCTGGCCGTGGTTTTGCAGTGGTGGCGCAGGAAGTGCGTGAGCTTGCCGGACGCTCAGCCAATGCTGCCAAAGAAATCAAGGAATTGATTGATCATTCGGGCAAAGAGGTTCATCAGGGTGTTACCCATGTCGGCGAAACCGGAGATGCAATCACTCGCATTATTTCGAACGTCGAGAAAATTTCAGAAAATATTAGCTCTATGGCACGAGCCAGCAACGAGCAGGCAACTGGGCTCGGCGAAGTCAATTCGGCCATTAATCAAATGGACCAGGTAACCCAGAAAAATGCAACCATGGTGGAGGAAACCAATTCATCTAGTCACACTCTGGCACAGGAAGCAGAAAGTCTCACCAAACTTGTTGCAGCCTTCCGTCTGGATGATGAACACGTACATTCGTCAAAACAGAACGCTGCAGCTTAAGGTATTCCGATTATAAACAGGATCCCCGAATAACTCGGGGTCCTCGACCAAGTTGGGGTAGTTTACGGATTAGTGCGAAATGTCACCCTAAGGGCTGGTATGCGGACATAGTGTTATTGCCGCAACTGCAAAAACATGTTCGAGAGCGGACATGCAAATGAAATCAATTATGTTCTAAGTTTGGCCCACAGGAGACATTACAAGGTATCTTGGAAGTCATAACCAATCTAGCTTGAGTTTAATTCATTGCATCTAAAATTGCTTTTGCTGCTAGTTGATCACCTTCCTGAACACCATCTTTGGTGAGCTGGATGATAACCGGAGACTGACTTCCTAATCTGGTTATGAGTTCACCCAAGGGCGTTCCTTCAAGTTCCCCAAGTTCTACTTCGCCGTTGTTTGAGATTATCGGCGTTCCGGCACTCAATGTTCTGCCATTATCCTGATTAATCCCAAACTGAATTTGTTCGTCTTGGTTTAATGCTGGTAATTGTAAATCAAGCTCTGCATCCATGTTTTGCTGCAGTTTAAAATCGCTTTCATCTATTCCTAATTCTTCCATGGATGGAAGCTCGGGAATGCTATGGTCTAGCTCTATACGAGGTGCCATACTTGGCATGCTAAGTTCAGATTCCGAATTTGAACCATCTGGTATTATCTCGTTTATGCCAACGGGTGTATCCGCAATGCCTTTTAAGTCTGGCAATAGATCGTTGGATAGTTGGATATCATTCCCGTCTAAAAGTATCCCAGTATCATTTTCAGGCGCCAAAGCTTCGTCACGCACGTCCTGCAGGGTGTTTTGATCTATCGATATGGCATCGCCAAAGCGATTAGCTTCTGACGTGTTAGGAAGAATGGATTCATCGTTAAATTTTGGGTCAGTGATACCGTTGAGATCAGGCAATGTCACATTCGGCAATTGCAAGTTTTCAATTCCAATACGTTCTTTCTCAAAGTTAGGTAAGGTAATTTCATTCTGCTCAGTATTAGCAATCTGGTTGTCTATAGTGTTTTCTGGCACTACGCCAACCTCAGGTATGGTGGTCTGTTGACCAGACAAAATTCGTGGGGGCCTGCCTGATGGGATTACCGCCTTACAACCCTTTCCCGGCTCGCAGATTGTCATGCAATCATTTGCGTATGAATCGTTGGGATCAACAGGTTGATCTGGATAATGTTCGTGCCCACATTCATCTTTAACAATTCGAAAATTATTTACAGGTGGAGGAAGTTCAATTTTAAAATCTGGCGGTGAGGGTTCACTATTCAAATAGCTTTCATCAATGGGCGGCATGATCGTCGCTTGGTCCAGACATTTAAATTGTTCCCAATCATCCCAGATTTTAAGGCATCTTCCCATATCTTCTTCAGAAACTATTCCGATCAGGGGGATTAAACGATTATCTTGCGGTTCGAGATGAGGTAAAGGCTCGTCATCAGCCGCATCAGCAAAAGGATCTTCTTCGCGTTTGAGAACAATGGCTTGAGAACGCCAGATGAATTCATCTTCTTTTAAGCGCAGAACCGGCGCATTGATCGGGCCATCAAGCGATGAGAAATTTACTTCTGTTGGTGGCTCAAGAGGTTCGCTTTCGTAAAAGACTTCAACCCAAAACGGCACATCATACTCGACCTTGCGCGGTTCAAACGTTGTTCCTGCCGCACCCAGTTTCACGATGCGAATATTTGGCAACGGGTCTTTGGGGGTATAAATAAGAGTAATTTTCTGAAGCGGGTCATTGAGCAATTCGTGGTGGGAAAACACGCTTTGAAACTCGCTGTTTAACATATCAAGTTGCAGCGTTCCCGTTACCTTAAGCTCTTCTGCTTCAACTCGTGTTAAAGAACGTTTCAGCTCGTTGCGAAGTCTAATGAGAGAGATCGCATATTCATTGCGAACCTCACGATTTCTATCATCGCGAACGGCATCACCAAACCATTTTGAGACTTCTTTGATACCTGTCTCAAAACGAATGAGATCTGAATTATCGACGTGAATAATATGCGGTGTGATTTCGAGCGTGATTGAAATTTCATCTTCTGGTCCATCAGCTGCCAGATTCTGATTTTCTGATCCCAATGTGCCGAATAAATCGATATTTTCCTGCTGCTCAAGTCGGCGTTGTTTTTTGGTTGCAACCGCCTCGCCAGAATTTGGCTGCGGGTCGCGATATGTCAGTGTAATGCGTGTTGTTTCTGTCTTCTCACCTTCAACAGCTATGCTTTGTCCCAGCATTGATACGAGGACCAGCAGAGCTGACACGACGATAATTGCAAGGTTCATAGGCTTCATATTTATGTTGATCATTATTCCACCCTCAACTGAACGCTTGCATCCAAATATCTGGCTGAAACCTCGTCGTTACCTATCGTGATTTCTAACGGTGTGTTCGGAGACCAGAATTTTTTCTGCTGATCGCTTTCATCCTCCTTTTGAAGGCGCTCAAGAGGATTGCCGGCAATTTGTGTTCGCTCTTCTTCTGACAGCCCCTTCAGATCATTCTCGAGATTTTCCACTTTGTTTTTTGCATCAGAAATCAATTCATCATCTTTATCAAGAATATCTTGCATCTCCTCGGATAGGATCAGATTTCCATCTTTATCTCGTGGAACCTCAATATCCCTAAGTTGTTTTTTAACATCATCAATCGCTGTACGAATTTCGATGCATTTTGGGGTAACACAAGGTTGATCATCTGATGGAAATGATGCCAGTTTAAGAAGCTTTTCAAGCCGATCCTGCTCGCTTAGCAAGCCTTCTGCATCACCCCATTTATCCAATGGATATTTGGAAAAATTACGATGTCGTTGACGTTCATTTTCAAGACCGGCTAAACGTTGTTTTTTTTGATCAAGCTCTTCGCCAAGCTTATCTGCAAGGGCTTGATCGCCATTGGTCAAACGATATGCTTCATTCTCGCGTTCTCGCTCTTTTCGTATATATGTTTGCGCGAGCTTGCGACGTTCCTTGTAGGCTTCCGGATTGTTCTTCTTTTCATTTTTGATAATGAGAGGATCAAACAATCCCTTTGCGCCCGGAAGCGTATTTTCGATCAGTTTAGCAAGCTCTTTGATGCCAACATCAAGGTCAGCCTTTCCGGTTTTCTCCTTGGCATATTTAAGCATAACGGCTTTGAGCTTTTCAGCGTCTTTGCGATTGGCAACCATGTCTTTTGTCAATTTGCTAAGCTCATTAAAGCTTTCCGGAAGCTTACCACCTTGAAGCTGAACAAACAAAAGCGCGCGCTCAGCGTATTTACCAAGCGCTTTTGCGGCATCTGGTGCACCCTCAAAACCTTCATTGAACTCGTTCATATGGTGGGTGATCATCATGATCTGATCATCAATGGCGTTTGAAATCTCTGACTTTGAATATTTATTTGCAAGCCAGGAATTGCCATCCACCAGGTCTCGAATGCTTTTGCCTGTGAGTTGCACTTGGCTAACAACGGCATCAAGCCCTGCATAAGATGTATAGGTTTCAATTCCGCCCCCAAGTGTGTGGCCCCATTGGCGTTCCTGATAGGCTGCCAATTCACTTCGCTTTCCAATGAGCATAGCTTCTTTTGAACCGGTGGTTGCTAGCTCATTAAGCTTCCTGTTTATTTCAGTTAGGCGCAATCGCGCTTCAGGCTTATTTGAATCAAACGTATCCGGTTTGCCGTCCTTACCAGTTCTGGACAAATAGGCTTCAATATCATCTTTTTGTTTAAGTAGTGCCGCAAGTTCAGGATCGGTTTGGGCACGTTCACGACGTATAATATCCAGCTCCCGTCCTGCCTCATCAAATTCAAATTTTTTCTCACCAAGTTCTTTTGTCCGCTGGCCATAAAGCGCGTCCCTTGCAGCTGTGGAAAGATCGCTGTCTTGAAGAGGAGGTAGCCCGTCCGCCTTTCGTTTTGCCGCAATCTGGTCGCGCATTATCTTAATCTCGCCATCAGTCTTTTTTTGGAGTTGGCGTGCGGCTTCAAACTTTTTCTTTAGGCGCTCTTTGGCTAAGGGGTCTAATCCCTCAAGCTTGTTTTGCTCATAAAGTCTTTTCTGGTCTTCACCCATGTGGCGCATTGCTGCGCTAAGTGAGTTGATTTCGACAGCCTCTGCATGGCTAAAACCTTCATAGTCTCCAGTTGCTGGTAATTTGTCTAAAGACGTGCCTGACGCACGCGTATCATTGATGGTGTTAAAGACATTGATATATTCATTCACATCTAATGTGCGGGCAGAAGTTGCTGCTGGTGCATCGCCAAATGCGCCCAGATTTCTATATTGTTCTTTAAGGCGACTTCGCAAAAACTCACTTGCTGTTGAGCGGTCGATGTCGCTTGTTGGATTTTTCGAACCCGGTGCAATAAGCGGTGTATTTGCTTTTTCAATTTCTGCGTCCTGCCAGCGTTTTATTTGTGCAGCGATCTCGGGATTAATATTGCCATTAGGACTTTTTGCCTTTGCATCATCCAATCGCTTTTTAGCTTCTCTTTCAATGTCGGCCAGTGCAGCCTCTCTAGCAGGTTCAACAGCTTTCTTGATCAGTTTTTCACGTCGAACGGCATATTCTTCGACAACCGGCTTTAGGTTTGGATCATCGGCAAGCTTTGCTGAGATATCACTAAAAGAAAGTTCGCCACGTTCGGTTGCTTGTAATAACTTTGTTGCAAGCGCATCATTGCGCGCTTTATCAGCAGGGTTCTTAAAACGACTGCTGCCATAAAACTCGTCGTTGGTTTTAGCGTTCAGGTCAGTTTTGTTGGCAATATTTACAACGTCTTTAATACCATCATTACCGAGCGCTTTCGCGAAACGTTCGTCAATCGCCACACGCTGTTCCTCGTTCACTCTGACACGTCTATCTTCAACCGCCTTTAATGCTTTCAAAACATCATTTCGAGCTATGATCTGATCTGGCCCGAAAGAATCCTTGATTTGTTTCTCAATAAACCGATAGCTATCGGGACTACTGGATAGTGCTTTTTGGAAAGCGTTTTGAACCAGACTTTGTGCAATTTGCTCGGGCGAGATATCTCGCCCTTCAGATGTCGCAATAATGGTTTCTTCAATCAGCCCTTCTGCGCCTTCACCCATTAGACCGGTTAGTAATTTTCTCGTACTACTTTGCGCCTGACGGGACGCAAAAACCTCACCCCATTTATTCCCTGCTTGCCCCACAAGGCCGGAAGATAATTGTTGAACGGCTTTGTCACGCACAAGACGTTTGAAATCTATCTTTTTGCCAGACGCCAGCTCGTAACTGGCATCGAGCACAGTATCCACCGCAACGTCTGCAATCAGGCCCGTCACCGTGCCGGTTGCTTGTGTTGCCGCTAGTGCCGATGCACCTTGAGACACTGCTATTTTAATTGCTGCTTCGCCGCTGACTGTATCAAGCGCGTCCAAAATGAAATTGGACTGCGTATCAGCATTGCGCGAGCCATACAGTTTCCCGAGCTTCTTGTTTTTTGTTGATATAACAAATTTATCGCCAGCTTTTCCGGTTTCAATGAAGCCGGCATTTTTCAATAAATTATAATGTTCTTTTGAGAGTGACGAAATGGGTAGTTTTTTACGGGCGACTTCGCTCGCTGCTAGCATGGCTTCCTGCGCCGTTGCGTTGAGAGCCCTAAATTCATTGTGATTCTTGCGTAGAACATCCATCGACTTATCGCCTGCTAAACCGTAAAGTTGTGCTGCCGTGCCAAGGCCTGTTCTTATCTTGGCTTGCCATTGGTCAAGGGCGCTCACTCCAGTAGTGACATATTCTTCAGCAATTTTCTTTTGCATCCATTTATCAACAGATGCTCGCTCATCAACCAATGCCTTGGATGCAGCGGCAAAGTAGCTTGACGGTTTTAGCTTCTGTGTCGGGCTCAAATGGTCTAGCGCTTTTAGCTCGGGGTCCGATGCTATATTTTGCCTGACTTCTCGATAGGCAAAATTGTTTGGATGACTTTCAGATGTGGACTTAAACCAGGAGAGCGGATCATATTCATTATCGCCCGGTGTCGCGGCTTTAAAACGGTCCTGCATACCTTTCTTGATTTCTCGTTCGATTACCACACGTTCTATTCCATGCAGTGTGGGAAAATTGCCATTTTCAGCTTTATCAAGGGCCGTTCGGTAGGCCTCTTGCCGTTCTAATTTCTCGACGACGTTCGCAGCGGCGGCATATTCTTGGCTACGCTGACTAATCTGCGAACCTCGGGATGCGGGTTTGTCTTCAAAGTCGAACCATTGTTTTTCTCGCAAAGGGGCAACAGCTTTTTGCGACAATTGTCGAACGGTAAATAGGTCATCGCCTTCAACGCCGTCCGCGTCGTTTGCAGCATTTAGTTTCGCACGTCGTCTAGCCTGAGCAGCAAGAAAAGCAGCTTTCGCTTGTTTTTCAGCTTGTTCTCTATTGCCAAGCTTAATTTCACGAGCAAGTTCGCTTTGTATTTTTGTTCTCTCAGATTTATATTCTTCTTCAGCGGTGAACCGCGCATTGTCCGGCGCACCATTTTTATTTTTGTTTACGTATTGTTGTGACAGCCCATAACGAAGTCGCTTCTCACTCGCGGCAGCTGCAATACGTGCTTCGGTTAGTTTTTTGATGTAATTTTTGCCGTCGGGTGTTTGCGCTGAAAATGTCTTTGCCGGCTCAAATGAAGAAGGCGGATTGCTCTCTAAACGTTGAACCGTTGCTATATTGGTTTTTAAATTTACCTCTGACCGAACAACTAGTTTCTCAGCCTCAGCAGGCGAAATATTTTGCTGAGCTGACGCGGCGGATAGCGAAATAAACACACATGCTGTCGTGATTAGTAATTTGTTTTTAAAAGGCATATCAATTTATCTCGATTAGCTGACCGTCAAAATACTCTAGACGTGCAATTGGCTTATCTACATCTGCCCCATAAAGTTCAAAGATTGGGCCGAAATCAGCGGTTGCGGGTGTGATGGTTACGGTTTCAAAGTCTTGGGCAAATGGGCCAATCACATCAACGCCATTTGGAGACGCTGTGACGAGTATCAATTGCTCACCTTGGCTTGCGCCGCCCTGCCAAGCGCGGAAAACAAATAGCGTTTCCACCTCGTCGTCACTGCCGACTGTCATAGTATCTTGCAAGGTCAAAGACTGCATTTGCGAAAAGCGGCTAAGGCGGATCGTGCCGATTTCGACATATGGTGCTGTCTCTTTGATGTCGCCGTCTGCCGTTTCTTTTGAGACGCGATCTGACCAAACCAAGCCCGGTAGGTCCTGTGCGTTCGCCACAAATTGGGGAATGAATAAAGCTGTGACGATAGCGATATAATAAACGTATTTCATTTTCTTAATCATGGAATTGTCACGTTAATTGTTTGGGTTTGACCCGCGATAATTTCAAACGGGTCTGAATAGTGTGTGGTTCCACCCAAATACATTTCAAATCGGTATTTGCCAGACGGCGCTACACCGCTATGTTTCCGATTAATGTTACCACCCAACTTTTTAAGACTTTTCCCATTTTCATCAACTGGATGTAAAGTCATGACAAAGAATTTATTATTGGCATTGGGTGTCTTGATTTCGTAATTAAATCTTCCCGCATTCAAAACAAAATCACGATCGAGTATTTCACCTGTTTTAATGGTGACGGGGAATTCGCCTGAGACTTCTCCTAATGGCGCAAAATACCTTGTGCGTAAAATATACTCACCAGGTTTAACTGCCTTCCTTTCATTAAAAGCTAAAGAGCTTGATACAACTTGCTTGTTGGTTTTAACGTCGATCAAACTATAAGCAGAGCTTGCGGGGCGAATAGGCTTTTCTCCAGCGGATAATACAAATTGCGGCTGAATGTAACCAACACGCATATCAAATATGTAATCGGTTTGTTGTCCGGCAATGATATCAATTTCAGTTTCTGCCTCGACACCTTGGTGTTCGGCGGTAACTTTATATTTGCCAGCAGGAAGCCAAGTGCTATCATTACTGAAAGCATTCACATCAAAACTTTCACCGACTTTTCCGTCTACTATTGGGAAAAATTCATACAGTATTGGGCTCGCAGAAATATTTTTATCATCAGTCGCAAAAGCATTGAGAACCGCGTTGCCGCCATTAAGATTTATCGCTCCGATTTGTTGTCCATCCTCTCCAATTTCAACCTCGCCTCTGGCTGTGAGGTTGGATGACAGATATCGAACTGCAATCACGTATTTTCCGGGTGTAAAATCAGCATCATTTGCATAGACAACGCCTAATCCGGCATAATGCGGTTTACCATCTTTGAATACATTCCAATTCGCATCGAGCGGTTTTTGGCGCTTACAAGTATCGCAAAGCTTTGTATATAAAAATGTGCCAGCTTTAGGCTTAGTTGCTTCCGCAGTTTCTGTTGCAGGTGCTTGAGGTTCGTTGCTGCCGCCAACCGCTGCCACTGTTTGTGTCAACGCATCTTTCAGCTCATTCGCATTATTGGCGCGGAAAAACTTTCCTCCTGTTGCATCGGCGATGCATTGCAGGCTTTCAGATTCTTCGCGTGTCACATCAAAACCAACGACATGCACGTCAAACCCGGGATTTATAATGCCCAGATTACGCGCTGTTGCGCATGGGTCTGCTTCACAAGTTTCCAACCCATCACTAACCAGCACAACAGATGACTTGCCGGAAAAAGAATTAACGCTTAGTGCTGCGATAGTTAGTGCACCTGAAATGGGTGTTTTGCCGCGCGGCGAGATGTTTTGAACATGTTCGATCATTTGCCCCCTGTCGACGGGCCCGGGGAGAGCCAGCACTTCAATATCACCACATTCGTTTTTCTTCCGGTGGCCATAGGCCATCAGGCCCATTTCCATAGTTGGGTCCAGATTGGCGATTAAATCCGTCATTACATCTTTGGCGATAGATATCTTGGCAGTACCGTCGATTTGACCCCACATAGAGTTTGAGCCATCGAGCACAAACATAACTTTATTTTTCTCATCCGGATCTTCTGCTTGCTGCGATGACGCCATACCGAGAGAAGACACGAGCGCCAAGCCCGAGATTGCAGCAGTCGTTAAAAATCTGTTCATTTTTATTTTCCTATCCTGCAAGCGGTTCAATCCATTTGCCATAAACCCAGCCTTTTTTCCCAATCGTATCTACAGGACGATCCTTATCTATTGGGCTGCAGTTGTGGTCATCAACACCGTAAACAATACCGTACCACCCATCTTTTTCTTCAAAAAGCCAGACCTTGTCGTTGTTCTTGAGTTGGTCAAAAGACTCATGTGACACTGCAGGACCTCTGCGCACTGAAAGGAATCCATCGCCATTTTCTTTGAGGCCAGCAACCTGACCATAAGCACATGTGTCCAATCCATCATCGGCACGCTCCATCACGTCAATGTCCAATACTTGTGCGTTGCTTATTGCGATGCTCCCTACCAGGAGAGCCGACCCGAGAATAGTTTTAGTTAGCTTTTTCATGTTCATTTCTCCTTATGGGAATTCGATATTGAGTTCGCGAACTTCGCCCGCGACGATTTCAAATGGTCCGGTAACCGGGAAATTATCACCAACGCGAACCCTGAATCTATATGTGCCTTCGGGCGCTACACCGGGGTATTTGGCATTACTTCTGAAGTCGAATTCACTCGTACTTTTTCCGTCTTCACTGACTTTCTGAAGCCAAACACCACCGATTGGCAATCCTGATTTGGAACTGATATTGTATTCAAAGCGACCAACATTCAGGACATATGGTCCGTTGATGGTTTCACCCGCTTTAATTTCGACCGGAAATTTGATATCTGCTCTTCCAATAAAATTCGGTGAATTGTAGCTGACAAGCAGATTATATTTGCCCGGCTTTGCGGGCATTGGCTCATTATGCACGCCAGTGGCTATCGCCTTTTCTGTTCCAGTTTCTGCATCAAATAACTGATAAAACACTCCACGGTTGATTTTTCCACCTTCGAATAGCACCACATCAGGTCGGATATATCCAAGACGAAGGTCAAATTCATTAATAGTTTCCTGCCCGGCGATGATTTCAATTTCAGCGGATTCCTCAATCTGATTAATTTGAGCTGTGATTTTATACTTCCCAGCAGGCAACCACGTTTCTTGATCGTTCCCGCTCGCCTCTGTGAGTTGATCCTGAACTTTCCCGTTGATGATTGGGAAAAATCTGAAGAAAGCGCCTTGTGGAATGGTCTTGTCATCAGTGGCGTAAGCAAAAATTCTGGCATTGCCGGCATTGAGGTTTAACTCGCCGATTTGCTCGCCATCTTCACCAAATTCAACTTCGCCTGAGGCAGTAACGACAGAAGTACCGAGGCGCGCTCCAACTTGATATGTGCCTTGGCTGAATAGTGGCTCTTGGGAATAGGCCGAGCCGACGCCCTGATAATGCGGTTTTCCGTCTTTGTGGACGTTCCAGTTGACCCTTAATGGATCAAGCCTTTCACATGTTTCACAAAGCTTTGCGTATAAGTAGTTCTCGCCAAGAGCTTCGGTTGGGGTGTCGCTGCCGTCTGAACCCTGCCCGTCTGCATCGGCTGAGCTTGAGACGCTATTATTACCTTGTACGGCAGCAGCCAGTGTTTGCGCCAAAGCATCTTTCAACTCATTTGCATTATTTGCGCGGAAAAACTTTCCACCTGTCTCATCAGCGATGCATTGCAGGCTTCTAGATTCTTCGCTCGTCACATCAAAACCAACGACATGAACATCAAAACCAGGATTTACGATCTCCAGCGAGCGAGCTTGCGCACATGGATCGGCGTTACAGGTTTCCAATCCATCGCTCACCAACACGACGGATGATTTTCCGGTAAAGTATTCGAGGCTAAACGCACCTAGAAACAATGCTTGTGTTAGCGGTGTTTTACCGCGCGGGGTAATATTTTGAACATGCTTAATCATCTGTTGCCGATCGATAGGACCGGGCAAAGCCAAGACTTCAATATCTTTACAATCGTTTTTCCGACGGTGACCGTAGGCCATCAACCCCATGTTAATATTAGGGTCCAGATTTGCGATTAAATCCGTCATAACGTCTTTGGCAATGGATATTTTTGCTGTTCCGTTGATCTGGCCCCACATGGAGTTCGAGCCGTCCAGTACGAACATCACTTCGCTATTTTCAGCCGTCTGACTTGCCTGCTGAGATATTGCCAAACCTAGTGACGACATGAATGCCATGCCCGAGATAATCGAAGTCTTTAAAATATTATCCATTTATATTCGCCGCTTTTAAAATACTGTGGTTGCAGTTTATGCAACTTTGTCACGTTAATTTGATTAAGTGACGGGAAAGTAACAAGAAAAAATGCATTGAGAAATACTTTAGGCCGCTATAAATTGGAAATCGGAACTCCTTTCCGGAAGTTTCCAATTATTAGATATAAATATCAACTAGTTAAATTAGTCTGCTTCTCGATGTCTTCACATAAAAGTTACGGTTCCTTTGGAGAATATTTTACAGCCATCATGCGGGAACGAGGATTTAGGTCTGATGAACAACTGGCTCGCCGTGCCATGCAAGTTCAAGAACAGCTTTTCCCACGCGTAAATGTCCAACGCCGAACGATCAACAACTGGCGCAATAACAAGTCTACACCTCGCAGTATCGATGACCAGCAATTCAAACTTGTGGCGCTGGCACTAAAACTTTCAGACGACGATCTGAAACAGATCTTTAAGTTCATTGAAACTGATGTTGGCTTATCGGTTGAAACTGAAACCAAAACGAATTTGACCATAAATTCCAAATCACTCAAATGGATTCTCGTAGGATTGGCGGGAGTTCTCATTGTTGTGACTGCAATAGCCTTTCTGACAAATAACGGCAGCAAGATTACCTATCTCGATCAAATACCGCCCACGCAGTTGCGCGTATCGGAAACAGGTTTTGTGATCCCTAACTCAGAAACAAAAGTTATCAGTGAAAGAATCTTGGAAACTCTCTCAGGATGGGAGCTATATGTCGCCAGAAATGAACTTTTTGCCCGCAAGGGACGACCATTTGTTAAGGTCAGCTCCATGTGTTTGCAAAAACATTTCGATAGCTGGGCAAAAACCGAGGCAAACCCAAATGGATGGTATTCAAAAAAATCTGGCGATGTCCGCCTTAGCGATCTTGAATATCGAAATGCCGAAATAATCCGCAATTACGAGTGCAAAGCTAGAGGCGGTCAGTATAACTGTAGCGGTCAATTAAATGAGTGTTATTGATTTCCGCTTGTGGCACACGGCAGACCATATTGAATTGGATTTCAAGGGCTGTTTAATGGTCAAGAGCAGACGTTTGTCAGTCGTAGCTAATGTCCAAGAAGGGCTCAGAGCCGACCTTGGCTGTTTCTCAAACGCAGGTTTGTGGAATAGAGTAAAATGGCTCTCTGGGGCAAGAAATGTGTGTCTCTACTCATATCTTATTGAAAATACCACAAACGGTTCTTCAATTTAGTTCGACAAAATCCTTATGGTGTCATTTCGCACTAATTCGTAAACTACCCCAAGTTTTACGGTTCTATCTCAATAGCATGGCATAAATTTTCTAGGTTCCAAAAAACTTCGTCCTGATCCGCAAAGATAAGGAACACGTATGCCAACTCAAGGCCCCAATCATAACCTGTTTCAGTTTTTAATTGCATTATCGCGAAATCTTGAATTTTACACAAACTAATTGACCGTCCTCTTAAAGAATTCCGGACGCTTAAAATTTACTATAACATGTTAGTTTTCCATCATTCATGACGAGTATAACGAATACATACGAATAACTTAATAATGCACCTCCATGAGTTTTCTCCATTAAAGAACTTCACGCTGTTCTAAGGGACTGCATGAACACATCTGTATCCACGTTGCCGCCCGTGCAGACCGCCGCAACAGTTTTGCCACATAGATCAATCTTTCCACTTAAAGCGGCGGCAAGTGCAACGGCCCCTCCGGGCTCAACGGTGATTTTCAATTCTTCATGTGCAACAGCCACCGCATTCATTGCCTCTTGGTCACTGACAACCAGCACACCGGACAACAGTTTTTGCAAGATCGGGAATGTAAGCTGGCCAGGTTTTTCAACCAGCATGGCATCACAAATTGATCTTGCATCCGGGTCATTTGAAACTAATTTTCCCGCTTCAAGTGATCGACGAGTGTCATCAAAATTTTCAGGCTCTACACCATAGACCTTGGTCGAGGGAGATTGAGCCTCTAGCGCAAGTACGCATCCTGATGTCAGCCCGCCCCCCTGAACAACATACCAAAAACGTATCTATTTGTGCGTTCATTTCAGCCGCTTGTTCAGCCACCTCAAGCCCAAGCGTTCCTTGTCCCGAAATCACATATGGATCATCAAAAGGTGGAACTAGAATTAGGCCACGCTCTTTGCTGATTTTTTCCCCAACGGCAACACGATCTTCTGTGTATCTATCATAGAACACTACCTCGCCACCATATGCTTTGGTCTTGGCAACTTTAGTTGCGGGAGCATCTTTGGGCATCACAATAACCGCTGTTGTTCCTAACGCACGCGCCGCATATGCAACCCCTTGCGCATGATTACCAGATGAATATGCAACAAGGCCCCGTGCCTTCTCATCATCTGTAAATCGGCTGATGCGGTTTAAAGCACCGCGCAGTTTAAATGATCCCGTAGTCTGAAGACACTCGGCCTTGACCAGCAAACGGCCGTTCAATCGATCATTAATCAGAGGAGATTCCAGAAGTGGTGTACGGACTGCATAAGGCCGGATAGCCTCCTGAGCCTCTTTTATATCGGAAATGTTCGGCACGGTCATTGTCTCCTTAATCGGGTTTCGATAAATTGATACAATACTGAATTTTCTAGAACAATTAAAACAATGTACATAGGACAATTTAATGCCATCCAAGTTTCGTCAAATTGTTTTAGAGATCACAAACGATATCTCTAACGGCAAGCTTAAAGCTGGAGAGAAACTCTTGCCCCTTCGGACCCTCGCCTATCAGAAAGGCATATCGCTTGGCACTGCGAGCCGAGTTTATGACGAACTGACAGCAATTGGCTTGACCCGCGGTGAAATTGGACGTGGCACATTTGTACGACATCCGGTTGAACACGACTACACAGATTTCGCTATTCAGGAATTGCCTAACGAAGTCATCGATTTCAGCCGAAACTATATGATACTACCCACACAAGTTGACCTTTTTGCTCAGGCTGTTTCAACAGTTTTAAAAAAGCAAACAGATTACCTATTCTACCGTGAAAATCACGGCACAAATTCTGACCGCTATTTTGCATCACAGTTCCTTTCGCGATCTTTCTCAGTTAGTCCAGAGGACACCGTTATATGTAGCGGTGGGCAACATGGGATATTCATGTCCCTGATGGCAAGTTGTCGACCCGGTGATGCTGTTGCTATTGAAGAGTTAAGCTATCCGGGACTTCAGCTGGCAGCAAAGCAGCTGCGGCTCGAATTGATCCCGGTTAGGCTCGATGAAGATGGCCTTGATGCGGAGCACTTGGAAGAAATCTGCGAAACTCACCGGGTCGCTGCGCTGTACACGATGCCCAATTTCCAAAACCCAAGCTCGACGATACAATCCGATGTAAGACGACACCAAATAGCGCGCATTGCACGGAAATTCGACATCACAGTGATCGAAGATGACGCCTATGGGTTTTTGTCCGACCCCGCAGGCCTGCCACTTTATGCGCTAGCACCTGAGCGCACCTTCCATATCCGAACATTCTCCAAAAGCTGGGCACCGGGCTTACGTATCTGTTATCTCGCTTGTCCCGAACACAAGGGCAGCGCTATGGCGCAACTTGTGAGAACTACAAACTGGATGGCAACACCTTTGATGATTGATACGGCTGCTGAAATCATCCAATCAGGCATGTTTGATGATATTGTCCGCCAAAAGCGCATCGAGGTAGCTTGGCGACACGAAAAATTGGCGGAAATGCCTCTGCAAATCAGAACTGTTTCTGGTAGCCTTCACGCGTGTATTTCAGCTATTAGCAAAATACCAGACGATCAGATCGTCGCATCTTTGATGGCAAAAGGCGTAAAGGTTTCATCCATGCAACAGTTCGCAATATCCAGCATGGCCAAAACGAAAAAGCCAGAAATCAGGTTATGCTTGGGCGCACCAACTCAGCGTATGCAATTCAGTCAGGGGCTTGATGCCGTCGAAAGCGTACTTTCCCATCTGCAAGAATGATTACATTTGGGCGGATGCAGTCAACATTATCCCTCATCAATGTAAACCCCACGAGATTGCTCCCGTGGGGTTCTTTTATACCCTTACCTTCCAGAATAAGGACATATATGCTTTCAGCGACTACTCAGCAGCGTCTACGAACTGGTTCATCGTGTTGTCTTTGCCAGAAGCCTTCAGCGCAGCTTCTCCAGCAAAATATTCCTTGTGATCATCACCAAGGTCTGAACCAGCCATATTTTGGTGCTTAACACAAGCAATACCTTGACGGATTTCCTTGCGTTGAACGCCAGCAACGTAGCCAAGCATGCCTTGATCACCGAAGTATTCTTTTGCCAGATTATCAGTCGATAATGCAGCTGTGTGATATGTCGGCAATGTGATGAGGTGGTGGAAGATACCTGCTTCACGAGACGAATCTTCCTGGAATGTGCGGATACGATTATCAGCTTCAATACCAAGTTCAGTTTCATCATACTGTGCGCTCATGAGTTTTGCGCGGTCATATAAAGTTACATCTTTACCCTCATCCAACCATGCATCAAATACCTGCTGACGGAAGTTCAGCGTCCAATTGAATGATGGTGAATTGTTATAAACCAGTTTCGCATTCGGAATTGTCTCGCGAATACGGTTCACCATACCGCCGATCTGACCGATATGCGGCTTCTCTGTTTCGATCCAAAGAAGATCAGCGCCGTTTTGCAAGGACGTGATTGAGTCAAGAACACAACGATCTTCACCAGTGCCAGATTTAAACTGGAACAAGTTTGACGGCAGACGCTTAGGACGCATCATTTTGCCATCACGGTTCAAGATAACATCGCCATTTTGCATGTTGTCAGCCGTGATCTCTTCGCAGTCAAGGAATGAGTTATACTGATCACCCAAATCACCCGGCTCTTTAGAAACCGCGATTTGTTTTGTCAGACCAGCACCCAAGCTGTCCGTACGCGTAACGATAATACCATTATCGATACCCATTTCTAAGAATGCATAACGACAAGCGCGAACTTTTGCCAAGAAATCTTCGTGTGGAACTGTAACTTTACCGTCTTGGTGGCCACACTGTTTTTCATCAGACACCTGGTTTTCGATCTGCAATGCACATGCACCCGCTTCGATCATTTTCTTTGCAAGCAGATATGTTGCTTCGGCATTACCAAAGCCTGCATCTATATCTGCAATAACCGGAACAACATGTGTTTCGTGATTATCGATTGCCTTCAGCGCTTCCTGCTCTTTGCCAGCATCACCAGCTTCGCGTGCAGCATCGAGATCACGAAACAAGCCGCCAAGCTCACGCGCATCTGCCTGACGCAAGAATGTGTAAAGCTCTTCGATCAATGCAGGAACGGAAGTTTTTTCATGCATTGATTGATCCGGCAGGGGACCGAATTCTGAACGAAGCGCTGCAACCATCCAACCGGAAAGATATAAGTAACGACCTTTAGTTGTTTCAAAATGCTTCTTGATAGAAATCATCTTCTGCTGACCGATGAAACCGTGCCAGCAACCAAGGCTTTGCGTGTAGTTTGCGGGGTCGGCATCATACGCATCCATATCGCGGCGCATGATATCTGCAGTGTACTGAGCGATGTCCAAACCGGTTTTGAAACGGTTTTGCAAACGCATGCGAGCCACTGATTCCGCCTCAATTGCTGCCCAAGGGTTGCCATTTTCGCCAATCAAGGATTTAGCCGCTGAGATCTGTTGTGAATAGTTTGTCATAATCATGACTCCATCATAGTTTTACAATTTTTACTACTTGCTCTATTATTCGGTTCGCCTGAGATATTTCTGCGAAAACCGAAGAATTAATCAAGTTCGTAACCCTTAATGCCGTGCTGCAGTGCAAAATGCATCACAAATTTGAATATTGACGTGTAAATTCGAGTCAATTTGTGAGATTTGTAAAAGGCGAAATGTAAAACTGTAAATTTTGTAAATTTAGATTTCAAAGTGGATGTAATATTGCGCCACTTTAACCTCCACCCATTGCGGCAATAAAAAATTAATAAAAGATATCTTAGGGTGATATCCAAATGTATGTTCAAAAAGCGGGGCAAAATAATCAATTCAGCCATAGATAAGTTTTGTTGTCATTCATTCAGGAAAAGAGAAGATAATGAAGTATCGCATTTTCTTAACCGCTGCTTTACTAGCGGGACTAACAAGTTTTTCATCGATGTTTGCTCATGCCCAGAACCCTATAGATGAAGAATATGCAACGCCCATACGCACCTACATCACAAACAATGTAAAACCGTGGCTTTCAGACCCCATCATTATCAATTCAATTAATAGACAAAACAGGCAGACTTCCCAGTTAAGCGAAGCAGAGATTATTGCTCAGGATGAAAAATGGCACGCAGAAGTCCAAAGCGAAAACCGTCCGTTTATCGATAAAATTTTGAACAACGATCTCTCAAAATTCTTAACTCAAAAGCAAAATGAATCCGATGAATTCCTACTAGAAATTTTCGTCATGGACGCCAAAGGTCTCAATGTAGGGCAAAGCGCGGTTACGAGCGATTATTGGCAAGGCGATGAAGCTAAATGGTTAAATACATTTCCGAAAGGCCCAAATACGATATTTATCGAAGATATCAAAATTGATGAATCAACACTTACTTTTCAATCGCAAGCGAGCCTGTCAATTGCAGACCCAAAAACAGGCAAAACCATCGGTGCAATTACGCTGGGAATTAACTTCGAGAAGCTTTGAATAGTTGCGCGCGATTGCTTGTTATCAATACCCTGCCAATCCCCATAGAATGTGGAAGCCGATACCGCTCACGGCAGCCCCAGTATAGCGAAGTGTAGCAATACCGTCGGCAATTCTATTTGCGAAGTAACCTATTAGAACACCAAGAATATGTAAGCCAGCTGTGCCAAGCATAAAGCCAGCGATATATTGCCATGATGAGGCAAGCTCAGGAATTTCGTGGCCGTGTGCATAACCGTGGAATATTGCAAACAGGGATACGAAAGCATAGATGATCCATTCGTTGATTTTTGCACCACCTGCAATAGCTAACCCAAGAATGATAACAGACAGCGCTATCCCAATTTCAACCGCTATAATGCCGAAATTTGCCATGCCCATCAGCCCGCCAATAGCCATGACAATCACAAATAACGTTGGCACGGTCCATATGGCTTTCTTATTGCCGAGATCAGCCATTTGTGATGATATCACCCCGACAGAGACCATGGCCAGCAAATGATCCAACCCGAGAACCGGGTGCGATATTCCCGCACTAAAACCACCTTGTGCACCACCATCGGCAAAAGCCGGAACGCACATCGATAAAAATGCTAAAACTGACCAATACAATCTCATGACGGACTCCATATTCAAATGTTACATATCCATTTATCATTTCATTTATGAAGGCAATATGGAAACAATATGAATTTCAGTGTTAACCCCATTTATTTTTGTTGGCAAAATATACAGAACTGATATTGATATCTTCATGGATACATTTGCACCCTTTATTGCCTACACATTGGCACTCGGCATTGCCGCCATTATCCCCGGCCCCGGCATCGCGGCTCTCATTGGCCATTCCCTTGGTGGACGGCTCAAATCATCTGCCTTTTTTCTCACTGGCATTGCCCTTGGAGATGTAACATATCTGACAATCGCTGTCGTTGGCCTTGCAGCATTGGCACAAAGTTTTGCAGGGGCGTTAATTATCCTGAAGATATTAGGTGGTTGTTATCTGCTTTATCTCGCCTACACATTCTGGACCAGTGATGTAGAAGTAAGCAAGCTTGAAAGACGGCATAGCCAATCATGGTATTCAGCACTATTGACAGGTTATGCAGTTACAATCAGCAATCCAAAGGCGATCATATTTTATATGGCACTTTTGCCCACTGTTCTTGATCTTGGCGCAGTGACATTTTCCAATTGGGCATTGCTGACGTTTCTTACCATTTTCGTGATATTTGCAGCACTGTCACCATACGCTATTTTGGCAGCTAAAGCCCGCGCTGCGCTCTCGCAACCAAAATCACTCAGGCGTCTTAACCGCTTTGCAGCAACATTTATCGGCGGTGCTGGTGCGTTTATTTTAGGAGAAGCGCTCACGGCCATGTTGCGCAGAACCTAGTTTCAGCTCAACTCATGCTCAACACAAATTTCTTCACTGTCAATTGTGGATAGTGCAACATCAAGCAAGCCGCATTGATGAGGAGAAACGTTTGTCGAGTTGTAATTTTTCCTGAAATATTTGCACGTATTGCATTGACCAAACATGCGCCCACCATTTTCAGAAATTAAGTGATACAACATGCTTTCCAGCTCTGCAGTTAATTGCTCATTGGATTTATCACCCGCGTTTAGTTTTCGCTCTAATGTCAACAATGGATCGGTTTCTAAAACCTTCTCCCCTGTTTCGGTCAGCTCGATATTTGTTGACCGCGCATCTGTGGAACTTTCAGTTTTCTTCAACAGCCCCTTCTTTTCGAGCGCAATAATTGTCTGTGACACCGTTCCTTTGGTCGAGCCCATATATTGGGTCAACGCTTTTGGAGATCGCGAAAACTGATTAGCCTGACCCAAATATCTCAACGCAGCCCACTGAGCCGGATGGAGATCGGTTGCTTGTTCAAGGCCGCGACCCAAGCGACTGATACGCTCTATAAGCGTTGATAACCTTGCCTCATTCTTATTCATTTCGTGCCCTTCGTATCGACTCGATACATTAATATTGACTAAGAATCAAGATGCGTCTAATTATTGTATCGAGTCGATACCAATGAAGGAGTTTATAATGACCTATTCGAATTTGTTAAAATTAGCAGTGGCGATCATATCATTCTCAGCACCCGGTGCTCATGCCACTGATGTGATGAGCGTCGACACAATGCCAGATAACCCAAGCTTTGATATTCAAAAAGCTTCCATCACAAAAGAAGATAACGCCCTCAAATTCAGAATGGAGGTCGCAGGCGCGGCTGGCGAAAAACAACCAAAAGCCATTGGAAAACTCGCCGGATCAGACGTTTATTCCTACGTTTGGCCAACCAATTTTGATCCCTCGCTGGTAGGTTTTAGCCCCGATACAGGGATACTCGCTTTTGCGGCCACATCCCATCCAGACTTTGATGACACCCCTCTTTTTGATGAAGATGGCGATGGTGATGCTGCCAATGATGGACGTATTTGGCACAGCCATTGGGTGGTGCTGAATAAAACTGATGAATGCGGGCCAACAGGCCTGAAAGTGCGCGACATCAAAAAGGGTGAAGTGTTTGATCTGCCTAAAACTTGGCCGGAATTGCCATTGTTTATTGATAGCCCTGGCTGGCACCCAAGTTTTACGCAAACATCAATTGAAATTCTTGTTCCGTTTGAAAAATCTGCCACCTTGGTCGGCGCTTCTTTTGATGGTGTAACATCAGCACTGCGCGTAAATGCCAACGCTCATGCGCCGCTGCTGTGTGTAAGTGCCGTGTTTGAAGTCGCTTCGGGGGATTTATCCTTACCTGGTAAAATCGACTAACCATAACCAGCACCGGAACAAACCGGTGCTGATTCATTAGATTAAGAGTTGACCCAAGCCAAATTTTATTCGATTTCTATCGGGCGACCCAACGGATGGATATTACATAATGAACGACAAAAACCCCGATAGAAACATGGGTAAAGTTATGGGTAGAGTCATCGGACTTTATATTGGTCAGGTTGAAGACAGGTGGGAAGGTAAAGCACCATCAGCAATTGGCAAAAAACCCACTTCGGGACCACTTGAAATGGATTTCAATGGTTTTTTGGATGATGATCAAGCGGACAAAAAGGTTCACGGCGGTTTAGAAAAAGCAATCCATCATTATGCATCTGAGCATAGGGAATATTGGAAGCGCGAATTTCCAGAAAAAGCCGATATATTTACATCGGGTTGCTTTGGTGAGAACATCTCATCAACTGGTGTGACAGAAGAAAATTTACACCTTGGTGATATTTTACAGATAGGCGATGCTCGGGTGCAAATCTGCCAGGGTCGCCAGCCATGTTGGAAGTTAAATGCCCATATAAATGAGCCTGCAATGGCACCGAAATTTCAAAAAACCGGGCGTACAGGTTGGTATTATCGCATTATTAAAACTGGCAACATCTCGGTGGGTGATGATATTTTGCTCATAGAGCGTCCCTATTCCGACTGGCCGCTCTCCCGCCTTATCAAAGAGCGTTTTAACCCCAAAATGGAACCAGCGCTTGCCGCAGAATTGGCCAAGACAGATGCATTATCTCAATCATGGCGCGCCACATTTATCAAACGCAGTACTGACCCAAACTTTAAAGAAGATACAAGCAAGCGCTTGAATTCGCCGAGCTGATAGATCCACCAGTTTGAGCCCACTCGCACAAGAGCAGAGCCTCGTTCAGGCAGATTCTTCGTTTTAATTGCCCAATATCCATCTATGGATGGATTGCGGGTTTCTTGTCGCTAACTTAAGCTTTAGTTGAATGATGCGCAGCCTTGATAAGGGCCACGCGGGATTTCAACTCAAGACGCGATAATATGGCGTGGACATGATCTTTAACGGTGGCGAGCGAAATGCCAAGACTATCTGCTATTTCAGGGTTTGAACGTCCATCAATTATCAGCTCTGCGACCTGTTTTTGGCGCTTTGTCAGGCTGGCAAATAGTTGGCTTTCATCAGCCTGCTGGCCTGCTTGGTCAATGACCACCAAAGGCGCACCTATAGTTTGGCTGGCATCCACATCCAACTTGAGTTTCATTCCCGGTTTTGCAATTGGTGCTAGCGCTTCAATAATAGATGCCGGGACGGGTTTTTGCGGATTGTCTTTCAAATCAGACAACGCACTGGACAAGGCTTGCAATATGTTCGGATCTAAAGACATTTAAACGAGGATACCCCATGAATAAGATGCCAATCGAAATTACAAATTTCTTTCTAGCAATGCAAGCAGGTCCGTCGGGTTGGGAGTTGCTAAAATCTTTGTTTGCAGAAGATGCAGAATATACTGAACCATTTTCAGGTGCCAGCGCACCTCATAAGGGCCGCGATGCAATTATTTCAGCATTTGACAACAGTCGCAATGATGAGTTCAACGATGCGGTAATCAACCTGAGTTCGGTGGAAATTGATGGCCACGTTATCACGGTTGGCTGGACTTGCATTTCTAAAGCCATTCCGGGGGGCCAAGGCAGTGGCAAAAATGTCTTTACAATGAGTAATGGAAAAATCACCTCCTTGGTAACAACATTGGACATGGGGTGAGTGATGAAAAATTCCGAAATAGATCAATGGCTTGACGCCTATGACAATCCAATGAAACCTGTCGTCATTGCAATGCGAGAGATTATAACGCAAGCTGACCCACGCGTGGAAGAATGCATAAAATGGCAAGCACCCACATTCACATACAAGGGAAACATCGCCTCATTTCACCCTAATTCAAAGAAACATGCGTCGCTGTTGTTTCATAAAGGGGCAGAAATTGAAGGTAACTTCCCCAACCTGCAAGGCGATGGCAAAGAGGCCCGCACATTCAAAGTTTCCGACCTTGATGACCTTGCTGAAAAACAAGATGAGCTGTCTTTGATTATTAAAAGCTGGTGCGATTTAAAAGATAAAATATAACCACATAGACTTTTAGGAAGCCATGATGCCTACGCAGCGCAACGGTTATGTGCCGTAATATTCTTCTTCATCGATAAAGCGTTCGGAAAAGAAACGAATACAATTCTGGCCGCTTTCTTTTGCTTCATAAAGTGCCTGCTCGGCATTGGCCTGTGTTTGCGCCGGATCGGCCCCCTGAAACGCACTGGATGCTATACCAATGCTGACACCGAATTGCAACGCAGTGCCTTTATAGGAGAAGGGTTTAGCCACCTCTTCCATGATTTGTTCTGCAATTTTTAGAATTTCACGTTCACGGCGCTCTCGCGTTATCAAAATACTAAATTCATCGCCGCCCATACGCGCGACACTGCCCTTACTACCAACGATTTTAGTGAATATGTCGCTGACATGCACAAGCACCGCATCGCCTGCGGCGTGTCCATAATTGTCATTTACCCGCTTGAAGCGATCAAGATCAATTCTCATTACCGCATAAGCCGGGGCCGCATCACTTTGGGATGCAAATTCAAAAATTGCATCTTGATCCTCGACAAGCTTGCGGCGATTGGCAAGGCCCGTCAGCGCATCATGACGGCTTTCATGTTCCAGTGCCATCTGCAATCGTTTTTCGTTTGCTTTAGCATTAATGAGTTCTGAGTTCGGGATGCTTTGGATCATACTGCCAAGACCTACAAATACCTTCCTGCCATCATCATCTGTAGTCAGATATTTGACAACAAGTTTGGTATGGCCGCTATTTTCCGCAAGATTAATTTTCAATTCTTGATCAGAATTCGCGTCCGTACCGCCTAAATATTCGATGATCGCTTCGCTGTCCTTACGATCAATGAGTTGGGTGATATTCTGGTTGAAAATATCAGGAATTTGAGCTTTGAATAAATCATCAAATGCCTGATTGCAATATATGATAGCGCCAGAATCATTCATCAAAACAGCAGGTTGCTGTATCAAATCCAATAATTTATCGGCAGCTATCAAGCTGCCAATTTTTTGCAAAGACTTCACTACACATACTCCCCATTCGCATTCAAATTATCATTTTGGGGTTAGAGAAATGTTAAAACAGTCCATTGGTGAGTTATGCGAGCGGATTAGGTGCTTGTCATAGCTAAAAAAGCCTGACGCGTCGCTTCGTCTGAAGGAAACATCATCTCAATCTTGAGTTCAGAAAGCGCAATATCTTCAGCACTGCCAAAAGACGAAATAGTTGAAAAAAGCGAAAGCGTTGTCTCACCAAAACGGTAGTGCGCGGAGATGACGGCAGAGGCGTTTCCTTCGTTGATAAGCGGTGCATTTCCTAATCGCGCAGCCATGCTCTCGATTGCCTTATCAAGCACCGGATCTCCGCCTAAATGATTGCTTTCTGTGCGCAAGCGGATGATAAAATTATGCATCACCTCTTCCCAGTTTTCGAGTGCATTGCTGATACCTTCTTTATCTAACAAGGCTTCAAGCAGACTGTCACCTTCGGTAACTCCCGCACCGGATAGCATTACATTCGCAGACTTATTCGCCTTTACAATGTTCCAGTGCCTATCAAGCGCAAATGCTGGATATGGATCATGCCGATCAAGTGTCCAATTCACTGCCTCACGTACATAGGCCAGATCTTCATTATCAAGCGCACGATTTTGGTAGGCAGGCGCAAAACCAGCAGTGCCGAGGAATGAATTGCGTATTGCATTTGGCATATCCAAAACATCAGATAGCATCATGACCATAGATTTGCTTGGCTTGGAACGCCCGGTTTCCAGAAATGAAATATGTCGTGCTGATACATTTGCCGTTAGTCCCAAATCTAACTGACTCATGCGCCTTTTGCCGCGCCATTCTTTTAAGATCAACCCAAATTGCTCTGCCATATTTGCCTCCGATTCCTGTCGAACCATAACTGAAATATCACCAAAGATCACTTACCTCCAAGGTAATTGAATTGTGATCCGGCAATGACAATAACTCAGTTAAATTTTACGAAAGGAAAACAATTATGACACTGGAAAAAGCAACTTCATGGCTCAGATTTGCGAGCTGCGTTCTCATAGGTTTTGGCATTTTATCGACGGTAAGTGCCCATCCAAGCCTTAATTTTCTATCGCGCCCCTTTGCACAGGCTGCTATTTGGCCATTTGGCACAGTGAGTGCTGCACCCGAATTGGAAACGCGCCTAATCTGGGCAATAATGGGTGGAATTTCAATCGGTTGGGGTGTCATGATCTGGCAGTTAGCGACCAGACTTCTTCACAAAGAAACAGAGATTATTCGTTCAATTTTACTAGCCAGCACAATTGCATGGTTTCTAACTGATAGCGCCGCATCTATATTATCAGGTGCAGGCTTCAATGCGGTTTATAACGCTGGCTTTCTTGCATTGTTCTTGATCCCGATTTGGCGACCAATTACATCCAACAAGGCATCAATAAACCGCGCCATCGCCTAGCTTATCAAGGTATCGCTATCTGAATTGCAAATGGGCGATCAACGCCCATTTATCAGCTTAAATACGAGACGATGCGTTGCCATTCGGCTCTCACATCTTGATGAACTTGATCCTGCCCTGCTCTTTGATACCAGTAACTTGCATTGGAGGTATCACCTTCGATCAAGTGCACCAACGCATGACCCAGATCATAATCCGCCTCTCCTTCATGCATCTGACATAGGTCATGACAAGCGTTCCAGACAGGCCCAGTTGTGAAGTCATCATCGGCCAATAATTTTAAAGCATCAAGAAGAAGTTGATCGGTCATTTCGCTCTCTCGACTGTTTCGATTCGCTGATTTTAACCTCCAGCAAGCAGTTTGGGCAAGAACAGCACAATTCCGGGGAAGGCAATCAGTACTGCAATCGTAATCGCATCAGCTACAAAAAACGGTGACGCACCTTTGAAAACATCCTGCACAGAGATATCTTCACGCACACCCGCCACCACAAAACAATTGAGCCCTATGGGTGGCGTGATCAGACAAAGCTCGGCCATCTTAACCACCAAAATACCGAACCAGACCGCACACATAATGCCACTCATGCCAAATGCACTATCAGCGGCAGATACTCCCTCACCGCCATTAAGCGCCATTACAGCAGGATAAACGACAGGTAGTGTGAGCAGCAACATGCCAATGGCGTCCATAAACATGCCCAAAACAGCATATGCCAAGAGAATGAAAATCAGCGTCAATATCGGGCTTTGATCAAGTGATGTGATCCAGTCGGAAAACGCACTGGGTAAATCAGCAAAACCTAGAAAGCGCACATAGATGAGAACACCCCAAATGATGGTAAAGATCATGACGGAAAGTTTTGCTGTTTCCAGCAGTGCATTTTTTAGCTGCGGCCAACGCATGCCTTTTGCTACGGCTATGCAGAACACGACAAATGCACCCAAAGCTCCACCTTCCGTTGGCGTGCCCCATGCATCCCCACCAAAGGGATTGTAGACAAATAAGATAATGAGCAGAACCACAATGAAAATTGGCGCGGTTCCGGGAAGCGATTTAAATCGCTCCATCCAAGTAAAACCACTAACGGGAGGACCAAAATTCTTAAACGTGAGTGCGAGGCACACAACAAGTCCGCCATAAATAATAGCAGACACAGCACCTGGCAAAAAGCCTGCCAGCAGCAATAGGCCCACATCTTGCTCGACAATAATGGCGTAGATCACCAATATGGCCGATGGCGGAATGAGGGATGCCAATGTACCACCTGCCGCAACGACGCCAGCTGCAAACTTTTTATCATAGCCAACGGCCAACATTTCAGGAATTGCAATACGGGCAAACACCGCTGATGTGGCGACAGATGCGCCAGATACTGCGGCAAATCCGGCAGTGGCAAACACTGTAGCAACACCTAAACCACCGGGGAGCCAGCCAACCCATTTTTTGGCGGCATCAAACAGTGCTTTGGTCAAGCCTGCATAATAAGCAAGATAACCAATGAGGATAAATGTCGGGATAAGAGATAACGCTTGAGAGGCAACTTTGGAATGTGGCACCTGCCCCGCCGTTTTGGCAGATACAGTCAACGCCCACATAAACTGGCTTGGATCATACCCCTTCTTGGACCAGAATATCCAGATTAAGCCACCAAGGCCAGCAAGGGCGGCGGCAAAGGCCACACGCATACCCAAAACAACCATGATCAGCATGATAAAACTGACCGTTATACCAATTTCAATTGAGGTCATGAGGATACTCCTCCCGAGGTCTTAGCTTCATTGTCAAAGTCAGAAACCGTAGCCGCTTCATTGGCTGCTTGTGTTGCGGCATCCTCAATAAGGGGCACAGCAATCGGTGAGCGCTCATTGTTGACAATGGCGCGTATATACCCCCAGCATTGCAAGACTAATCTTGCGCATAGAACAGAAAAAGCAATGGGTGCCAGAAGCTTGGCTGGCCAAAGCGGGATAGCAATATCCATGGAAGAATCCCTGCTCCACATTGGCGCACTAAAATCAAAACTACGTTGAAAATGGGCGAATGAACCCCAGACCAAAAGGATCATAACCAGAAGAATGACAAATGTTGTGAGAAGCTCTACCACCCATAATGCGCGCCCGTTTAGCATGCCGATAAACAAATCCATGCGGATATGCCCGCCCAATCGCTGGGTATAAGACACCCCCATAAAGGCAATGAGCGGCATAGCCTGCTCTATCCAATCAACATAGCCCGGCAAAGGTTGATTGATCGCATTACGACCCGTAACCGATACCACGGCCAAAATCATGAGCGAAAATACGGCCAAGCCGCTGAGCAAAGCCAATTTACCTTCAAGCGCATATACCGCCCGATCGAGCCGACTAAGCAACGTGTCATCAGTTAAAACAGAAGATGAGCCTGCCATTTTTGGTTCCCTCCCAACGAAAACAAAAGGCAAAAAGTGTCCACCCACTCAACGTTGTGAATGGGTGGATAGATTTTATAGCGATACTTGCTTACTTGCCAACCATGCCGGTGACTAGGTCTAGCAACTCTTGTGCCGGTAGACCTTTGGCAGCATTGTCGCTCACCCAAGCAGCAGCAGCAGGTCCTGCAACTTTTTCACGGAAAGCAGTTAGCTCATCAGCGGTGTACGTGACTTGCTGAATACCTTTTTCTTCAAGCACAGGGCCCCAGGCGTCCATTGTTTTACCGTTATAAGTGGTAATATAATGATCTAGCGCCTCATCAACGGATCCTAATAGAGCATCCTTATGCGCATCAGAAAGTGAAGCAAGCGCATCGGTATTAACCACAACCGGGCAATTTACTGTGCCTGGATTAAGGTTCGTCGTCCACCATTTACCAGCTTCAACTGTACCAAATGACATGTGAGCGTGAGGTGCAAATGCCACCGCTTTAACAACGCCACTATCAAGTGCCTGGCGAACTTCTGTCGCTGACATTGATGTTGGAACCGCATCAACAGCTGCCATTGCAGCGCCAATGCCGCCAGTTGCACGAACCGTTAAACCTGCAAAATCTGCAAGTGTTGCCGGCGCATCGCCAACACCAACAATGTTATATTGCGGCAATGGAGATGGCATGAGCAATGTCGCATTCCAACGTGCCAAATCTTTGACAGCTGCAGGATGTTTATAAAGAGCTTGCGAAATTTTGCGCTCTTCTTCCAGCGAGCTTACACCCAAAAATGGCAATTCAAGCACTGTAATCGACGGGTTTTTATCACGGTGATAACCAGCACAAAATTGTGCCATTTCAAATGCACCGATTGAAATACCATCAAGGTTTTCACGGTTTTTCGATAGGCCACCATAGGAGATGTTCAGTGTGAATTCACCATTGGTTTTTGCTGATACAAGCTCAGCAAGTTTTTCAACATGTTCGGTAAATGCGCGGCGTTTACCCCAAAGTGATACATTCCATTCAGCAGCCATTGCATCAGCACCAAATGCCAGTGACATTGCGCCACAAAGCGCAGCAACATAAGTTTTTTTCATGATTTTCCTCCAAAAAAGAACTGTTTTAGCTCTTGGGAGAGGTTCTATTCAATATAAGTAAGATCGCCTATGAAGAAAATCGCCTATTCATGGATAATCAGCCTGCGGATTTCCGCAGGGCAATTTCGCACCTAACATAATTGTTATTTATCAACGGCTTGATTGACCAATAGCTTTATCTTTATCCAGATCAAGCTTGACAATTTTTTCGTTCAACGTACGCCGACTTATGCCAAGCGCTTCTGCAACAGCATCCATGCGGCCATTATGTGCAGCCAGCGCTTTGGAGATAAGTTGCCGTTCAAATGCCGCCACCGCACCACGTAAATTTTCAGGTACATCGAGGTCTTCATCAAGCGCCAGTGCCGATTTAACCGAGCCGTTTCCGCGCCGCGATGCTAACACGCGCCGTTCGCAAACGCTGGAAAGTTCACGCACATTACCGGGCCAATCATAACTCATAAGTACAGCAATATCATCCGATGTGAGCGTTGGAACTGAAACTTCATAAATGGTGGCAAAACGATTTGTAAAATGGCTAAACAGCAATTCAATATCATCAGGTCGGTGGCGCAATCCGGGTAATGACAATACCACCGTATTGACCCTATAGAGTAAATCATTACGAAATTCGCCACGTTTTGCGGCCTGTTCCAGCGGCTCATCCGACGTAGAAATAATGCGAAAATCTGACTTAATCTGTTGGCTGGCACCAACGCGGTGATATTCTCCCGTTTCAATCACACGCAAAATCTTGGCTTGAAATTCCAGCGGCATCGCTTTCAACTCGTCCAAAAACAATGTGCCCTTATTCGCTTGTTGCAACAGACCTTCAACGCCCTGTTCGCCGCTCCCTTCAACACCAAAGATCATCTCTTCAAATTGACTTTGCGGGATCGCAGCGCAATTGACTGCAATGAAAGGTTCTTCCGAACGATTTCCTAAATTGTGGATGGCACGAGCGACCAGCTCTTTGCCTGTGCCTGTTTCTCCAACAAGTAAAACACTGGCGTTAGCATCCGCCAAATCCAGAATTTCCCGCTTGAGCGATTTGATCACATCACTCTCACCCAACAAAACTTTATCAAGATCAGTCAGATCAGCGAGCCGCGCACGTAGACGTTTTTCACGTTCGGCCAAGCGGTGCATGGATGCTGCATTTTTTAAGATATTAAGAAGCCGTCGCGGATCAAATGGCTTTTCAAGGAAACTATATGCGCCCTTCTGCAAGGCATCTACCGCCATGGGAATATCGCCATGAGCAGACATCATGACGATTGGTGCCGCGCTTTCCGGCTTTAGCTGCTCCAGCAGCTCTAATCCTGTGATACCAGGCATTCTCACATCACACAAAACGACATCCGGTAATTCATTTTCAATACTGGCTTTGGCTGTTTTCGCGTTGGGTAAGAGGATGGGTTTAAAGCCGCTGCTGGTAAGCAGTTGCTCCAAGGAATCGCGCATTTCACGGTCATCATCTATGACTAAAACTGTGTGCTGTGCGATCTCATCCATGATGCCCTCTTAACTCACAGATTGATCGCGGGCAAGAAGATCGAAAAACAACTCCCACCCTCAGCCGGTGTTTCAGCAGTAATTTTGCCATTGTGTTCGCGGATGATTTCCGATGCGATTGACAGACCCAACCCCATGCCCTCACCCGATGCTTTGGTGGTGTGAAATGGTTCGGTGAGTATTTCTAACGAGCGATCGCCAAAGCCAACGCCATTATCCTTGACCTTTAAAATCACATATTTGCCTGACGCTTCAATAGAAATTTCAATTTGCCCGCCTTCCTCATCTTCAATTGCGCCAATACTATTGCTCACCAGATTAACAATCACTTGTTCAAGCCGCAGTTGGTTGCCCATAACCAGCGCAGGCGCATCACTCAATTGCGTGGTTAGCATCACCTTTGCCGCATCCACCTTATGTTCCAGCAATTCAATGGCAACGCTTGCGACTTTGCGCAGATCAACCTGTTGAAATCCATCATCATTGGAGCGGATGAAAAACCGCAACTGCTTGGTGATATTTTCCATACGTTCTGTTACGCGAAACAACTTTAAGCGTGTTTGTTCGTTTGCAATATCTCCGCTAATTTCTGCCGCTGTGAGATAATTACGTAAAGCAGATATGGGTTGCCCCAACTCATGCGTAACAGAGGCAGATAACTGCCCTAAAGCCGCCAGCTTACTTGTTTTTTCAAGCTCGGTCTGTGCCATTTCCAATTCCGCATTTGCCACGCGCAATTGTTCGCGGTCATTCTGAGAAATCTGTAGTGCGGTTCCAATGCGGCGAGAGCGTAAAAATGTGGAAAACAGAACCAGACAAATAATCGCAACGCCAAAAATGGCTGTGGTCAATGTTGCCCGTTCATAAATACGTTTCTCATCAAGCAGATAATGAACTGTCCAGCCAAGCCGATCCGATGGATTTGACACATAGATAAATCGATCATTTTGAAAGGTGGCTTCGTTCTGTGTATCTTGTTGCCAGTCCAATAGTTCGAGATTTTGATCACCAAATTGGCGACCTTTCTTTATCTCATCAAGCTGCTGCTCATTAAGTGGCTTAAGCAGCTTATATAGCCAATTTTTGTTGGAAGAGAGCACCACAACGCCGTCTGCATTGGACACAAACACACGTTCAGCCGCAGCCTCCCATGCCGCTTGCAGCTCGCTCATATCAAGCTTGATTGCGATGACGCCCAAAAAGTCACCATCATAACTTGTCACGGTTTCTGAGACAAAATATCCGGGCCGCCCCGTGGTCGCGCCGACGCCAAAAAATTCGCCGCGATTACCTTCGCTTGAAGATAGGAAATATGGCCGGAACCCATAATTTTTGCCTATAAAACTTTGTTTCTGCGCAAAATTTGATGCCGATAATACCAGCCCTTGCCCATCCATTAAATAAATGGCTTCAAGCGAGGCTTCATCCGCATATTGCCGCAACCGAATGTTCAATATATCAGGCCTTTTGTCCTGACCAGCAACAGAGACAACAAGCGCGTCACGCGCCAAAACATATGGGAGATGCTGAAATCGTTGCAGTGTTTCATTGACCGAACGCGTATACAACGAAAGCCTTGCATTAGCCTCGGATACTTCTTCACCACGAAAATAAGACACAGCTGAGACAAATAAAACCGCAATGCTGATAAGCGTGATCACCATCAGCGCAACAATGACGCTGCGGCGTGTTTTACTAAATGTATGATCCAAAGGCGGGTTTTGTGCGGTGTGGGTCAGCGCAATACTCCAAAATCAGGGTTCGCATTCTGTTTATAGCAAGCCCATGATCAACAACGCAATGGTACGCAAATTGCAGGCAAAGTAAGCACTTGATCAATCTAGATTGCACAGCCATTTATTAAATGGCGCAAGTTTTTGCGAAACTTTTTGCACCTTTTCCATGCCATCTGGGCCAATAAAATCATCAACGGATATTCCTTTATCCATATTGCGAACAACAAGAGCCTTGCGCTTTAAAAGAGACATGGCGGTTTCACCTGTTACATCTTCAAATCCCTTGGGCATACGTTTTAGGTCTTCTTTGTTCAACTCGCACCCCACATCACCTGCCTGATTAATTGCAGCATTAAGCGCCTCCACGCGGGATGGATCGCGCAACGCATTGCGACATATTAAAAGCTTCTCTGGGCTCATACCCCACTCACCCGCACCATAGCCCACATGATCGGGATGCAAAACAATATGCAAAGCGGGTGAACGTTGCGGGTGATCGCCTGTCCAAAACACCATATGAAGCCGCGCATCATAGGGTGATTTGTCTTTTGAGAAGCGGACATCGCGATAGATCCGACGCAACGACCCATTGATCTTGGCCTTGGTCTTGTGCATGGGGTCTAACCCCTCCATCATCGGAGAAACCGCGTTGATAAATCCAACCGCAGCAGCCACCCAATGTTCTTCATATCGCGCTTTATTACGCTCAAACCATTCCTTGGTATTATTGACTTTAAGTTCTGTCAGAAAATCGAATGTCTCCTTAGTAAATCCCGTACTCATGATTGTTTCTCCTCTAAATTTAATGGTTTGCGCGCAGAGCCGATCAACTGATCGAATCCCAATTTTGCAGATGTTAAAATTCGAGCGCGATCCTCATCACTGGAGAGCGCCTCGGCGGCAGATACAGCGCCAACTGCCATAACCAGTGCTGCTTCGATAATTGGTGCGGAGATCATATAAAATGACTGTCCTTCAAGATGGCAATCACAATCAAAACCATGCGCATGTTCGGCATGCTCATGGTCAGAATGTGGCTCTTGCCCTCTCACCATTTCAGACATGACTTGCTTCCAGACACCTTCATAAGCCTGTTTAATTTCCGGTTTGGCTCTCGTCACATCTCCCTGGAGCGCTGCCAATGTGCAACTGGCAAAAATCTGCTCATGATATTGTGGTGACATATAGCCACCAAATATTGTCAACATATCAGCCCATAATTCATCCGCAGTTTGCCCCTTTCGCGCAATCAACATTCTCAATAATGGATGCTGATCCTCCACAACCGCTGCAAACAGAGCATTCTTCGATTTAAAATGCGCATAAAACGCCCCGCGCGTGAGGCTAGCCGCTGCCATAACCTGATCAAGATTAACATCATCAACACCATGTTTTCGGAACAAATCAGCAGCGCCCTGCAAGATACCTTTCCGAATTTTCTCTTTATTTTCAGCAGTTAAGCGCAATATTTGGCACTCCAATTAATGTATGTTGACAAACATATATAAATATATTTAGCCTAAAGCAGAACCATATTCAAGAGCAAAGGCTGATGTATATTTATGACAGATATTGATCGTGCCAGACAGGTTTGGCATGCCTTGTCAGATCAGATGGCAGACGAGTTTAAGGGTGTTGAGCGGGGCAAAATGATGTCGGCAGATGCACTCACCTACGCAGGGCAAGTGTTTGTATTTTTCTCTACAAAGGGTGGAGGGACTGGCCTTGGTTGTCGTCTTGGTCGTGATTATCCGTTTGACCAACTCAAGCTCTCTCAAATCAGGCATCTCGCTCCCTTTAAGACAAAGCCACCAATGAAAGATTGGATTCTGGTAGATTATTGCGATGCAGACCGCTGGCACGAACTTGTTCGCATCGCTCTTGAAATAGCTCAACAAAACGGGAAATAAATTGATGATCGAAATTACACCACTTTACGGCGCACTAACGGCAATTCTTATGGCCATTTTATCTACAAGAGCTGGTTTAATGCGCGGCAAATACAAAATTGCATTGGGTGATGGCGGTAATAAGGAACTTGCACTCAATATTCGCAGGTTTGGAAACCTGTCTGAGTATGCTGCAATGGTCGTCGTTCTGATGCTGTTGATGGAACTTAATGGTGCATCTGCAAAGATGCTTCACACCTATGGTTCGATTTTCATAGCTCTACGTCTTATCCACCCTATCGTCCTATTCTCCGACATGCCGCCACCTAAGTGGAAAATGCTCGGCAGATTTATCTCCGCAGGAGGGACGGCGATTTTGATGGTGTTTGGCGCATTTATATTGTTGTCCGCTTAACGCTGATAACTATGCCCCACTTCGTAAACCATTTGTTTACCACTTGGACCAAATCGACTCGCATTTTTTTGGATCAATGCGATACTTAAAGAAAGGTTACAAAAACCATTCTACTTTTAGGTATCGCATGATCGTTGAACTCCGAATTGCGGCATGCACCAAAACAGATCGATAACAAATTTAAAGCGAGGTCTTTCCCATGATTTTTTCTAAAAAACTACTTATCGCCTCTTCATTGCTTTTGATTGCAGGCTCTTTCTCTGCGCAGGCTGAAGGCCTGGAACTTGGTGCAGATGCTGGATTCGGCGTGATGAATTTTGATTCTAACAGCTCAACCAATGCGGCTAGAACTTATTATGGTTTGAGTGGCAATGTTGAAGCCTGTGATACAGGCGGCGTAGATTTTAACCTGTGCGGTGGCGTATCCGGATTCACAACTCTTGGCAAAAGAAGCAAAACGGCGGCCGGCGTGACTGTTAAAACAGGTATCAACAGCGTTGGTGCATTTGTAAAAGCCAAGAAAAAAATGGGTGAAGGCACAACAATTGCGCCTTATGCAGGCATTGCACGTGTGAATGCAAACCATGAAATTTCGGGCGGTGGCGGAACTGTAAATGAACGCTCAAACATTGTTTTTGGTGGCCTTGAGTTTGACAAACAAATGAGCGGCAATATGAGCCTTTCATTAAAAGCAGAAGCCGGACGTTCTGTTGGTAGTTCAACACGAACAAACGTTTATAGCTTCAAACCAGGTCTTAAAGTGAAGTTCTAAAACGCTCTAACGACCAAATTAAGTTGACCAGCGGGACATGACCATGTCCTGCACACTCGAAAAGCTTGCTCTGCCCTAGGAGCAAGCTTTTTGCTTTTCAATCACTTAAGTTGCGATCAGCTAATTTGGCCGTGTTAAAACATATGCAGCACCAAGAGACATTCCCAGCGCTTGAAGAGCTAAAACAAGAGCAGAAGCGCCATATATAAAACTGCCGATAAACATAACCGCCATCATTGCAACAGCTATGACTTTATAGCGAGGCGCAATAGCACCTTTTTCGCGCCAATCTGCAATCATTGGCCCAAACAATCTGGTATTTTCCAGCCATGACTGAAGCCGGGGTGAACTTTTTCCAAAGCAAAAAGCTGCCAGAATAACAAATGGAGTTGTTGGTAAAATGGGCAAAAATGCGCCGACGGCTCCAAATGCGAGGGAAATTATACCAGCAACAAGCCATCCACCCTTGCTAACGATTTTCATAAGCTCAGTTATTATTAATGGTCTTTCACTCAATTCCGCCGGCATCCTCAAGAAATATCGAAATATTGTATCGTCCTCAAAAAGCCCACCAGCCTCTGCCACGGCTGCTTTTGATGAGCATAGACCTGATATAGCCATCGCCAAGCCAATTTTCTAGCTCGTTAGCAAATTCTGCTAAAACTACCCAACACTGAGCAGCAGTCGAACCAGTGCTGTTTGTGAATTAACACCTGTTTTCTCGTATATCCGCGTGAGATGCGTTCTGGCCGTATTTACGCTGATATCCAATTCACCTGCCGATATCGTCAAACTTTTGCCACTTGCAATATGCTTAGATAACGCCAACTGCCCGTTAGACAGGCCAAATATAACTTTAGATGTTAGAAGGCGACGCTCAAGCGCATGATCTTGAGCAAGATCAATATATGTAACGCCATCGCGAACTGATAATGAGCAGGATATAACCGAGCCAAACTCGTCCTCACCAAGTATAACAGGATAGCGGAATCCGCGTCCTGTTCTCTTCATGAATCGATATTGAGCTGCATAACTATGCAGCTCAGCCGCGCGGTTAATCGCATTTTGTAAAGCCTTGTCAAATTCTGGATTGGTTGCACGAAACCGACCTGCCGAGATCATAAAACCTGCATATTCAGACGAGTCAGCTGAGAATATGTCTGACATGTATTTTGTCATCCAAACCACATGCCCATCAGATGTTACGGCGAGTTGCTTAGACCTTTGATCTTGATTGCGGCGCACAGCAAGCGATAAGAATACCATTTTCCAAGCACCATCTACCCATTCGAGAATCCGTGTCTGAAAACTCTCATCTAGATCGCCATTTTCATTTAAGGAGATTTCATCAAAGGTCGCCCATGCTATACCCTGTTGATATGTGATATCTAGATTTTCGCGTTTAACATCCAATTTTTTACAGTTATCACCAGCAGTAAAATCCCTTTGCATATTGGTGTAAACCGCATCCCAACCTTTATGGACAATCAGCCCCATATCCTGAGATGAACAAACATACATCGTGCGCTCATCATGCAACCAACAAGACGCCCATTGGTCGAAATCCAATTTAAAATATGACTGCGTTTCTTTGCAAATTACAGCAAGAATATCATCTCGTTCATCAATGCGTACTTTAGTTGAACTCATCATTTTTATTTCTTCCAACATCTAAATGCAGCACAAACGCGCCTTACCAAATGTGCCAACGTATGGAATAGGTTGCAACAATTGTTATTGTAAAACTCATCAATTTCCTGCTGACTTGTACCATGCGTATTTTTTTGTGCCTTGAGAAGCGCCAAAATAAGTACAGAATCCAAAACCTGCTCCAATCCAAATCATATCTTGATATGGATAATTTACAGCAGCTTCGGCGGTCATATTGTCATATGAAATGACCACAAGCAGAATTAAAATAAACCTGCACCGACTTTAATGATTGCTAAATTTCTGCGACTAAACGCTAATTCTACGGCAATTGGACATGAATATGATCATCATGGCGAGCTGCGCGGCACCCCTGAAACTTTATTTTAGAACTATGGACGGCAAATTTCTCGACCAGATGTGGCTCTATAAATATCTTGCCAATTCGGTCTTCACCGCTAAGCCACTTTAAAGCTGCGGTCATTCGCTTGGGTTCTGGGGTCAGGTTGGGCCAGAAGCGCTGTAGCCAAACCAAGTCCCATCTTAATGTCAATAATTTTCCAGAGCACGATGTTGGACCATCCTCAAACGCAAAATACCCTATCGGAGAGCGCGTTCTTTCCGGCAAATAACCGTCTTCATTCTGATAATAAAAAGCAATGTCTACTTTGCGACCATCATCATGCGACAAATGTGGCAATAAAGGAAAGCCTGCAATGAATGGAAAATTCGCATCTAACAGGAGTGTCGTTGTATTTTGAAATTCATTCTGCATCTCTTTTGCAAGATCCTGCATTGTCGCCTTTAATTCTGGGACGACATATTGCCTATTCAACACGCAATATATCGGTGACTGCATATGCAGAGGCTCACTTGCACTACAAGATATTGGTTCGCGGCCAAAAATTGGCGCCACCCAAAGTGCTGCGATAGACACAACAGAGTAAGCAGCAAGAAACACAAGCAAACGCCGCCGGAACAGCATTGCAATTAGCCATGCAATCCCGCCAAGTTGCGAAATCAATGTTAGGAAAATAAAGACAAACAGATGGAATGTGATTTTTACCATTCTCGTCTCTTACATTAAATTTCAGCTTACGCCTATACGGAACCATATAATATTCAAGCTCCTGATAAGAGACGAGTAATTACCATAATACCTTTATACCCTTGGTGCCTTTGCGAAGGGCAGATGGCCTGTTTTTATCCAGACTTTTGCGCCCTCAGCTCCAATTTTGGCTTGAAATTTTGCGCCTTCTGGTAAACGGAGCCATGAATGTTTGCGAAGTTTATCGCCACCTTCTTCAAAGCCACCTTCTAGCACAAAGAACTCCCCACCTCTTGGTAGTTCCATCTCCACCTCGTCACCAGCATGCCATGTGTGGAAACTCACATGTTCACGCGCGTCATTGAATAAGGCTACATTGTCGCTGCTCTCTGCTTGCTTATTCATATCAATGGTGACCTGATTGCGATCATACAAATCAAATTGCCAAAGCTTGACGAAGATCGTGCAACCTTCATCAGACCTTGGTGTGTGGCTAGATGTGGGCGGATTACGCACATATGTCCCGACAGGAAAATCACCATGCTCATCTTGAAACACCCCTTCGAGAACGATGAACTCCTCCCCTCCCGTATGGGTGTGGCTGGAGAATTTACTGTCAGGAGCAAATCGAACAATTGTGGTCGCGCGCGCAACCTCATCACCTATTCGATCAAGCATGCGGCGGTCAACGCCCGGCATGGGCGAGGCCTTCCATTCTATTTCATCACAATGGATCATCACGCGTTCACTAAAGTCAGCATTCAAATTCATATCGATCTCCTATAAGCTATTAGGTCACATCCTTAGGCGGCACTCAAGGGCTTGGTAAACTCTTCTAGAAACTTACCTATCAGTAGATAGAATTATTGTCCATATAATTGTAGAATTGAACTCAGAATTTGAATCAACGATCTCGTGAACAGATTCATAAAAGCGTGCTATTAAATTGAAATATATGAATATTTATAGAATATTTGGCAGGAACAAACACAATGCTGGTATCGCAATAATAATACCAACACGAATCAGCTCAATCATAAAAAACGGAACCACACCGCGGAAAATAGTTCCAATTGGTGTGTCAGGTGAGAAGGATTTAATCACAAACACATTAATGCCAACGGGCGGCGTGATGAGGCCAAGCTCGACCACAATGAGTGCTAATATTCCAAACCAAATTTTGAGCTGATCACTATCCATACCGAAAGCTGCATTGGACGCAGTTACATAATCTCCGCCATTTAGTTCCACCAGCACAGGCCAGAAAAACGGCACAATGACGAGGATCATCGAGAGCGATTCCATGAAGCAACCAAGCAGGATTAAAATCGCCAACATGGCGATTAAAATGAGATAAGGTTCAAGCGATGAATTGGCCGCCCAATCGCTCAAATATACAGGCAGCCCTGAACGTGCAAAAAAGCCTTTTAAGATATCAGCTGCAAACAAGATAAAGTAAATCATGCCTGATGTTTTGGCGGTTTCCAACAAGGCGTTTTTGAAATTGCTAAATCCAATGCCTCTTGCAGTATCGGCACCTGTTTTGACCTTGATATAAATGCCATAAATGAGGATCAGTGCAACACCAACTGCAGCCGCTGGCGTGGGCGTAAACAAGCCTAAACCTAAGCCCAAAATGATCACCCCAAAAATTAAACTCACAGGGACCAATCTGCGTAGTGCATCGCGTCGTTCGTCGGTGCTAATTTCAGGTTGTTTAGGTGCAAGCACAGGGTTTTGTCTCACCCGCCAATTGGCAGCTATGCAAAAGAATAGCGCAGCCAATATCCCCGGGATAATCGCCGCCTGAAACATCTCAATGATCGATGCTTCTACCACAATGGCATAGATGACCAACGCGACCGATGGGGGGATCAAAATACCAAGTGTGCCACCAGCGGCTAACACGCCCGTGGCAAAGCCTTTATCATAGCCCAGACGATCAAACTCGGGCAATGCGACACGGCTCATGGTGCTTGCAGTGGCGATGGATGATCCACTCACCGCGCCAAAGCCCGCACAGGCGCCAATGGTTGCCATGGCAATGCCACCGCGAATATTGCGCGTTAACACACTGATACCCTTGAATAAATCTTTACTCAGACCGCCTTCTGCAGCCAACAATCCCATGAGGATGAATAAGGGAATGACGGACAAATCATAATTGGCCACGCTATTCCACAATGCGGATTTAAACTGTTGTAGATATGGTCCGAATTTGAGGAATGGAGAGGTAAGCGATATGACCCACGACCCGCCTATTCCTGTGATCAACATGGCCAACGCGACAGGTACCCGCAACATGATGAGCATAAAGACAGATAAAAGTCCGAACAGACCGATGAGTTCACGCTCCATGTGTCCTCGCCCCGTTTGTTTTGGTTGGCAACTCTCGCATTGTCATAAGTGCAGCGATTGTCCACAATGCAGATGACATTATACCCGGCAGCATAAAACCCCATACAGGCCAACCAAGAACGGCTGTCACCGTTCCATCACCCCTTGCCTCAACCATTCCATGATAGAGCATGACACCAAGAAAGATGGCAACAGCCACCATCAGCAGGTTTGAGATAAAATGCATAGTATTCTGCAGCCAGGCAGGTGCTGATTTCATAAACACATCAACGGCAATATGCCCGTGCTTAAGCTGACAATATGGCATGAAAGACAACGCAACGACCCCGACCCAAAGCGTGACCATATCTTCAAAACCTGACAGACCTGAAACATAGCCACCAAATGGGCGCACCAGCACATTGGCCGTAAAGCCCATGACATTGAGAACAGTTACAAAAACGGCACCCATCAACAGGATGCCGCCTAAAATCGCCCAGAGTTCAATGGTTTTAATCAGGATCTTGGTCAGAATGTTCAATAGCCCAAAATCCTACTGCTTGTTATTAAAATTACTTGTCAGAATGAGCAGCAATAGCAGCTTTTGCTTTTGCCATCAAAGCATCACCATCGATACCATTGCCGGACACTTCTTTGATCCAGCGCGCGCCAACCATTTCAGCTTTTGTTGCAAATTCTGCGGATGCTTCTGCCGTCAACGCAGTGACCTTATTGCCTTTATCTCTGGCAAGCTGAATGCCAATCGGCTCAACATCATCCCATACTTTGCCCATTGCATCTGCAAAAGCAGCGCCTGAATTATCATCGATGACCTTCTTTAAATCATCGGGCAGAGAATTGTAGGAGGCCTTATTCATAGCAAACAAGAATGTTGATGTGCCAAAACGCTGACCTGCATTAAGTTCAACCGAATAATCAGTCAATTCTGCAATTTTAAGCGGAATGGCAATCTCAAACGGAATCAAACCGCCATCTATATTGTTTTTGGCAAGCGCTTGCGGCAAAGCTGGCACTGGCATACCTACAGGTTCTGCACCCCAGCTCTCAAGCATCCATGCACCTGTACGCGATGGAGAACGAACTTTAAGCCCCTTCATATCAGCAAGCGACTGCACGTCTTTTGATGTCAGGTGCAGCGCATTTCCTGCATGAACATGCACAAGAAGCGGATGGATATCTTTAAAATCTTCTGCCAGATCAGCCGCCAAATCCTGAATGGCTTTATTTGTAGCTACCGCATTGCCTTTGTGAACACTCGGCAGTTCGAACACTTCAACACGGGGAAAAACGCCAGGTGTGTAGCCTGGTAATGTCCAGATAATATCCGCTACGCCATCGCGAACCTGATTATATAGCTCTGGCGGCTTTCCGCCCAATGCCATTGCAGGGAAAATCTCGAATTTAATCCGTCCACCAGAGGCTTCTTCGATATTTTTTACCCAAGGCTCAATCATCTTTGTATGTGTGCCAGCTTTTGGGCTTAAAAAGTGATGGATTGAAAAATTAAACTCAGCAGCAAGCGCACTGCTCGCAAACCCGCTCATCAACGCGGTCACGCCAACAATCAACGCTCTTTTTACAATTCTCACTTCAACGTCTCCTACAGCAACATTATTATTCACATCATATAGCCAACAACACCGCCTGTTCGCAATCTTGATGTAGCCAATTTATTGCAAATTACCGACACATACGAGAGCAGTAAAACCAAATGCCTGACGCTAATTGACAAATAATTGCCGATTTTGTGGACATCGCACGTGATGATACCTACATTCGGCTAGAAATTTAACGTGATTCATTAGCGATGCTTTAAGAGATGTTGTGCATTGAGTTATCGCTAAGATTTAAAAACTATCTCAACGAGGATATCGATGATTTACATGGATAAAGACGACAAAAAAGAAGATGGCAAAGATGCTGGCAGCGGACATGTCGCTGAGCTTTTGTTTAAAAGCCGCAATGTGCTGATCACAGGTGGTATCGACGATAAAGTTGCCCGCACTGCTGTTTCTCATCTTCTTGCTCTTGCGGAAGATAATGACGACCCGATCAACCTGTTCATCTCTTCACCCGGTGGCCACGTTGAATCCGGTGACATGGTTCATGATATGATCAAGTTCATCAAGCCAGTTGTACGCACAATTGGTTCTGGCTGGGTTGCAAGTGCTGGCGCGCTTATCTTTGTTGGCGCTGCAAAAGAAAATCGTTATTGCCTGCCAAATACGCGCTTCCTATTGCATCAACCATCTGGCGGCGTTGGTGGCATGGCATCAGATATTGAAATTCAAGCTCATCAAATTCAAAAAATGCGAGAACGTTTTGAGCAACTCTTTGCAGATGCAACAGGCCAGACACCTGAAAAAATCCACGAAGATACAAACCGTGACTTCTGGTTAAACACTGACGAAGCAATAAAATACGGCCTTCTGGGTCAGGTGATCAACGCACAAAGCGACCTTCCAAAAAAATAGGCTTCTTTAAACGTTAAGAAATTTAGAAACCCGATTGTGCAAACAGTCGGGTTTTTGTCTGCCATGGAAAACCTTCAAGAGGTAATTTACCGAATGCGGCGAATTCTACGTTAAGCTGAAATTTCTGACTGCAGATTTGCGCCAGAAGGAAACATTACTGCTGCTCAGTTTCAAATGTTAACCCAAAGGGAAATAACGATGATTATGTTTCGCCGTTTTTTGCCAATTTTCAAACCTCTCATTGTTTCCATTCATTGTGCATACGTTGAAAAACATCCACGCCCATCTGTTTCATCATAAATATAATATCAATCGGCACCCAATTCTCTCTGATAAGGCCTTCGTGATGATGATAGAAATCCATGACACGCATTTGCAACATTTTGCCAGTAGCGCCTGAGCCCAAGAACTCGCCATCATGAGGTGAAACAACGCTCGGCCAACCACCAGTCACCGTAAAATCACCATCACCTACGCGAATATAATGCCCAGCATTTAACTCTTTCATCAGGTCTTCATGGCCATCCCAAAGCGAACTGCTCATCCGATTTGGAAAGGCAAGACGAAACGGTAACTGATGATAATCAACAAATCCTGCTAACGACCGAGTTGTACCAATGCCGCTTGGGCCATACCACATCATTTTTGGGTGCCAATAGTTTTTTTGCTCCATATTGATAAGGCCATCACGAGTGAAATGCTCAGGTCCATTATTGTCACCAAGTGATTTCTGCATCAAAAGTGTTTGTTTCATATTCTCAGCAGATAATTCCTCAGGGCTTATCGAAAGTTGTATCCCATTACCTGTATTTGGTCCTGCCCAACGTCCTTCCAACCCAGTACTTGGTGGCAGCGGCCAATAACCCGCCTGACGCATGACATCCAAGATGTCCCAGAGACAATTACTTTGAACGATCTTACCATCTTTAACCTGATGAACTTCGCCATAACGAATATATGTTGGATTGTTATTTGCGGGAATTGTAAGCCAGTCTTTTTCAAAGTTACCACAAAAATGACCGACTGTTGCGATGTAATCCCGCCCCTCATAGCTACCTGCCATAAAAATCAGATCGCGTCGTTCTAGATCGGGAAAACTATGTTTAAGCGGCCGCCAAACATCTTCAAAAACAGCATCAACACCCCGTTTTTCATTGATTGGATATGAACCACGCCATTCAACATCGCTAGAATATAACGCTTGCAATGAATGAGATAAATCTTGATCTCTGCACTCTGTAAGATCATGTAATAGTTGGTAAAAAGCACGTCTAATATCTTGATTCACTGCGGTTCCTATCTTGGTTATCCCCATAACATATAACTAGGCTTGCATTCGTATGCAAGCAATGTTAGCGTTAATGCATACGAATGCACAAAATGTAGGAAATATGAAGATATTTCTATATTTTTGATGAGTTTATTGGGAGAATTAATATGAATAAAATTTTGAAATCTAGTTTGGTCGCTGCCACTTTACTGGCAAGCACAGCTATTGCTCACGCCGCATGCGGAATTGATGGCGGTCGTGTAAACATTGTAGGCAATGAATTTCCAGCTATTCAAACAGTTGGTAAAGAGGCCATGGCATGTGCCGGAGACGGTATTGAAATTAAAACCAATTTAACGGCAGATCATCAAAAGATTAATCTCGCTGGCATGACAGGCAATCCTGCCGAATATACATCAGCTATTGTTGCAAATTCATCTATTGTTGCTCTCATGAATGGTGACGTCATTCGTCCATTGGATGATTTAGTTGCAAAGCATGGTGCCGATCTTAAGAAAAATCAACTTATAACAATTAATGGCCAAGTCATGGCTGTTGCATTCATGGCAAATGCTCAGCATCTTGTTTATCGCGCCGATATTTTGGAAAAAGCAGGTGTTGAAGTTCCAACAACATACGAAGAGATGTTGGCAGCAGCTGAAAAAATTCGCTCAATGGGCTTGATGGAAAACCCTGTAGGTGGTGCATACAAAGCCGGCTGGAATTTAGCTCAAGAATTTACAAACATGTTTATCGGCCATGGTGGTGAATTCTTTAAATCGGGTTCTGCGGAAGTCACAATTAACAATGACAAAGGCATTGCTACGTTAGAAATGCTCAAGTCTTTAACTACATACATGAACCCAGATTATCTTACCCATGATTCAAACGCGACAAATGCCGAGTATCGTGCAGGTAATGTTGCATTGATGAATATGTGGGGATCACGCGCGGCAACACTACTTGATGCCGAAGGAGTTTCAGACGAAGTTAAGGCAGGTTATGCGATAGCTGGTCCGATGACTGTGGCTGGCGGTGAAACACCTGCAACTACATTGTGGTGGGATGGCTGGACCGTTGCCAAAAACACATCAGACGCTGATGCAGAGGCAACATTTATTGCGCTGAAAAATGGTATTCGACCTGAACTCATGTCAAACGCTGAAATTGCAAAGCAAGCCGTTTGGTTGATTGATGGTTATGAGCCAACTGATGCAGCTAAAGGCGTATTTGCAGCTGCACAAGCTGGTTCCACACCATACCCAATGGTCCCTTTCCAAGGTCTTCTTCACACAGCACTTGGTGCAGAAATCCCTGATTTCTTGCAAGGAAAAGAAGATGCTGCAAAAACATTGGCTGACGTCGAGGCCGCATATAAGGCAGCAGCTAAAGAAAAAGGCTATCTATAGAAGATAGAACTTAGTCCAGGGAGGCTGGATGAGCCTCCCTGAATATTCACTTTTCGAAAATGTTTGAATTGAAGTTACCTTAGGCTTCACCACAAGATGAGCGTGTTGCTTTTCTCGAGGGGCTTTTTGTGTCTTCCGTCAACTAAGCTTTTGTCTTCAAGCATTTTCAAAAATTGAATTGTCGCAAAGCCCTATTATTTTGAGCAACGGCATTCGGGAGGGAATGAAGTGGGAACTATGAAAATACATATTTGCGTAGTTATGGTGATGCCAAATGAAACATAAAACGTTTTTTTGGTTCATCCTGCCGACAGCACTTGCAATGGTTCTTTTCATTGCGATGCCTATCGTATCGATCGTTACTCAATCACTTTTCACGCCTCATGAACAGGCATTTATGACTGTTGAAAACTGTGATCCGTTTGGCTGTAAGAAAGAGACAATTATTGATACGAAAGCGATGGCGCAACTTAACGAAGAAAAACCGCTTGGTAAGTTTGCTGGCCTATCGATTTATCTTGATCGCAACCACCTAGCGGCAAGTGAAGTGACTAACGCTTGGAGCAGTACCGATAGTTTTGGTGAATTCCTTTCTGCCGTTAATAATCTGCCCTTTTATAGAGCTATGGGTTTTACGCTGAGTTATACATTCATCGTAACCCCCCTTCTTATTGTTCTTGGCTTCGCAATCGCAATTGCAGTTAATTCGCTACATGGCTCTATTAAAGGATTAATCATCTTTTTCTCTTTGTTACCCATGATCATTAATCCTCTTGTAGGTTCACTTATTTTATTTTGGATGGTCGATGCGCGCGGTATTTTTGGTTCTGCACTGCAATGGTTGTTTGACGACCCAACTCTCTCGCTTAAGGCATCGACAACGCTGACATGGATCATGCTCATGGTCTACGGTGTGTGGCACTCAGCACCATTCGCCTTTGTTGTTTTTTACGCTGGTTTGCAGACCTTGCCACAGGATACGCTTGAATCAGCAATGATTGACGGCGCTTCAAGGTGGGAACGCATCCGCTATGTTGTTATTCCGCATATTATGCCACTCGTCACATTTGTTGCGCTTATTCAATTAATGGATAACTTCAAAGTATTCGAACCTATTGTTGGGTTTAATGCAGAGGCGCACGCTCAATCATTATCATGGTTTATTTATAATGATCTAAGTGGGGAGATCAAACTGCTTTCCTCTGCATCAACAACGTCAGTTTTGACTGTCATCGGCGTTGCTATCTTGCTTTCACCTGTCCTTGTCCGCACTTGGCGCGACTTTACGAGAAAGGCTTGAATCCATGTCTTCAGTTGCAATGCGCAGATCACCAACAGTAAAGTTTTTCTCCTATGGCTTTCTTGCCATTTGGTTAGTCCTAGCTGCATTTCCATTCATTTGGACGCTTTGGGGTTCATTTAAATTTGAGCTTGACTTCTTCTCTATCTCTGATTGGACCGATGCCATAACGGGTACGAGAACGTTTGCCGAAACCGGTAGTGCTTTCACGGGTGCTGGCTATGAAGGGGCCTGGGTACAAGAGGAGTTTTGGAGAGCAGTTCTCAATACATTCATCGTTTGCTTTTTTACCGTCATAACGTCTCTTACTATTGGAACACTTGGCGGTTACGCGCTTTCCCGTTCGACATTTAAATATGCGTTTTGGCTTCTTATGATCGCGCTCATTTTTCGTGCTGTGCCACCAATTACACTTGTTTCCGGTTATCTATTACCATTTTATGAATGGAACCTTTGGGGCATATTACCAACCTCAATCATTGTATTGGTGGCAATCAATCAACCGTTCACCTTGTGGATGTTACATTCATTCTTCACCAAGATCCCAAAAGACCTTGATGAAAGCGCCATGGTTGACGGTTGCACAAGGTTCCAAGCTTTCCGCTATGTCATCATACCAGTCATGTGGCCGGGTGTTATCACAACCGGATTATTCTCATTTTTGTTGGCCTATAATGACTTCGCTGTCACAGCCATGCTTCTTGCAAAAGAAAATCAAACCATGGTTCCAAAAATTGCGAGTTTCATGGGTACAACGCAAACCGAGGGGAATGTGATGTTTGCCGTTGCTGCGGTGGTATCTGCTACTGTGCCGGTATTCATTCTTGTCATGTTCTTCCAACGTCAAATTGTTAGTGGTCTGACCGCTGGCGCAGTTAAAGGTTAATTCAATGGCCAATATTAGTTTGAAAAAAGTCAACAAGCGCTGGGGCAATTTTGTCGGAGTGCATGAATTCAATCTTGAAATTGCAGACAAAGAGTTTCTAGTGTTGCTCGGCCCGTCTGGCTGCGGCAAGACAACAACGATGCGAATGATTGCTGGGCTTGAAGATGTGACATCTGGAGAGATCCAAATCGGAGATAAAGTTGTCAACGATCTTGAACCAAAAGACAGAGATATTGCCATGGTATTCCAAAGTTATGGCCTATATCCGAACATGACGGTTTGGGAAAATATACGTTTCCCGCTCAAAGTTCGTAAAGTTGATCCTGCAATGCATGAGGAGCGCGTTCAACGCGCCGTTGACATGGTGGAATTAAATGACTTCACGCATCGTCGTCCCGCAGAATTGTCAGGCGGGCAGCGCCAGCGGGTGGCACTTGCGCGGGCTATCGTTCGCAAACCACAAGTATTTTTGATGGATGAGCCGTTATCCAACCTTGATGCCAAGTTGCGCGTTTCAACACGCGCTCAAATCAAAAACCTGCATCACGAGCTTGCTGTTACAACAATTTATGTAACGCATGATCAGATCGAAGCAATGACTTTGGCGGACCGCGTTGTAGTGATGAATAAGGGTAAAGTTCAGCAGGTCGGCACACCAGTAGATATTTATGACAAGCCACAAAATACATTTGTTGCTAGCTTCATTGGTTCACCTGCGATGAACTTGATTGAGGGTGAACTTAAAGACGGTACATTTACGACAAGTAACGTAAAGATTTCCGGTTTAACAAAAAAGCATAACGGCAAAATCACTCTTGGTTATCGTGCGGAAGACGCCGGCATAGCGGATGTTAGTAGCTCGATAAGTGCACCAGTTTACTCCATGGAATTACTCGGTGATGCCACCATGGTAACAGTTCGAATTAACGGCGTTTTGCTATCGGTCAAAGCTGGAAAAGAGTACCGAGCAAACATCGGTGATCATGTGCACTACACGATTGCGCCAGAAATCTGCCATTTATTTGATAGTGAAACTGGTGAACGAGTCGCCGATAGCTGATAGGAAAATATGAGAATATGACGTCTCACCTTCAAAATAAACTGACTTATAAAGCTTATTTAGATGCTTTTAAATACCCCAATGAGGAGGGTTATCTCAGCGCTGTCGAATGCATATTTGCAGAAAATGCCGATATCAATATTGTACACCCATTCAATGATATGTCTGGCCCAAATGCCTATTACGAACGTTTCCTAAAACCGTTGATGGATGCCTTTGAAGGGCTGTATCGCACAGATTATATTCTGATGGCAGGTTCGTATGAAAGTGATGATTGGGTGTCCTCTACTGGATACTATGCAGGGCATTTCCGGAACAATTGGCTTGGCATTAAAGCCAGTGATCGCCTCACTTATCTACGCGTCGGTGAGTTTCATAAGATGGATAATGGTAAAATTGTTCAGAGTTATATCTATGTCGATATCCCGGAATTAATGATGGCCTCAGGTCAATGGCCTCTATCACATGGACCTGCGGTTAAGCCTGGGCATACAGGGCTTTTAATGGGTCCGGCGAGCCATGACGGTATTTTGCTGAATGATGCGGATAATGCTGAGAGCAAGGTTTCTCTAAACATGGTGACGGATATGTTGCGTCAACTTAATACCCCAGATGAAGCATGGCGCCCATATTGGCATGACAATATGATGTGGTACGGACCAGCGGCCTTTGGCAGTTTTATCGGCAAGGAAAATTTTGCAGGTTTTCAAGTCCCGTTTGAAAATTGTTTTTCAAGCTGGGTTGGAGGCGCTACCGAGGGGAGCCAAACTAAGCACTTTATTCGGACCGCTGATGGAAACTATGTCTGCTCCGGTGGGTGGCCATCGTTGAACGCGTTTCAGGTTAAGCCGTTTTTGGATCAACCTTCAACGGACAAATTATTATTTATGCGGGTTTGCGATTGGTGGCGCAGAGACGGAGATCTTTTGGTTGAGAACTGGGTTTTTGTCGACATCCCGCACGTGCTTTTACAAATGGGATATGATCTGTTTGAAAATTTGAAGGAAAAAAACGAATAATGAGTGCTGAAGAACATGTAAAGAAAAGCCAAGCAACATTGGCAGCTATCAAAGCTATGGAAGAGGCGCTTGCCTCCAATTCCAACACTATGGAAGATCATTTTCATGAGAGTTTTCGCTGGATGGGCAATCAAGGTTGCGGCACAAAAAACAACCTCAAAGAATTTCGCAATAATTGGCAATTGCCATTGCGAGCTGCCTTCACAGATCGAGTTTATAAGACAGAAAAGTTCTTAGTTGATGGGGAATGGGCATCATGCTTTGGCTATATTGAAGGTACGCATTCTGGCGAATTTATGGGCATACCAGCGACAGGTAAGCGCGTGGACATTCCATATATGGATTTCTGGAAGGTTACGGATGGGCGCATTGAAGATAATTGGGTTTCTGTTGACTTTGCAAAGGTGCTCGCACAACTCGGTGTAGATGCATTTAACGGCCAAGGTTGGGAAACCTTTGATACGGGTGAGAAAACACCCTTACATCCTGAATAGATTAGTCACTCTGATGGTTGGGTGCATAAGGAGACGAATGTGATTGAGTATTTAAAGCGTGGCATGGCAGAAGCAGACCGTGCAATCGAAAATGATAAAGTAGAGAAAATCGTCTCGAATGCGCTTAGACAGATCGAAGCCGAAGGCGATAAAGCTGTCCGTTCAATGTCGGAAAGTTTTGATAAATATTCACCTGAGAGCTTCAAATTAAGTCAGATTGATATTGATGCATTGATCGCAAAGCTCACATCGCGCGAACTTGCGGACATTAAATTTGCACAAGAACAAGTTCGTAATTTTGCACAAGTGCAACGTGACTCAATGCATGATGTAGAAGTAGAAACAATGCCGGGTGTTACCTTGGGTCACAAAAACATCCCCGTTCAGTCTGTTGGTTGTTATGTACCAGGTGGTAAGTTTCCAATGGTGGCTTCCGCTCATATGTCTGTTGCAACGGCCTCAGTCGCCGGTGTTCCCCGTATTGTGGCTATGACACCACCATTTAATGGTGAACCAAACCCAGCCGTTATTGCAGCGATGCATTTAGGTGGTGCACATGAAATATACGTACTAGGCGGCATTCAAGCCGTTGGCGCAATGGCAATAGGCACGGAGACAATAGAGCCTGTTCATATGCTTGTTGGCCCGGGCAATGCGTTTGTTGCAGAAGCAAAACGCCAACTCTTCGGACGCGTTGGCATTGATTTGTTCGCTGGCCCAACAGAAACCATGATCATTGCGGATGAGAGCGTGGATGCAGAACTCTGCGCCACTGACCTTCTTGGTCAAGCAGAACACGGCTACAATTCACCTGCTGTTCTTTTGACGAATTCAAAAAAATTAGCAGAAGAAACACGTTCTGAGATTAATCGTATTTTGACTATTCTACCAACAGCTGGAACTGCGAAGGTTTCATGGGAAGAATATGGCGAAATCATCGTTTGTGAAACTTATGATGAAATGCTGGAAGTTGCCAATGATGTAGCATCAGAACATGTGCAGGTAATGACGGATCGTGATGATTGGTTCTTGGAAAACATGCACTCCTATGGCGCCCTCTTCTTAGGCCCACGCACAAATGTCGCCAATGGCGACAAAGTTATCGGCACAAATCATACCTTGCCGACCAAAAAAGCTGGCCGATATACGGGTGGTCTTTGGGTTGGTAAATTCCTTAAAACGCATTCCTACCAAAAAATAACAACCGATGAAGCAGCAGCAATGATTGGCGAATACGGTTCGCGTCTTTGCATGCTTGAAGGGTTTGTCGGCCATGCTGAACAATGCAATATTCGCGTTCGTCGTTATGGTGGTCGCAATATTCCTTATGGTGAGGCAGCAGAACCAAAAGATAGCGCGGAGGTTGCAGCAGAATAATGCATTTACCTAGCACACCTTCATTTCGTTTAGATGGCAAACGCGCGTTAGTTACAGGTGCGTCATCTGGCATTGGGCTGGGGGCAGCTGTCGCACTTGCAGAAGCTGGCGCACATGTTGTGATGGCAGCACGCACTTTGCCGAAGCTCATTGAGGCTGTAGATGCTGTAAATGCAAAAGGGCTAAGCACAGAAGCATTGCAATTAGATGTTTCAGATATCGCTAATATGCAAGCAAGCATCGACGAGCAGGATACATTTGATATACTTGTCAATTCTGCAGGCGGCGCGCGTCATAGTCCGGCACTGGAAACAAAGGTTGACGATTTTGATTTCGTCAACGATCTAAATGTGAAATCTGCCTACTTTCTTACGCAGAGCGTTGCTAAGAAACTTAAAAAGATAGGCAAGCCCGGCTCTCTTGTAAATATTTCGTCTCAAATGGCCCATGTGGGCGGTATCGACCGCGCCGTATATTGCGCTACAAAACATGCGGTTGAAGGTTTTACAAAATCCATGGCCATGGAATTTGGTCCTTTAGGCATCCGCATTAATACAATTTGTCCGACATTTGTTCGCACACCGATGACTCAAGCTACTTTCGATGATCCAAATCGCGTTGCCTGGATTGAAGAAAAAATTAAACTCGGCCGCGTTGGAGAGATTGAAGATATTATGGGCGCAGTAGTTTACCTCGCATCGGATGCTTCATCCTTAGTTACGGGAACGTCGCTTCTCGTAGATGGAGGGTGGACCGTTGGGTAAAGAAGCCGTTACTTCATTTGACGTTGCTCAGCGTGCTGGCGTAAGCCAGTCAGCCGTTTCGCGAGTCTTCTCCCCCGGCGCGAGCGCATCGCCTAAGATGGCTGAAAAGGTCAAGAAGGCTGCTGACGAATTAGGGTATCGCCCCAATGTATTAGCGCGTTCACTGATCACGGGAAATTCAAAGATCATCGGGCTTGTGGTCGCCTATTTTGACAATCAGTTTTATCCAGAGGCCGTCGAGAAACTATCTAAAGCTTTGCAAGTTGAAGGTTATCACGTTCTTGTTTTTATGGCCTCAAATGGTGATAATATTGATAAGTTGATGCAAGATCTACTAGACTACCAAGTTGAGGGAATAGTATTGGCGTCCGTCGCTGTATCTTCAGACCTGGCCGCGCGTTGCGATGCTGTCGGTGTTCCTGTTGTTCTATTTAACCGCCGCCAAGATGATGATCGCTTTTCATCAGTAACATCTACAAATTACGAAGGTGGACGAAAAATTGCAGAATTCCTCATAGCCGGAAAACATGAACGTATTGCTCATATTGCCGGGTGGGAAGGCGCATCTACACAGCGTGACCGTGAAGCCGGCTTTATGTCAAAAATGGAAGAAGAAGGTGTGACATTGTTCGCACGCGAAGTTGGTAATTTCCAGTTTGATGAAACCCAGGAAGCAACACGTCAGATGTTCAATCGGGATATTGTTCCAGATGCAATTTTTGTTACTAACGATCACATGGCTATTGCTGTTATGGAGTGCCTACGTGATGAATTTAAACTTAAAATACCTCAGGATGTATCAATCATCGGATATGATGATGTCGAGATTGCAAGCTGGCCAAGTTTTTCACTAACTACAATTCGCCAACCCGCTAACAGAATGGTGGATGCAACAGTTTCAACTTTGATGAAACGTATCCGCGGCGAAGATATTACACCGCAAAAAATTGAAATTGACAGCCCTTTGATGATCCGTAAATCAGCGCGCGTTCCTCATAAATGGGTCGAAGAGTAAAGCTTAGGAATACATAATGCATGGTTTTGATAGCCGCTGGAAAGACTTTCCAGATTACATCATCGGGATAACAAAAGAAATATGGGAAGGTCGTGGTATTGGTACGCTGAACCATTATTATACAGATGATATTCCGGTACGATCTCCTATGGGAATTTCCATCGGCAATACGCCCGTTATGGCAGCGACGATGGCAACCTTGCGCGAATTTCCCGATCGAACCCTCTATGGTGAAGATGTTATATGGAGCGGTACACCGGAGACAGCTTTATTATCATCGCATCGCATAGTTTCAACAGCTACTCATAGCCACGATGGCCTATTCGGCAAAGCAACAGGTAAGAAGTTAACTTACCGAATTATAGCCGATTGTGCTGCTAAAGATAACGCAATTTTTGATGAATGGTTGATCCGAGATTACGGCGGCATAGTTCGTCAACTTGGTCACGAGCCAAGGAAGTTTGCGAAAAAACTAATTAAAGCGGAAGGTGGCGTGGATAAATGCGCAAAACCTTTTACTCCTGAAATTGATGTAGATGGCGGATATCATTCGCGCGGCAATGACAATGAATGGGGCAAAAAATATGCGTCCACTTTGTCTAGAATGATGGCAAATGAATTTAATATTATCCCTGATCATTATGACCGAGCGGTATTAACCGAATATGCAGGATCGCAAACCGGGATTTCGCACGGATCGGTAAATGATTTTTGGATGGGGCTTCGGTCTTCATTTCCAAATGCTGACTTCAAGATTCACCATCAAATAGGCTTAGATGGAGATATGTTGTCACCACGTGCGGCGATACGCTGGTCGCTAGATGGCAAGCATGATGGCTGGGGTTCCTTCGGCAAGCCAACGGGCGCAGATATCCATGTGATGGGAATGTGTCACGCAGAATATGGCCCGTTTGGAAACGATGGCAGCTCTATCCGTCGTGAATATGCACTTTACGATGAAATTGCGATTTGGAAACAAATTCTAATGCAAAATAATTGATATATTTGGAGAGTAAAATGACACCCCAGGAAATGGACCAGCGGATTGTTCGCTATGGTGAATTAAAGCCATGTAAGACAGCTTTCATAGATGCGCATACACCAGGTTCCGACCAGAAAGAAAACTTCACTATCATCGGTGGTGGCGTTTCTGAAAGTCCTGACCAACATGTGCATATCAAAGAAACACCGGGTTTTAATATTGGTGCTGCTGGCCAGCCGCCAAAGTGCCGAAATTCACTTCATACACATACCACTGCTGAGGTATTTTTTGTGCTTAAAGGCAGATGGCGGTTTTTCTGGGGTCGTTGGGGTGATGCTGGTGAAGTCGTATTGGAAGAAGGTGACATTTTTAATATTCCAACGGGTGTATTCCGCGGGTTTGAAAACATAGGAACAGACTACGGTATGATTATGGCTGTTCTAGGCGGAGATGATGCAGGCGGTGGCGTAGACTGGGCACCACAAGTGATTGAAGACGCATCCGGTCATGGATTAGTGCTTGGCGAAAATGGCAAACTCTATGACACGAAAAAGGGGCAAAATTTGCCTGATGACATCAAACCGATGCCGTTAATGACAAAAGAAGAACTCGCGAAAATTCCAGAACCATCCACCCAGGATGTAGTGCGCGATTTTGTGGCTCGTTATTGGGACTTAATGGCATTGTCAGATAAGCAGCCCGTCAAAGTTATTGGCGATGGCGCATTGCTACAGGATAAACCTGGATTTGATATTGAGCTACTTTCCAGGCACTCAATCAGCACCGAACGTTATGCACTAGAGAACCACGAAATTTTAATGATTATGCGGGGACATTGGAAATTAACATGGGATGGTGGCGAAAGCATCTTAGCTCCCGGCGACACATGCGCCGTACCACCAAATCTATCACACAGCTTAGAGCCATCAATGAGTGGTGAGGCTAGCCTTTATCGCATTTTGAGCAATGATGATCCGGCTGGCGCGACACAAGCTGCTTAGAATTTTAAGGAAGACAAATGACCAAAGTAAAGACTACGCATGTCGGCTCATTACCACGTACTCAAGACGTTGTTGATTTCATCTTTGCACGTGAACATGACAAGCCATTTGATCAGGCAGAATTTGATGCCTGTATGACAAATGCATGCTCAGAAACTGTGCGCAGGCAAGTGGAAGCTGGCGTTGATATCGTTTCTGACGGTGAAACCTCAAAAATATCGTACGCAACTTATGTAAAGGACCGTTATACCGGGTTTTCTGGAGATAGTGATCGCAATGCCCCAGGTGATCTGAAGCTTTTTCCGGGCTTTTTACAACGTCTTTCTGATGATGGTGGTACACCACAATACGCCCGACCAAAATGCACAGGCGAAGTGAAATCTAAAGGCCAAGATGAACTAAATAAAGATATCAACAATCTGAAAAACGCAATGGCTGAACACGGAGCTAAACGCGGCTTTATGAATGCCGCCTCCCCCGGAGTGATTTCACTTTTCCTGCAGAATGAGTACTATGCTGATCGTGCCGCTTATCTTGAAGCTCTGGCTGATGTCATGAAGGCCGAATATGAAACAATCGTTGCTGCAGGATTAGATGTACAGCTTGATTGCCCTGATTTGGCACTCTCACGACACATGTTATTTGCAGACTTATCTGACGACGAGTTTATCAAAATCGCAAACATGCATGTTGAGGCACTCAACTACGCGCTACGCGATGTTCCACAAGAAAAAGTACGGCTGCATATCTGCTGGGGTAACTATGAAGGACCGCATGTCTGCGATATAGATATGGAAAAGGTTTTCCCGACATTAATGAAAACAAAAGCCAGATATATTTTGTTTGAAACATCAAACCCACGTCATGCTCATGAGTGGACAGTCTTTCGTGATCGCAAGGATGAAATTCCAGAGGATAAAGTGCTTGTACCAGGTGTGCTTGACACAACAACAAACTTCGTTGAGCACCCCGAGCTTGTGGCACAACGTGTCGAACGTTTTGTCGATATAGTTGGCGCTGATCGTGTCATTGCAGGATCTGATTGCGGGTTCGGCACTTTTGCAGGATTTGGCACAGTTGACCCAGATATCGCATATGCCAAACTAAAATCTATGTCTGATGGTGTAAAACTTATAAACTCTCAGCAAGGATAAGAGTTTTGAGAACCCTGATCATGTTACCCGGAATGATGTGCGATGAAAGATTATTTTCGTCGCAGACCGCCCACCTTAGGGGGCAATATGACGTGCGCGTTCTGCCAATTCATGAATACCAATCTATCGAAGCAATAGCTAAAAACGTTTTAGAAAAAGCACCTGCAAAATTTGCTCTTTTGGGACTTTCCATGGGCGGTATCGTAGCGATGGAAGTTGTGAAACAGGCACGTAAGCGGGTCACCCACTTAGCTCTATTAGATACAAATCCAATCGCTGAAAGCGAACATGTTAAGCTACGTCGCGGTCCACAAATCCAGAAGGTAAAAAACGGCTGTCTTACTGAGGTAATGCGCGATGAGATGAAACCAAATTATCTAGTCGATAGCCCACAAAAGCCAGCGATACTTGAATTATGTATGGCGATGGCAAAAAAATTGGGCGACGAAGCTTTCGTCAATCAATCAATAGCTCTACGTGATAGGCCAGATTATCAAAACGTTCTTGCAGATATTTCTATCCCCTCTCTCATACTAGGTGGGCGAGAGGATTTATTGTGCCCGGTAGAACGACATGAATTAATGCATAGTTTGATCAAAGGTTCGCAGTTAACGTTTATTGATGATGCGGGTCACTTACCAACATTAGAACAGCCGAGCAAAGTCAATGACGCACTTGATGCTTGGCTCGAACATAAATAGAGAACAAAATGACACCTGAACTTTTTAAATTACTAACGTCTGTTGATACACCGACAGTATGCAATGCAATTGAAGTTGCGCAAGGCCAGCGCGGTTTTAGTGATTTTACCCGTGGGACTATGTTGTGTTCTAACGTAAATACAAGTGCGATCGTTGGGTATGCGCGTACAGCACAGATAGCTGCAACTGAACCGTCGAAAGAGCCAAAAGATGTTATCCGCGCAAGACGAATGGCCTATTATAAACATATGTCTACAGTAACAGAAGGGCTTGTTGAGGTTCCAAGCATAGCGGTGATTGAGGACATGGATTACCCCCATGCAATTGGTGCTTATTGGGGTGAAGTGAATACGAATATACACAAAGCATTTGGAATGTCTGGCGCCTTAACAAATGGCGTCATGCGTGATCTTGGTGATATGGCAGAGAATTTCACGGTGATAGCCGGCTCGATTGGCCCCAGTCACGGTTTTGTTCATGTTAAAACGGTCGGAGAGCCAGTCGAAATCTTTGGTATGCGAGTTAGAGATAATGATCTTATACATGCAGATCGTCATGGCGCAATTGTAATTCCTCGGTCTGTTATAGGAGGTCTTGAAGCAGCAATTAATAAGCTACTTAGAACTGAAAAAATTGTTTTAGAACCTACTTATGGTAAGCGCATTACATTTGAAGAGTTCGAACACATCTGGGCTAGTTTTGAAGCTGCAAGAACATAACTAATTTGAGCACAAGAAACTTCCGCTAACGTGATGGATTGGTTACAGCTCTAGAAACTGCTGTATGAACCAAGAACCTCTCAGTTACAAACATCCCTGTTTTCAACCCGAGATCATTGCACGAGCCGTTTGATTGTACTTTCGGTTTCCATTGAGCCTTCGTTTGGTTGAGGAAATGTTGCTTGAGCGTGAGATTGTCTTCTCCTATGAAACCATTGTCGCTGAGCATAAAGTTCGGCCCGAGTTATATCTGCTGATTGCACCGTAAGCTGCCAAGCGTTTGTTATGGCACCTTCTGGATTGGTACCCTAACGGATGGGCACTGATAGTACTGGGATCCTAGGGTGCTGCACATCGTCAATTCATGCCTCATATTGAACATCGACCTCACAAGGAGCCTAATAGCAGAGAATTCTCAGTTTCATTGTAAGCGATGGTAAATAGCTTAACATAGCTGGTAATTGTTCCAAAGCAGAACCAAATAGTACAATTTGAAAAGCCCCGCCTAAATCAGAAAAAATTATCCATCAACTAATATTATTCCATTGAATCTTCATGCTGTCCTTAGGTGTGTTACCTTTCAAGACATCCGCTACTTGTTCTAAAGACATTTTGTGTGTGGTTAATTGGCCAATATCCTTGCCAAATGTGCGAATAACATCCAAAGCCTTGGGAATATTGTGGTTGAGCGAATGAGAGCCGACTAAACTGAGTTGACGTCGAAATAACTCGAATGGTTTGATGGTGATGTCCGCATTGGTAGGGCAAACACCAAAGAACAAACCAACTCCGCCATTAGCCATGTATTGTGTCAACTTTTCTGCCACAGCAGGAACTCCAGTCGCATCAGCGACCAGATCAAAGCTTTGGTGCATTTGCGTTAGTTCGCCACTGCCAGACATGATTGATTTGAATCCCATATTTTCTGAAAAATTTAAGCGATCTTCATTTAGGTCTGCCAATGTGATATCTTTGACACCCAAAACACGCATCCCAATTGCTAGTAGTAAACCAATCGGGCCTGCACCAAATATTATAGCGTTGTTGGCAGTTTCAGCCCGCGCGGCTCCCAATCCATTTAATATACATCCCATCGGCTCAGCCAGCGCAGCCACATCGAATGGCAAGTCTCCGATAGAATGAACGGCTGAACTCTTTGTAACGCTTTTTTCTGCGAATCCGCCGTGATGTGTAACGCCATACGCTTTCAAATCATCACAAAGGTTAGACCGACCATTTAAACAAGCACGGCATTTTCCACATTCGAAATTGGGATCGACTACAACCCTGTCGCCTAATTGGTAGCCTTTAACATTGGAGCCAATATCTGAAATTACACCGGTATATTCATGCCCTGGAACAACCGGGAATGCTGACGAGCCATAATTGCCATGCAAGACTTCAATGTCCGTGCCACATATACCACTCGCGCGAACATCAACAACAATTTCATCTTCATTCGGCTTTGGGTCCGGAAGCTCCAAAAGGGAGACTTCATTTTTACCTGTGTAAACTATTGCACGCATTGCTCACCAGTCCTTAAGATAGCTGTGAATTGTTTGTTCTGCCCCGTTGGTCCAGATTAAATATAACCATTTGGAAAGGCATTGCCAAGTTGAATAACCTTACTTCATGGTTTAGCGACAGCGATGAAGCCGTAGCTACCAATTTGTTTGCTCAAATAATCAAAGACAACGGCTGGCCAAAAAATCGCGATAGACAAGAGTAGTGCTAATCTTGCAGGATTACAAAACATGAATCTTTTGCTGCTGTTGCATGGATGATTCTGATTAATTGACATCCTGCAAGTCATATATCTCAATAACATAATTGAACGGGGTCGCTCTTTCATCAAGAAGTTAACCCGCCCGTGAAAGGCTTCAAATCTTTTCAATCTGCATCAGCAATACTTGGGTGGTATCGAGGTTGCCCACATGATGAGAAAACGTCAATTTATTACCAGTGGCCGATCCCCTTTAACAATGTGAAGCCACCGCTCAGCATAGCTCTTAAGGTACTGAGAGGTTTCAAATTGCTCCTGGTTTAACGCAGTCGATGAATTATAATTTTCTAAAGTTAATATCGCAGCGCCGATGCTGGTTCCTGTACCACGGGAAGGCTGTACAGGAGAGGACGTCGCAGTTGCCAACATATCGCAGTAAAGCTCGTTTTTGGAGAATGGTCCTTCAACAATTTTCTTACCTTTTCCTCCAATCAAGGAAAGACAGCTAGCAGTCATCATTGCAAGATAATATGAAACCGCGACATAATATTGACCGTCACTTAACCTTGCTGGCTCAACAGTCCAGTGGTGCTGCCGCCCCTGAAAAGGACCGGAATTTTGCATAACAGATGGCAATAGAATCACGTTATTTTGTAAGATAAATTCTACGTCCTCAGGCTCGAACTTATGTTTGCGATTTGCCATTAGAACTTCAAACTCGCGGCCTCCCATGAACCGAGCGGATGGCACCGGGTCACCAAAGCCGTTTACATTTATCAACGTGTCCCGCTTTGGATCAAGTTCAGTTTGTGCACTGTCAATAGCCATAGCAATAACCCAGGTCCCCGTGGACACTACAGAAAACGGCTCTTTTTCCATAACTAAGTGCGGTAACAACGACGCATTTGAATCATGAATTCCGCAATAAACAGGCACATTCTGTTGTAGACCAGTTTGTAAAGAAACTTTAGGCAAAACAGGCCCTAGCTGTTCATTTGCCTTCGCCACAGGCGCCATCTTATCAAGCCAACCAAGTTTGCAAACCATTGACGAATACTTGCTCTGGTTGGGATCCCACAGGTCTGTATGACAACCAAGCGACGTGAGCTCGTTTCTTAAAATTCCGGTTAACTGAAAACTCCAGTATTGAGCATAGGTAACAATATGTTTGGTTCGTATTTTAATTTCCGGAAAATTGTTGAACAGCCAGAATATTTGCGCGCCTAGATTTAGGCCAACTGCGAGCCTGGGTGAGCCTGTTTCACTAAATTCTGGGCGGATTTCATCATACGCGTCACTGGTACTTTCAAGACCTTCAAACTCATAATCCATGACAGGTGTAGCCAGCTCACCATTATCATCAATCAGCGCACAACACGCGCCATGCGTTGTCACCGAAACGGCAACTATAACAAACTCTGTCGCAAACTTTGTAAGGGATGAAATAATGAACTTATAGATACTATCCACATCAAAATGTGGATAGGGCGGCGCTGGTAAAACTTGATTTGGCTGAGTAACAACCGCAACTTCTGTTAGTAAATCCCTATCAACCAACGCTACCTTAGCATTGGTCTTTCCGATATCAATAACTGCAATTACAGATCTCTGCACCATCCAATTCAGTCCATATGAAATACGAGTTTTAAGTCTTCTGCGATAGGTTCATTTTGATCATTAGTTGTCATGATATCCGCCATATGCGCCCACCAATTTTTCATGATATCTGTATTGGGTAAATCAGCCATTGTATGGTTCTTACTTCGCCATAAAACACCGAAAAGTATATTTGTCTCTTCATCTAAAAATATAGAATAGTCCGAAATGCCAGATGCCTTTAAAAGCGTTACAAGTTCGGGAAAAATCTCATCATGACGCTTTTTGTATTCTTTGGCCATCCCCCTATTGAGATACATCTTAAAGCCGATTTTTTCGTCTTTCATTGTCATGCTTTTAGCCTGCTTTTGAGTTTGCCAGCGATAATTGGAAGCGCGATAACAAAGATGAGCAAAGCTCCTATAAATATAGACATCACAATACCTGGAATGTTGAGCAATCCTAATCCAAAACTAATGAGGCCCATAATAAATGCAGCAATGAAAACACCTTGAATTGTACCAGATCCACCCAGAATAGATATGCCACCCAACACGACCATAGTGATGACTTCAAGCTCCCATCCTTGCGCAATAGATGGCCGCGTTGACCCAAGTCTTGATGTTAATAATACCGCCGCAACACCAGACATTAACCCAACCAGACAAAACAGAATGAATTTGATGCGTTTAACCCGCACACCAGAGAATTGAGCGGCTGTTGCATTATTGCCAATTACAAAAATTTGACGACCAAAATTGGTCTTATGCAACAGTACGAAATACGCCAGCGCAACCACCAGAAATAACACAAATTCAAACGAGATCACCCACCAAACATAACCTTGGCCAAAAAAAGCGAATTCAGCTGGATACCCGTTAAATGCCTTATCTCCCAAGATAATAAATGAGATCCCTCGGAAAAATGACATTGTGCCAATCGTAACAACAATTGAAGGTAAGCCCAATCCTACAACAAGAGTTCCGTTGAAAGCTCCGCATAAAACGCCGACGAATAGGCCAACCAACACAAGTTCGCTCGTTCCAAATCCGAGCTGCAGACACAATCCCATAATCGTTGATGAGAGCGCGATGATTGCAGCGACAGATAGATCGATTTCACCTGAGATAATCAAAAGTGCCATAGCAAAAGCGATGATGGCTTTTTCAGTAAAGTTAAATGTTGCGTCAGACAAAGACCATGCCGACAAAAAATAGGGCGACATGAAAGTATTTAAAATAAACAAAGCAATCGAGACAATCAGCAACAGGCTTGGCCAAGAAAAGACAGCTAGTTTTAGCGGGCTCTCAAGCTGATCTGCAATATGACGTGTTTGAGGGTTGAGATCACTCATGATTGCACCTCGCGATCTTTCAAGATTATTCGCTTGCCCTGTTTTTGGCTGCTTGCATTAATGATCACCGCAAGAATGATCGCTCCGCCCGAGATAGCCATCTGCCAAAATGGGGATACTCCAATCACTGGCAGTGCATTGCTGATAAATCCAAGGAATAAAGCACCCAAAACTGTTCCAATAACAGTTCCAACCCCGCCCGCAATTGAGATGCCCCCAATAACGCAGGCTGCTACAACAACCAGCTCATAACCTTTAGCCACTTCAACGGATCCAATCACATAACGTGATACCCACAAATATCCGCAAAATCCGGATAGGGCACCAGAGATGCAAAACGTCATGAATTGCGTTTTGCCGATGTTGATACCAGTATACAATGCGGCACTAGGGTTAATACCGATTGCGTAGATAGACCTGCCCGCCGACGTGCGGGTCATAAAAATGAAAAATGCCAGAACGATAATAATTGCGTACCATGACAATGCCGGTATGCCCAAAAACTCAACACGCGTATACTGAATAAAACTCTCAGTAAAGGCATCAGCATTGACCCATTTACCGCCAGCCAATACGAAAATAATTCCACGATAAATGGTTAAAGTTCCTAGGGTTACGACGATTGAAGGAATACCAAGCCACCAAACAAGACTACCGTTGAAAATACCCATGATGAGCCCGCAACTCGTAGCGATTAACATCAATACGGGAACAGGTACTTCAGGATATGCGGCATTAATTAGCGCAACAATCATACCTGACAAGGCAAGGTTTGAAGCCATGGAAAGATCGATGGATCTTGTTAAAATGACAGCCATTTGCCCCAACGCTAAGATGATGAGCATCGAGCTATCGTTAAATATTTCAATCATTTTTTGGCTTGATATAAAACCAGGTGATCGCAATGTTGTGCCGACCACCATCAAAGCGATGATCAACATCAGCCAGAATTCATGATGCCGATGGAGCGATTTCATGCGACTTGCTCCTCAATACCGGCAGCAGAGCGGATCAGTGTTTCTGCAGTTAAACTATCATCATTTTGAAAAACTTCGGCTATCAAACCATCACGCATGACAATGATACGATCGCTCATTCCCATGACCTCCGGTATCTCGGATGAGACCATAATGACGCTTAACCCTTCAGCAACGAGTTCCGCCATAAATGAATGAACGGCTGCTTTGGAACCGATATCGACCCCCTTTGTTGGTTCATCCAGAATGATAATGTTGGGTTCAACTGCTAGCCATTTTGCAATAACGACTTTCTGTTGATTGCCACCTGATAATGTTCCGGCATGCTGGCTTAATGACGCGGCGCGCAGGTCAAGCCGTTCCGCATATTTCCTCGCTAAAGCGAGCTCATTTGCCATTCTCAAAAAACCGTTTCGCGATGTTGTATGCAACGAAGGAAGTGAGATGTTTTCTACGATTGGCAAATCTAGCACAACACCTTGTTTACCGCGCTCTTCTGGTAAATAAACTATGCCTGCTTTCACCGCGTCCGCAGGTCCTTTAAGCGTGATTTCTTCACCAGCTATCGTTAGTGTTCCTGATGAAGGCCTGGTTATTCCAAATAACGCCTGCATGAGCTCGCTGCGCCCAGCACCAACCAGACCATAGAATCCAAGTATCTCACCCCTGTTAAGCTCAAAATTGATGTCGGCAAATTCGGTTGGATGATTATAATTTTCAATATGGAGCACAGGGGCGCCAATGGACGAGCTACGTTTGGGGAAGATTTGATCAACAGATCGTCCAACCATCATTTGTACAATCTCATCTTGCGAGGTTTCGGAGAGCATTCCACAACCAACCATCTGACCATCTCTAAAGACGGTATATCGCTCTGCAATTCTGTAAATCTCATCAAACTTATGAGAAATAAATAGAATGGCTTTGCCGTCACTTTTCAGTTTGTCGACAAGCTTAAATAAATCTTCGATTTCCTTGTGGGATAGCGCAGCTGTTGGCTCGTCCATAATGACAATATCGGCTTCAACAGAAAGCGCGCGTGCAACGGCAACCAGATGTTTGTTTGCTATTGAAATTTCTTTCAATTTGGTATGAGCATCAATATGCGGAGCGCCAATGTCATTAAGTATGCTTGTCGCATCAGAATAGAGCTTTTTCCAATCAATGGTTTTAAACTTTGTTTTGGGTGTGTGTCCAAGGTAAATATTTTCCGCGACACTCATCTCATCAAATAGAACGGTTTCTTGGTGGATCGCTGTAATGCCATGCGAAAAAGCATCATGTGCAGATCCGAGAACCACTACTTTGCCATTGACTGAAATTTCACCTTCATCAGGTTGGTAAATGCCGGTCATGGTTTTTACCAAAGTCGATTTACCAGCGCCATTTTCACCAATAAGGGCGGTAACTTGTCCACGGTAAAGCTCAAGCTCAACGTTTTGTAGTGCCTTTACCCCAGGAAAAGACTTGCTAATACCAGATAATTTTATCACTGAGTTTTGCATTGAGAGCTCGATGAATTCGTCAAAGGTGGGATGGATATTTTCGCAAAACGAGGCAGCTAAAAGCTGCCTCTGAAGATTTAAAATCTACTAGTAGATTTTTGAGAACTCTTCGATGTTTGACGCATCAAACTGGAATGGTGCGGCCATAGCAGCAGAACCAGTATCATCAAGCGTAATTTCTCCAACTGAACCAAGAGAAAAAGTTGCACCGGCCTCGGCCTTTGCACCTTTGATCAACTGGTGAGAGATCTGTACCGCTGAATAACCAAGATCAATCGGGTTCCAAAGCGCCACAGCTTTTGATGAACCATTATCAATGAACTTCTTAAACTCAGATGGAAGCGCCAAACCTGTAACGTTCACTTTACCGATTAAGTCCATGTCAGTAACGACTTGAGCTGCCGCGACAACACCAACTGTTGTTGGTGCGATAATCGCTTTAAGGTCAGGATGATTAGCAATGAGCCCTTTTGCTTCATTGGTGCTTTTAACGGAATCATCATCACCATAAACAACAGATACCAAGTTGATATTTGGGAATTTAGTGGGAAGAATTTCCTTCGCAGCATCAATCCATGCGTTTTGGTTTGTTGCGGTTGATGAAGCTGAAAGAATAGCAACATCACCACCGTCTGGCAGATAATCGGCTGCAAGTTTGATGATTGTTTCACCAATCAATCCGGTATCTGATGGATTGAGATGAACCATACGTCCATCTTGAGCAACGCCTGAATCCCAAGAGATTACTTTAATACCTCGGTCCATTGCTTTCTTAAGTGCGGGAACCAATGCATCAGGATCGTTAGAAGAGATCGCAATTGCGTCAACATTCTGAGCGATCAATGAGTTCACAATCTCAATTTGCCCTTCTGCTGTTGCCGCTGTCGGTCCAGTATATATAACTTCCACATCTCCAAGTTCTGTAGCTGCTTTTTCAGCCCCTTTGGCAGCTGCATCAAAGAATCCGTTGCCAAGTGATTTAACAACAAGCGCAATACGCTCAGCTGCCAAAGAAGGGGTTGCAGCCAATGTGACCGCAATAGCTGTCGTAACGGCTAGTTTTTTAAAGATATTCATTTAAGTTTCCTCCAGTTAATGTCTAAGGCGGGCTGCTAACCCGCAACTTGCTGCATTTGAGCAGTTTCCTTCGCGATAATAAGATCTACACCTGCATCCTCCAGCATTGTGCGATCTTCATCTCGAATACTATCGTCTGTAATAATTGTCGTTATTCGCTCCAAAGCACATAGAATGAGGCTCGAGCGGGTTTTGAATTTTGCTGAATCAGCGAGAACGATTAATTCTTCTGACTGATTGATAAGCTTCTCTTCAGCTTGAATGATAAGCGGATCCGCTTCCATTAAACCCTGCGCGCAAATGCCTTGCGCGCCCATGAACATGCGTTTTGCATAGAAGTTTCGTGTCACATCATTTTCAAACGGGCTTAGAATAATGTTTTGCTCGCGGTAGATAATTCCGCCTGAAAGCATGATTGTATTTTTTGAATGGTTTAGTAGATGTTCTGCAATCGGAAACGAATTGGTGAAGATCTGCATACGTTTTGCCGCAAGCGGATGAACCATCTGCGATGTTGTCGTGCCGCCATTAATAATAATAGCATCACCATCATCACATAATTGAACAGCAGCATTCGCGATTGCTCGCTTTTTGCTAACGTTTATTCCCTCGTTGACAGAATATGTGCGTCCAGCAAGCCCAACAAATTGCGGCGGATTGATTGATTCAGCACCTCCGCGTACCCGTCGCAGTTTCTTTTGCATATGCAGTGTTGCAATGTCCCGACGAATTGTCGCTTCAGAAGATTCGGTTAAAGCGACCAGTTCAGAAACCGTAGCAACTGGCTTCTCTTCTACAAAAGACAGAATAATTCTATGGCGCTCATTTTCATGCATGCTTGTTCTCCCAGCATTAAGGTTTCATCAAAACCAAAAATTGTCAATCATAAACAATCAAAAAAGTTCAAGTATTGAGATATTATGACCATTTGTGATTGTTTATGATTGACAATTCAAAGCTATCAGCTATTGATAAATGAAAATAAGCAAGCTGAATATCTGTTTGCAACGAGGAGGATAAGATGTCACGACCAGCAGCGAATACCAAAAATCAAACTAAGTTAGAAAATTTATGGGATTCAGAAGTTGCTGCTGGTAAACCCGAGCCAGAATTACTGCTTTATCGCTCAAATCTTCTTGGGTCTGACAAAAGAATTACAAATTATGGCGGTGGAAACACCTCTGCAAAAGTTTTAGAAAAAGATCCATTAACGGGTGAGCAAGTTGAAGTTTTGTGGGTAAAAGGGTCCGGCGGCGATGTAGGTTCCATCAAAATGGATGGTTTTTCTACACTTTACATGGAAAAGCTTAATGCACTGAAAGATCTCTATCGCGGTGTTGAATTTGAAGATGAAATGGTTGGATACCTTGCTCATTGTAACTTCAATTTAAATGCCCGCGCACCTTCAATTGATACGCCTTTGCATGCCTATGTTCCTAAAAAACATGTCGATCATATGCATCCAGATGCTATCATTGCAATTGCAGCATCTGAAAATTCAAAAGAGCTAACACAAGAGATTTTTGGTGACGATATCGGCTGGCTCCCGTGGAAACGACCAGGATTTGAGTTAGGTCTATGGCTTGAGAAATTCTGTTTAGAAAACCCCAGTGCGAAGGGTGTAGTTCTGGAAAGTCATGGTCTTTTCACTTGGGATGACGATGCTAAAACCTGCTATGAGTTGACGGTCGACATTATCCAGAAGGCTACAGACTGGTTTGCGAAAAAATTGACAGGCAAGCCTGCTTTTGGTGGAGAGAAATATCAAAGTTTAGATGTTTCAGCGCGCCATGAGATTGCCAATCAACTAATGCCCGCAATACGAGGAATGATATCAGGTCAAAATCATATGGTCGGGCATTTTGATGATAGTGCTACAGTCCTTGAGTTCGTCAATTCTATCCAATTGCCAGACCTTGCAAAGCTAGGAACTTCATGTCCTGATCATTTTTTAAGAACTAAGATCAGACCGCTTATCATAAATCTTGATCCAAACAATCCAGACATTAACGCAACGCTTGATAGTTTGGAAACGTCAATCGCCGCTTATAGAGAAGATTATAAATCTTATTATGAGCGCTGCCGCCATGATAATTCGCCTGCCCTTCGTGACCCAAATGCTGTTGTCTATCTTATCCCTGGCGTTGGTATGATCACGTTTGCAAAGAACAAATCAACAGCACGCATATCCGCTGAATTCTACATCAATGCCATCAACGTAATGCGTGGCTCAAATGGTGTTAGCACCTATTGTGGATTACCTGAACAAGAAGCATTTGATATTGAATACTGGCTGTTAGAAGAGGCAAAACTCCAACGCATGCCAAAACCGAAATCTATGGAAGGTCGCATCGCACTTGTAACAGGTGGTGCTGGCGGCATAGGATCAGCGACAGCGGCAAGATACCTAGAAGAAGGCGCTTGCGTGGTGCTAGCTGATATTGATGCAGACAATTTAAAAGACGTGCACGGTAGTCTTGCCGACCGTTTTTCAAATGATGTGGTTCGCTCGGTGATCATGGATGTTACAAATGAGGCTTCGGTCATCAAAGCATTTTCAAATTGCACCTTAGAATTTGGTGGTGTCGATGTGTTGGTATCAAATGCAGGCATTGCAAGTTCAGCGCCTGTTGAAGACACCTCTCTTGATCTCTGGAACAAGAACATGTCGATCCTCTCAACTGGGTATTTCCTAACGGGACGGGAAGCGTTCAAAATACTGAAGAAGCAAAATCTTGGTGGAGCGGTCGTTTTCATCGCATCCAAAAATGGATTGGCGGCATCGCCAAATGCATCCGCATATTGTACGGCAAAAGCTTCCGAAATACATCTCGCGCGTTGTTTGGCTTTAGAGGGCGCTGAGCAGGGCATTAGAGTTAATGTTGTTAATCCAGATGCTGTCCTAAAAGGATCTAAAATTTGGTCAGGTGACTGGCTAAAAGAGCGCGCAGCAACTTACGGCAAAGACAAAGCTGGGCTTGAAGAGCATTATCGTCAAAGATCTTTGCTGAAACGTTCTGTGCTTCCTGAGGACATAGCTGAGGCTGCATATTTCCTAGCATCGGATTTGTCTGCAAAATCGACAGGTAATATCATCAATGTTGATGCAGGTAATGTTCAAGCATTTACGCGATAGTGGGGAGCAGAGAAATGATTAGCAGTGATATTATTGCGCAGTCTAATGAGCTCAAAGCCAAAGACTTAAATGTTGACTATCAAAACTTAGGCGAACAACTCGCGCGGCGAAATGTTGATATAGAAAACATTTGTTCCAAGGTTGCACAATATGGCGTTGCCATTCCCAGCTGGGGTGTTGGCACGGGTGGAACCAGATTTGCCCGCTTTCCGGGCGTAGGTGAACCACGGCATATTTTCGACAAGCTTGATGATTGCGGTGTTATTCAACAATTAGCGAAAGCAACACCTGCTGTATCACTCCACATCCCTTGGGATGATGTTCCAGCCGCGGACCTGATCAGCAAATCTGAAGAAGTTGGTCTTAAATTTGATGCGATGAATTCGAATACATTTCAGGACCAGGATGGGCAAAATCACTCTTATAAATTTGGCTCGCTTTCGCACACCGATAAAGCATGTCGCCAACAGGCTATCGAGCATAATCTTGCCTGCATTGAACTAGGCAGAGCTATTGGCTCTAAGGCTTTAACTGTTTGGGTGGGAGATGGTTCAAATTTCCCGGGACAGGTGAATTTTACCAGGCAGTTTGAGCGATATTTGGATAGTGCAAAGTCGATTTATAAAGCCCTGCCCGATGACTGGCGATTACTAACAGAGCATAAAATGTATGAACCTGCATTTTACTCAACCGTGGTGCAGGATTGGGGCACTAACTATCTCATATCGAAGGAATTGGGCGAGAAAGCTTTTTGCCTTGTTGATCTTGGTCATCATGCGCCGAATGTGAACATCGAAATGATTGTCGCACGGCTCATTCAGTTCGGAAAACTGGGTGGTTTCCATTTTAACGACAGCAAATATGGTGATGATGATCTGGACACAGGTTCCATCGATCCATACCGCTTGTTCTTGGTTTTCAACGAATTGGTCGATGCAGAGGACAAACCTGATTTCAACCCAATGCATATGCTTGATCAAAGCCATAATGTGACTGATCCGATTGAAAGCCTTATGGCAAGCGCGATGGAGGTTCAGCGTGCCTATGCTCAGGCTTTATTGGTTGATCGCAAGGCACTTGAGGACGCGCAAGCAAACAATGATGCTTTGATGGCTTCAAATATTCTTAAAAGTGCATTTAGAACCGATGTTGAACCAATTCTGGCAACAGCGCGGGTGAATAACGCAGGCGCTATTAATCCGATTGCGGCCTACCGAGCATCAGGTTATCGCAACAAGGTTGCAGGCGAGCGGCCAGTAGTTTCCGGCGCTGGCGGAGGTATTGTTTAGGGTATGCGGATGATAGCAGCCCGGTCCGATATTGTTGATAAAGTTTATTTTGAGGAACCACCTAATCTGCGTTCCAACAATCTGCTGCGCTCGCTGGACAACTGTGTCCACAAATAGAATTAATTTACCCTTCAACAAATTCGCGATAAACCATGAACGCCTCTCGCTATGATGATGCCTCTAGTTCAGGTCCGATCACTCGTGCACACATAGTTATAATTTGGGCATTGTTGGAAAGCGCAGCACCTTCGGCGAAATATACATCATGACAATGAACCGCACAAATTCCAGACACCTTATTGGCTGATATGCAAACGCCTTACCAAATTAAGTTCACGGATTAATGGTGTGATGGTCGCAACAGGAAGAACTGCGGGTAAATAATAAGACGAGATTTCCTCATAGGCGAAGCTCCGTCGAGTTCGGCCGACTCCAGTTGCTCTTCGTCAACAGATGATAAGGCGTTTAGTAGAAAAAGAAACTAAATAGTGTCCATTATTTATCCACGTTTTTCGCCAACATGCGAATGGGACACTGCGGCAGGTGATGCCATTTTACGCAGCGTTGGCGGTGAGTTAAAGCAACTTGACGGCGCACCTTTAAAATATGGCAAATCAGATATTCTGAATCCCAATTTTATTGGAACATCTGGCAAAATTAAAATGGATATTTGATTTTATAAGATGCTTTTCAAAAAAGCCTTACTTCGTTCATGTTGCGGGTTTGAGAAGATATCTTTTGGTTTGCCTTCTTCGATAATCTCACCCTGATGCAAAACACATACCCGATCTGCCGCTTCTCTTGCAAAATTCATCTCGTGGGTCGCCAAGATCATCGTCATATTTTGTGCTTTGAGCTGACGCAGCACATCCAGCACTTCTGCTACCAACTCTGGATCAAGCGCTGATGTAACCTCATCAAACAACATGATCTCAGGCTTCATAGCCAGAGCCCTGACAATGGCGACGCGTTGTTGCTGCCCACCTGATAGTTGGTCCGGATAATGGCCCATGCGATCGCCCAGACCAAAGCGCTCAAACAATGCGCTGATTTCAGGCCGTAATTCAGTGCGGGATTTTTTATATATACGGCGCGGCGCAAGCATAACGTTTTCTTCCGCCGTCATATGTGGAAAGAGATTGAAACTTTGAAACACCATCCCAATGCGTTGGCGTACGGGCTGCGGATCAAGACCCGGAAACGAGATATCTTCGCCATCAAGCAAAACAGCGCCATCATCAATCGGCTCAAGCAAATTGATGGTGCGTAAAAGCGTTGATTTACCAGAGCCAGATGCGCCAATCAGGCAAACCATCTCGCCTTCTTGGACACTTAAATCCAAACCTTTGAGCACAGCGACATCGCCAAATGATTTTTGGACCTTCTTGATCTCAAGTTTGGCCATTAACTTCGCTCTCGATTTTGTTTGGCCATTAGATGATCGGCAAATCTTGTTGCGGGAATTGTCAAAGCCAAGAAGATCAACGCCGCGCCCACATAGGGGGTGAAATTTGCCAATAGCGATTTGAACACACCGGCTTGGCGGAATATCTCGACTGGGCCAATAAAACTCAGCAGAGCAACATCTTTTTGCAGAGCAATCAGCATGTTCATGTTAGCCGGCACTACTCGGCGAATGGCCTGCGGCAGTACGACATATCGCATCATATCTGTGTTAGAAAGACCAAGCGACAAAGCCGCTGCGCGCTGGCTCTGGTGTACACTTTCAATGCCGGAGCGAAAAATCTCGGCAACATAGGCCGAGTAGGTCAACACCAGGGCCACTGTGCCCCAAATGTATGGGCTGTTCCAAGGGCGCGGCAAACCAAGACCGGGGATACCAAAACCGATCAAATAGATTGTCAGCACCACCGGAACGCCGCGAAATATATCAGTGAAGATAGCGCCAAAAATCCGCAATGGAAACAAAGCCGGAGAACGCACATCACGGCAAAGCGCAATGGCCATACCCAATATTGCAACGAGCGGCGCACTCCACGCAAAAATTGCAACATCAAGCCAAAATGCATCCAAAAGCTTGGGAAAGGTTTTAAGAAAAATTGCCTTATTAAAGAAGCTCTTCTGCACAGCCTCCCAACCAGGTGCCATGGGAACAAATACAATAATTGCCGCGACAACAATGGCCGTGCTCACACTTGCAATGGCAATACCTTTGCGTCGCGCGCGGCGCTCATAAAGCTGGCGCGCGGTCAATATCTTCACCATCTAGGCTTACTCTGCAATGAGCGGAACGCCTGTTGTTGTTTGAAGCCATTCAGCTTCAATCTTGGCTAAAGTACCATCTTCTTTAATCTTGCGAATACCTTCATCAACGCAAGGTTTTAGTGGGCTGTCATTGGCCATCAACATGCCAAATTGATCAGGGTTTGTTGCCATTTCGGCAGGGAATTGGCCCAAGACAACGCCATCATCCAAAAGCACGGCACTGGTGAACAGCGCTGTGGGCAGGTCGAACAATCCAGCATCAATCTGTCCAGCCTTTAGAGCTTCTGTCACGTTTGCAACATCATCATAAAGCAGCACATCGCTTTCAGGCTTAATATCATTGGTCACAAAACCAAGCGCCGTTGTAGACGCGGCAGCGCCCCACTTCAGTTTCTTAAGCGAAGCCATTGTGGCTTCTGCACCTGCCTCCATTGTAGGCTTGCGGATCAAAACGGCCATCGGCGATGAAAAATAAGCTTCTGAAAAATCTACAACCTGATCACGCTCTGGCGTAATGGAAAATTGCTGCAAATTGATATCAAAACTCTTTGCGCCGGGCTGAATAGATTCATCAAAGCTTGCACGAACCCATTCGACTTTATCTTTCGGATAACCCATTTTCTCAGCTACAGCATAGGCAACGGCAGCTTCAAACCCCTGCCCGCTTTCTGGCGCGTCATCAATAACCCAAGGGAAATATGCCGGATTTCCCGTTGCTATTGTTATAACGCCTTCGTTGAGCGTGAGCCCAGTGGAGCAAACTTTGCCAGATGCAAATGCAGATGTCGCCATCGTTCCGCTCAACAATACGCCAAGAAGGGCATGAGTGAGAATTGATAATGTCTTTTTCATGAGTTTGATCCCTGAATTCAATTTATTGCTATTCAATTTACTATTAGGTTTATTTAAGACCCAAAGCCCACTGGCTGCAAGCACAAAGATATTTTGTCCTATATCAATAAGCTAACTTGCAATCGAAGCCTTTGCGCGGCGCCAGAAAAACTCAAATCCGATGATAAATATAACTCCAAAAATGGTTGTGAATCTGAAGGTATTCGCAATGCCATAATAATCAGCCAGCGTGCCAATTGACAAAGATGCCAGTTGGCCACCCACCGTAATGCATAAAATCATGGTTACAGAATAGCTCGCACTTCGTGCAGGATCGGCCTCCATTGCTCTCGATAAAATAATAGGGAACATGGCCCCAACTCCGGCACCAGCAATGAAACAACCGACGAGGTGTATATAATATTCACCGGTCAGCACAATCATAAGATTTCCCAAAACAATGAATGCAAAAAGCGTGCGAACAAGCCTTGTATCATTACTTCTTTGCCCAATTGCAATGGTTAGAATACGGATTGATATCATGCCAGCAAGAAACACAGATTGTCCGATCCGAGCCGCGGTTTCAGATGCGCCGCTATCGATAGAATATGAGACAAACCATATACTTTGGCCCCATTCGAATGCTCCCATGAAAACGGCAGGAATGATGAGATAACCTATCGGCAACGTAGCTTTCGATGGCGCGATCAACGGTTTTGCATCAGATGAACTTACTTCCGCCCCAGAGCGTCTTTGTTTGGCAGTTAACAGCAAGATACTTGTATAGATAACCAAACATATTGAACAGGCGAGCGCAAAGAACAGAAATGGCGACTGCCAGCCGAATGAAAATGACAACAACAAAACAAGTAATAGCGGCGCTGATACATTGCCAAAACTAAACAGCAAATCGAGCGAACTAATGGCTGCAACCCTGTGCTTGGTGAAGGTTTGCCCCACAAAAGTGTGTGCCAGAGTAAACGTTGCGCCACCGGCTGAACCGAGAAGCGAAAATATAATGAGAAAGTGTATGAATGTGTTACAGAAAAATAATGCTATGCAAAACAATATCGACAGGCCAGCAAATGCTGCCAGGAGTGTTTCGATCTTATATCTGTGAAGCAACCTTTGAGATGTAAGCGCTCCTATACTAAACCCCGTTGACCAAGGGATAAATACAAATCCAGCCTGCGCAGATGAAAGCGAGAAAGCCTCTGTCATTTCTGGCAATAATGGACCTATGATGGCGCCCAATGCACCCCAAATCAGAAAGGCCAAAGCAATGCCAACAAATAGCAATTTAGATTGAGTATCTGACACCTGGCCGCCTTCTAGTACGAGATGACTTTCGCTTAGAACAATCGCGCCATCACAACAAGTATATATTTACGCGGTTAAGAAAATTAGAGACTGCAACCAAATGATGGACGGATAGGCAGACAGCCAGACCCAGAAAAAGCGATTTAAACCGAATAGACAGGCATTGGCAAAATGAAATGTCGCCGCAATCATAAGTGCGACTATTAGTAATGATTGGTCAAGCATAGCCAATGGGAAGATAAGTTCAAACCCCATAACGCACCACGACATTATGAACATGAGTTTTGACTTATTGTGAAATCCACGTAGCTTCTCGCTCACCGGATAGGCTGAGAACAAAAATACATCTTGAAGCGCTCTGCCGCTGCGCCAGTCGGCATTGACGACTTTCACGAGGCCAGAGATGAAATAGGAAAGAACAAGCTGTATCGCCAGATAACCGAAAACGTATATCTGCCATCTCGGATTGGGCAGCCATTCGGCAATGGTCACACAAAATAGGATTAGCAAGCCCATTCTATCGCTGCCTCCATTATAGGGACCGTTATACCGATGTAGATTGATGATTGAGATAAATGAGAGCGCAAGACAGGTCCAAGGTATCCACCAGCTCGCAATTGGTGCAAAAATTAGCATCGCACTAAGGGCAATTCTGCAAATAAGAAGTTCGGTCTCCTCTTTACTGCGAAGATGTTCAACGCTTTGCAAGATAAAGGCAAATCCCAATAACATCTGAGTATAGCGCATGGCCTCCGCAAAAGTCAGAACAATCATGGCGCAGTACCTTGAAATAGATCGGATATGTAAAGCTGGTGCCGCACGACTTTGTTTTCATGTCTATTCATGAAGATCAGCCGAAATTTAAAACTCTTACCCATTTTATCATCGGACAGGTGGTTTCTGATACGCTTTGCAATCTGCTCTACACTGTGCTTTTGCGTACCCTCATCTTGCAGCTTAATTAATCGCTCTGCACATGCCACAACATAGAGACTGTCGTTCCAGCAAGGATTCCAGAAAATGCGGCGAAGCATCCTCACTATGCCGACGCGCGCTGGCCGTGGCCAAAATTCTTGCCAATCCTGGCAAGTGTTGCCCGCCGCATCGAACACAGTAAATTCAATTCTGGGTGATGGTGCAATCGAATCAAAAAATCGCCATGAGGGAATGAGAACAGGCAAGATCAATTGAAACGTTTTTACGATAGATCTGATCACACTTGTGCCTTTAGCGATTCCGTTGTCATTACTATTCTTAAACTTGGCTGATATATCAATGGTGTAGGCATATTCATGCACGTTTTAAAACCTGCACTACGCTTTAACCTCACAAAAGTTTGACTGGAGAGAAACAGTATTTCAGGTTACTTTAAACCATGCGCAGGTTGGGGATATTATTTTTGCTGTTCTTTTTCGGACTGACTCACGTCTTGTCCGCAAGCAATTCCTATTTGGATATGGCTGAACCTGCCAATTATATATCAGACGCGCAATATTTGCAGATCATCACCACGGCATCTCAATCTTCGGATAAATGCTGTATTAAAAACGTTCTTGATGATACGCAGCAGAGCTCTACATGCCAAAATGACGCGAAATTTTTCAACCCTTCTGGCCTGCTCTTTATAGGACCAAAGGCGGAATGTATTCGCGCTATTCTAGCTGTTAAAACTCCAGATGCGCTTACAAGAGAGTTTCTCCGTCCTCCTATTGTTTGAATGTAAGTTCGGTCGGTAAGTGCCGGCATTTTGTACATTCAATTTAATTCATGGAGAATATTATGATCAAAAGACGATCGTTTGTTGCAGGAGCAATTGCCACAGCAGCTATCCCTGCCCTGCCAGCATCGGCACATCACACAAAATTTAAGGTTGCGGACAAATTCAAGCCGCAAGAGGTCACATTTCGTGGCTATAGACGGGGGACGATTGTTGTCGATCCGAAAAACCATTTTCTTTATCTCGTAGAGCCATGGGGCAAGGCGCGCCGTTATGGTGTTGGCGTGGGTAAAGCTGGTTTGGAATTTCAGGGTGCGGCTGTCATTAAGCGCAAGGCAGAGTGGCCAAGCTGGACGCCAACAAAAAACATGATCAAGCGCGAACCGCATAAATATGCCAGATATGCTGGCGGTGTTCCGGGCGGGCCGAAGAACCCCTTAGGTGCGCGTGCACTTTATCTTTATCAAGGCAATGTGGACACGTATTATCGCATTCACGGTACAACCTCACCAAGATCAATCGGCCGCTCCGTCTCCAACGGCTGCATTCGCATGATCAATGAACATGTGATCGACCTATATGACCGCGTACCGCTGAACACCAAGGTTATTGTGCTTTAGCATCACTGTAGAACTGTAGCAACATAGCCAACTATCTTTATATAAAAGCAAGCCCCGAAAACTCGGGGCTTATTCTGAGACCACACGTTGCAAGGCTTATCGGTTAGTTTGAAGTGAGCCGGATCATCCAACCATTAAACTGTTCGCAACAGTCAACGATATGGAGAACATCCAATTTTCTTCGCTGCAATATTGGGTACATCTTGCTGAATGTTTACGAAACCGGAAATGGTCAATTCCTTCCCATCGGCAACACATGACATTACCAGCCAATTTTTGTCACCCTCAACCTGAATATTGAATCCCTTGTCCACATTATTATCGATGTCATACGATATATAACTAAAGAGAGATTTTGAAATGAGGAAGGTATCAAGTGTCACACATTTTCCTGCAAAATCACGAGGGTTTTCTAACAAGTTTCTCCTAGAGATCTTTTTACAATTATTATTTTCCTCGAAGTTAAAATATTCAACTTCTTCAGGAGTAAAATAGTCCTCCACATTTGCATCTTCCCCCCAATCTAAGTCCTCCTCCAATGATGGAAATATGGAGTCATTCCTTGCAAAATCCGCTCCAAACACGGTGTTTTGAGCAGCAAAAATAGTGATTGCTGATCCGATAATCATTGGCAACAATTTATGTAAATTTCTCTTAAACAAAACTATCACCTTGTTACTGGTATTGGCTTGCTCGCATGTTCACCTATTGGAAAATAAGAATAGCCAAAGACCTTATTTCTTGCTCGATCATAAGTTATCCCGCCATCAGCCGCTAAAACGAAATCTCCATACTTCTTTTTTCCACTCCCGTTTAAGAGCGCAACAGACAACTCTGGTAGACCGGTTATTTTTGAATAAATTTTGTCCGCCGTTGCTACTTCATATACGAAAATCGGCAATCCATATTTCTTATAAGAACTTAAACTATTAATGCCCTTTTTACACACTGGCCCAACAGAGCGCATAACATAATCACCATCAAAGGTTTCACCTGTTTCATCAACCGAAGGATTGTAGCCCGACACTGAGTATTTTTCGACGACACGTCTTGAAGTTGGTATACCTTTAAATTTAACCCCGGCCCTTATCTTCAGATTTTCGAACTTCTTTTCCTTGGTAATTGGGTTAAAACTAAGCACGAATGAGTCAGCAGGCTTCTCATCAGTTATTGTATCGCTTGATTTGGTAGATGCGATTCCTACTTTTCCAAAACCTGGATTTTTTAAAGTTGATGAGCAGAAGAACTTAGCCTTAATTTTGCCATTCCTATCTTTCTGCAACCTGTAGATACCTTTTTTCACGACGACCAATCGCCCTTGAACAGGCTGACTAACCGCACCTCCATTGTTTAATGCTTGTTCAGCTACAGTTTGGCATCCTGCTGGAATTAATAGCGCCATAAAGAAAACTATCTTTTTCATTCTCACCCCCCTTTGATTCGCAATTTACAATAGAAATTTAAAACACCTCAATCAACTTATTTATGTGTACCATGCATCACTTGTGGATAAGCAGAACAACATGGGAGTAGCACTAAGTTCCGTGTCGCTACGTCGCCTCCCCTTATGGTTGAGTAGCAATTCGATAGGAATTTCATATTGAAAGAGGTGGAAAAAACATTGCCGCCAGAAATAGGCATAGTAGCAAAATGAAGTAAATTTTAAACACCGGCAGCATGGTAGCTTCGCTCCGATCAAACACACACCTATAAAGAATAAAGATGAAATGTGTCCCACTTCTTCGCGCCCTACCAGAAAGCGGGACACAAAATCATTGCAACATACTGAGAAATAAGGGGAAGAATTTTTAGCTGGTGCCCCCACACGGACTCGAACCGCGGACCTACTGATTACAAATCAGTTGCTCTACCAACTGAGCTATAGGGGCAACGATGTGGGAATTAGCATATTGATCGCGCATGTAAAGTAAAATTTCAATTTTTTTTCAAACAACTGTCGAAAAACTTGACCAGCGAGCTATATCGCGCAATTTTGGTGCTTCTAAATCTTAAGATTCTCCGTTGGAGATCAGGAGTATTCATTGAAAATAGCATTTCTTGCTTCATCGGCAAATCACGCGCAGGAGGCAATCAAACATCTTTCTGCGCTATATGGTAATGCAACTGTTGAGGATGCAGATGTTATTGTTGCGCTTGGTGGCGACGGTTTTATGCTGCAAACGCTGCATGACCAAATAAATACCGGACGCCTTGTCTATGGTATGAATCGTGGAACCATTGGCTTTTTGATGAATGATTACGATGACAAAAGCCTACCCGACAGAATTGAGGCGGCCGTGGCCAACACGATTCGTCCACTTATCATGCAAGCCACCAATGCTAATGGCGATTCGTTTACTGCACGTGCTATCAATGAAGTATCGCTTTTTCGTCAATCTTACCAAGCTGCAAAGATTAAAGTCGATGTGGATGGCAAAACGAGGCTGGAAAGCCTCATCTGCGATGGTTTGATGGTTGCAACACCTGCGGGCTCAACGGCCTATAATCTATCAGCGCATGGCCCCATCCTGCCGCTCGATGCCAAACTACTTGCGCTGACCCCTGTAAGTGCATTCCGCCCTCGCCGCTGGCGCGGTGCACTTTTGCCGGATAGTGCTGAAGTGACACTTGAGATTTTGGAACCATACAAACGTCCGGTAAATGCTGTTGCCGATCATCTGGAAGTTAAATCGGTCACGCAAGTGAAAGTTTGCCAATCAGTTGATCACACGGTGCAAATTCTTACCGATTCCAGCCATTCCTGGAATGATCGAATTTTAGCCGAGCAATTTTCGTACTAAGGTTTGAATCCACGCATTATTCGACCATAAGTCGCTTGGCGGTATGCTGCGTAATAAGCCTGTGAAAAGGCATAATGATCGCAAGGTAAGCTTTGCCGAAAACATTATGTGTCCGCACCCAAGTCGATAAAATACAGCCATTGTCGGATTTCAAAATCGATGTTCTGAAATCCAGGTGTTTATCATTATCTCCCAGAATGACTTCATCTTCTGAAATATAGCAAACTCGGAATACACCGATCTTATCGTCAATTTTCAAACTGTCTGGCATTTGATCCGGCGACACGCCAACATCACCTGTTTTGAGACCAAAGAGGCCGACGATTGCATTGCGCAACTGCATAAGCCGCGTAATCCATGATGGCATTTGCCCGAAAGCTTGTTTTGCTAACTGCTCTGCGGACATATGAGCACCAACAGAAGGCGCAAATACACAATCAATAAAATCCCCCTCGCCAACATACTCATTCAAACGGCTTGAAGCAGGTAACTGGACATAAGACACGCGCGGCTTGGGCATAAATTTCTCCTATATTTCATATCTAAGCCATATTCCTCAAATGTTAACTCGGCCAATTGCCGCATGGACTAAATCGATAAAAATTTAATAAAATCATACTATTAACCATTGATTTAGTACTTGCTTGTAGCCCGTATAATTTCGTCTAATAGTTTAGAAAATTTTAACCATGGAAGATCGCGAGTTAGTTAAGCGCAGTCTTCAATTGTATTGTGCAATATTGTCCGAGGAATTGTTAGTAATGGCAAAACTTAAACTCAACAGCAAAAATTTAAATGCAACCGATCTAAACGCATTAAGTGGGCTGGAAGGAGGGCCTTTGGGAACCTCACCTTATAAGGGCAGTGCAAGTTTGACCATTGCCGTATCTCCAGAGTCTTTCTCTTACGTGGTAAGCGCTCCGCGCGGGGGGACCCGAATTGAGGGTACTGGAGAGAATTTGATATTTGATGCACAAAACCGTCCGATTGGCGGCACGATTTTCACCATCAGTGGCTCAGATTATGATATCGGTGCGGGAACCTCCACAAATCGCAGCTACGAGATTACTGACATTTCTATTGATGCTTCCGAGGTACTCAGCGGAACCTTTGGCACCGCAGTATTTCAAGGGAATGATGAAGTCGAAATCATTCTAGATGGGAAAAGTGGTACAGTTGGCAGTGGTCTGCCAAGCAGCAGCAGTTCCGTAAGCGCCTCTGGTGGCGATGACTACATTAAACTGGACAGCATACCAAACTATAGGGAAATAGAGTTTGGAAGTATAAATATAGACAGCGGCGCGGGATCAGACACAATAGAATTGGCAACTAACCTTCCCAGACAGAAAGTAGTCAATGTCACTACAGGTGAAGGTAAGGATTCCATCATTATCAATTTCGATCCTGTAAATGCATCGCCAAGAGCTATAACAGAAATAGACAACGTCGCGGTGCAATTCATTAAAGACTTTGATATCAATAACGACAGCATCACTTTACCTCCACTCTCCCCCAATGATAGCTGGAAATGGCAAGTAATAGACGTAGATGGTTCAGCCGAAATTCGTGCACAAAAACTGGACATAAATGGACTAGCTAGTGGAGAAATTGGCACACGAATTATCGTTGAAGGTGTGACTGCAAATCAACTTGATTTGATCGATACACCACCACCCACCCCAACGGGCCCAGTGTTTGGCACCGATGATCCTGACGCGCTCACAGGCGATGCAACAGATAACATCTTTGTAGGCCTTGGTGGTGATGACGCGATTATCGGGCTTGCAGGCAATGATGTCCTCATCGGTGGGGATGGCAATGATAGCTTGGATGCTGGTGATGGTAACGACCAGTTATTTGGCGAATTTGGCGATGACACGTTATTTGGCGGTGCGGGCGATGATGCTTTGTTTGGTGGCCTTGGCAATGACTTCCTTGTTGGCGATGCTGATGGGACAAGTGGTGTAGACGGTATCTTTGGCGGCGAAGGAAATGATGTGGCATTTGGTGGCCTAGGTGCTGATTATATTGAAGGTGGCGCAGATGATGATAGCCTCTTCGGTGAAACTGGTGCTGATGTAATACTTGGCGGTACCGGCAACGACTTCATTGATGGCGGCACCGAGAACGACGTTATTAGCGGCGGCGAAGGAAATGACATCTTGCTGGGCGGCCTTGGCGATGATGAAATTCGTGGCGACGATGGTGATGATAGTATCCTGGGCCAAGAAGGAAATGATACCATTTTCGGAGGCTTTGGCGTTGATACTATTGATGGCGGAGACGGCAACGACAACATCTTCGGTGAGACCGGTGCCGACACGGTCTTCGGCGGGCTAGGCAATGATACGATCTATGGCAATAGCGGTGATGATAATATCTTTGGTGGAGAAGGTGATGACAGTCTCTTCGGAAACACTGAAAACGACACGATATTTGCAGGCGCTGGTAATGATTCACTGGCTGGCGGCACAGGAAATGATGTGCTGTTCGGTGAAGATGGGAATGACACATTTACTGCCGGTTCTGGCATTGATGTCATCAATGGTGGCGCTGGTATCGATACACTAACTATCGGGCCGGAAGACGGGCAAATCTTCTGGCAAGATTTTGAGAACGGAACGGACAGGATCTCATTTGGATTGGGTGTGAACAAAGATAACTTTTCAAGCAAAGTTACGATTGCATCCACAACAGACGGTAATTCAACGCTGATCACGTATGATAACACTCAGTTATTCCTAGAGAATGTGGATGCGAGCTTGATTGACGAGGAAGATTTTAATCTTAGAGATATGCCCGAGCCAGATGTCTTTGTCTGATTGGCAACCACAATAAAAATGCCCTGCTCTAATGGGCGCTTTTGCCATTTGCATGTAAACGCTATCAGTACTTGCAAACTTATATTCATCGCAAACGAAACAGCGATAAACACGGTGAACGGCAAGGGTGAATTGCAATCATCCTGATTTAAATAACGTGCATCTGCAATTTGCCATAATTTGCAGATGCATTTCATTTAAAACACTTATATAAAAGGCCTATGAATAAAAATGTGGCCTATATTTTTCAGGTGATTCTGGCTGTTATTTGCTTTAGCCTGCCCAGTATGGCTCAGGAGCAAAAGCTGCTACGCGTTGGCATTGTTGCACCTGATGATGGTACCCTGTCACTTCTGGGCACTCAGTTACGTGCTGGGTTTTATATACATGAGCAACAGTTCATTGATAATCCGCCGACATTTGAATTCGTCGAAGAAGCCGAGATTTGTGAGCCGGAAGCAGGCGCAGATATTGCCTATTCACTGGAGGAGGCGCGAGTTGACATTGTTGTTGGGTTCTTTTGTGTTGAAAGCCTATCCGCCGCCCTACCCGTTTTACAACAAATTAATGTCCCCGTGATCAATATCAATATTCGCTCTGACATTGTACGTGATGAAGCTGCTCGCCTTGATTTACCACTATTTAGCCTTGCACCGCGCGCGAGTGATCAAGCCAAATTTGCATCCCGCTACATTATCGATAATTGGGGTGATAAATCTGTCGCGCTGATTGAGGATGGCACGATTAGCAATCGTGAACTCGCAGATGCTATTCGCTTGCAACTCGATGATGGCGGCTTTCAGCCCATTGTGCTGGATAATTTTCGCCCAGGTCAAGAAAAGCAATTTGGCCTTGTCCGACGTTTGGGCCAATCCAAAATCACACACGTCTTTGTTGGTGGCTCACGTCTTGATACGTCCATCATGGCTCGTGATGCTGCATCCATAGGCCTTGAATTTACGTTTGCAGGCGGAGATGCTTTGCGTGCTGCCGATGAAGGTCTTAAATTACCAAATGGTACAATTGCTATATTGCCAGACATCAAAATGTCTGGCGACAATGCCATTGCCGCGCGCGCAGCGTTCGATTCAGCTGGTATTTTTCCAGACCGCTTCCCCATCCTTGGTTATGCCACCGCAGAAATTATGAACCAGCTTGCACAGGTAAACGATGATGATCTATCTGAAAGCCTCAAATCCACCGAATTTAAAACAATCATTGGACCCGTGACCTTCAATCAATTTGGCGAACGCCAGGAAAGCGTTTTCAATGCTATGATATGGCAGGACGGGCGTTTTGTCGAAGAGGTTAGCAATTAATGACATTTAAAGCAGGTGTAAAAAACCTCATTACCGATGTCGGTGGACTGCGTGTTGGCAATGCTGGCGATAACAAGTTGAAATCTGGTACAACCGTCATCTTATGTGATGAACCAGCCGTTGCAGCCGTGCAGGTATTAGGTGGCGCGCCTGGCACTCGTGAAACGGACCTTTTAGAACCACATAACACCGTGGAAACCGTTCATGCGATCACATTATCCGGCGGGTCGGCTTTTGGTTTAGATGCGGCTAGTGGTGTACAAGCTTATTTGCGTGAAAAATCCATTGGCTTTGAGGTCGGCGAGCATAAAATCCCCATCGTGCCGAGCGCAATTCTTTTTGACCTGATAAATGGTGGCGATAAAGACTGGGGCACATACCCACCCTATCGCGAACTTGGTTTTAAAGCAGCAGAAAATGCATATATCGATTTTGATATTGGGTCCGTCGGTGCAGGGTTAGGAGCACTCACAGCAAACATGCGCGGTGGCCTTGGCTCCACCTCATCTGTCACAGAAAGCGGACTAACAATAGGCGCACTATCAGCGGTCAATCCTATGGGTGCAGTGACAATTGGAGATACGAGACATTTTTGGGCCGCTCCATTTGAGATCGACAATGAATTTGGTGGATTGGGCTATCCTCAACCAATACCGGACAATGCAACTGACTTGCAAATAAAGTTTCGAGAAACGCAACGCGGTGGCGCCAACACAACAATTGCTGTTATTGCCACCGACGCGATCTTAACAAAAGCACAGGCAAAACGACTAGCAATTTCTGCCCATGATGGTTTTGCACGTGCTATTTGGCCAAGTCATAATATTTATGATGGAGATCTTGTTTTCACCCTTGCAACAGGAACATCTGGCAGGAAACCAAATCCAGATGAATTTATCGATCTGTGTGCCGCAGCAACAAGTACAATGGCACGCGCCGTAGCACGAGGTGTATATGCAGCCGATGCAAAACCCGATGATATTCTACCAAGTTGGATCGAATTTAAGTGATCGCCTTACTCCTACAAAGCATCTTATGGGGCATTGCTATGGCAATGTCTGCTACAGTCTCACTTTGGTTCTCGAATGATTTACTGACGAGCCACTTGACCATAATTCTCTTGATGTTTTTCACGACAAGCATTGTCGGTTATATGCTGGCAATGCTGGCGGTCAGACTATTTGTAAATACAACGAGATTTGAAACCCGTTTTGCAGGTTACTTCTTGTTCCTCATCATCATGACAATTGGCTGCAATGCGCTTTTTTATTGCCTCAGCTATTGGTCTTTTTATAGCCAATGGCACGCTCCAATCTTAAGTCGCACATGGGTTTGGCAATTCTTCTTCACAAATATTGGGGCACTTTATCAGTTTGCTGTTCTCGGCCTGTTACTTTACCTCCCGTTAGGTTTGATTTTTCTCACGATCACATCATACCTCAAAGCAAAGCCCATTCACTTGCAGAACCCATAAAAAAGGCGCCACATTTGATTGTGGCGCCGATGATATTGTTTTCAATTATGAGATTAGCTGAGGCCTAGAACTCATCCCAGTCGTCTGCATCATCTGCGGGAGCGGTTTTTGCAGAAAACGCTGCGGCCACTTTGCTCACCATTGATTTTGCTGGTGATTGTTTTGGCGCATGGGATGCAGAGGCTGCCTGTGGGGCTGAACTATTGGCAGGGGTTGATCTCGCAGGAGCTGATTTTACAGGGGCTGATTTTACAGGCGCAGCACTTTGTGTCACCGAACCAGAAACAGCAGATTTCGTTGTGGCAAATGATCCAGACTTTTCGCCCAATGTAAAGGTTCCGACAAGGCCAGCCAGATTTTGAACATCTCCAGCCATCTCCTGCGTAACCGCCGTATTTTCCTCAACCATCGCCGCATTTTGCTGTGTAACCTGATCCATGGAATTCACAGCACTGTTAACTTCCTGAATGCCCGAAAGCTGCTCTGCTGCACCTTGTGAAATGGTTTCAATCTGTGCGTCAATCTCAGTGACATGTTCAGAAATCTTGGCAAGTGCTTCGCCCGTTTGTTGAACCAGCTGCACACCATTTGCCACTTCATCACCAGATTTGGTAATAAGCTCTTTGATCTCTTTAGCAGCATTGGCCGAACGCTGAGCAAGTTCGCGCACTTCCTGAGCAACAACTGCAAAGCCTTTACCCGCCTCACCCGCACGGGCAGCCTCTACACCCGCATTCAATGCAAGTAAGTTTGTCTGGAAAGCAATTTCATCAATCACATTGATGATATTTGAAATATCACCAGATGCTTTTTCAATGCCTTCCATTGCCGTAACGGCATCAGAGACAACAGCACTGGATTTTTCAGTATCGCCGCGTGCATCCTTGGCTTTGGTTGCAGCCTCGTTTGCACGTTCTGATGTCTCTTTAACGGTCGCTGTGATCTCATCAAGAGCAGCAGATGTTTCTTCCAATGATGCGGCTTGTGTTTCCGTACGCTGAGATAGATCATTTGTCGCTTTACTGATCTCGGTAGAATTATCACGAAGGCCAGTTGTCACATTGCTAATTTGACCAAGCGTTGCACTCAATTTGCCAACAGAGGCATTAAAATCAGTCCGCAAGCGATCAAGATCACCATCAAATGGGGTATTAAGCGTTACGGTCAGATCACCTTCTGAAAGGCGTGTCAGACCACCTGCCAACGCTTCAACAGCTTGTTGGATCTTCGCAGCATCTTGCGCTTTAGCTTCCTCGCTTTGCTTGCGCTGCTGTTCAGTCATAGCGCGATTTTCTTCGCCCTCTTCCTCTAAACGTTCCTTTTCAATGGCAGCATCACGAAAAACCGATACAGCTTCAAACATCTCACCAATTTCGTCATTGCGATTAGCGCCGTCTAGTTCGATGCTTGTATTCCCGCTCACAAGCTCCTTCATATTGTCAATCACGTTTGCAATAGGTTTAGTAATTGAGCGGGAGAACATAAACGCGGCCACAAGCGCTGCGCCCAATAGGACAAGTGCCATAACAGCGATAAGATTACGTAGATCTGTAATGCCCTGTAACATTTCATCTTCTTGAATAAGAGCGGCAACAATCCAGTTCTGCTGCAAAAAATCAACTCTGGCTGCAGAAACTTGGTAGACTTCACCTCGGAACTCCGGAATTTGACCTACCGGTTGATTAGCAAAACTTTCTTCCAAAACTCGTTTTGAAAGTGGAAGTTTAACTTTCAGGGATTCGTTCTCTTCTGTCTTCTGAGAGTCAGAAATCAATGTACCATCTGATTTTAACAGAAGCGTTTCGCCCGTCTCGCCCAAACCGGTCACATTGCGCATAATCTGACCAATAATGTCATTTGGCATTTGAAATACCAAGACACCCACCAATTGATCACCTTTTACGATTGACTTACCGATAAAGGCTGCTGAAGCACCATAGGATGGGGCATAAGGATTGTAATCATCAGCAACAATATCTGTAGCAGAATTGTTTTCAATTACTTTCTTATAAACATTTGCCAGACCTGAATCTTTCCATTCACCAGTGTTCAGGTTGGTCGCAAAATCAGCTTCTTTAAAAACTGAATAAATTACGTCACCTTCATTATTGATGAGAAAAATATCGTAATATCCCCTCTTCTCAAGCAACTCACGATAATATGGATGTGTTTGTTTGTGTGAAGCATCATAACCATCGATTCCGGCCGTATCGAGCTTGTGTTTTTCTCCGGTTGGATTCGGGTTGTCCTTTATATAACGCTTTTGAAGTTCTGCCACCTTGTTATCTCCAGGAAGGAAATTCCAGCCAAAACTTAGTGCACCGATAGAAGCTGAAGCTTTCTCATCTTGCGCGGTATTAATGAGATCATTTTCTATGGATTTTAAATAGGTCTCAACCTGATTCCGCCGACCATCAGCAACAGCCTGGAGCGTTTCAGACGATTTTTCTTGTATTATATTTGAACTAACAACCAGGCCAGCCATGCTAGCGGCGCCAACGGTTACGATAGTTAAGATTGCAGCAGCAATGGGTAACTTGCGCGAGATTTTCATGACGTGTTCTCCCCAACGACATTTTTATATGAAATCATGAACAATAACGTTCTTAGGTGCGCATCATGCTAATCACGGTGAAGAGATCCCATTGATAAAAGTCTCATTAATTAAAAAACAAAGCGTTAATTACAAGTTCTCTCTCACGGCTTGCGCTCACGATTAAACAACCCACAATTGCTTCCCAAACACACTTTCTCTACAAAGTTAATAATCAGCATGAATTATCGTCTTGAATAACATAAGCAAATTCCAAAATATGGCCTTTCCAGAGCATAACAAAATAAAATGTAATTTAGATTATCTTTCTTCAATAAAAATGTAGAAAGGCGGATTTTGGAGGTGCGAGTGATTGATTTGCGCAGTCTGAGCAGCTAAACGAGGCGATATATTTACATATTAAAGTTCCAAACATGAGAAACATCGTATGATCGAGCGCTATTCCCGCAAGGAAATGACTGATATCTGGTCGCCACAAAGTAAATTCCGCATTTGGTTTGAAATTGAGGCTCATGCATGTGATGCGCTTGCGGACTTGGGTGTCATCCCGAAATCCGCAGCAGAGACCATTTGGGCAAAAGCTGGTGAAGTTGAATTCGATGTCGCGCGTATTGATGAAATTGAAGCGGTCACCAAACATGATGTGATTGCGTTTCTAACGCATCTGGCAGAAATTGTGGGTGATGATGCGCGCTTCGTGCACCAAGGCATGACATCATCTGATGTTTTGGATACGTGCTTCAATGTTCAGCTTGTCAAAGCGACAGATCTTCTTCTTGCTGATATGGATCGCTTGCTTGCAGCGCTGAAAAAACGAGCGTTTGAACATAAAGACACAATCACCATTGGCCGTAGTCATGGTATTCATGCTGAGCCTACTACATTTGGCGTCAAGCTTGCTCAAGCCTATGCTGAATTTGAGCGCAACAAGAAACGCCTTGAAGCTGCGCGTGAAGATATCGCCACTTGTGCAATTTCCGGTGCAGTTGGGACATTTGCAAATATTGACCCAAGTGTTGAAGAACATGTCGCCAAGTCTCTGGGACTTGCCTCTGAACCGGTCTCAACACAAGTTATCCCGCGTGATCGTCATGCCATGTATTTTGCGACACTGGGTGTGATCGCGTCATCTATTGAACGCCTTTCGACCGAAATTCGCCATTTGCAACGCACTGAAGTTCTGGAAGCAGAAGAGTTTTTCTCACCGGGTCAAAAAGGCTCGTCAGCGATGCCGCATAAACGCAACCCGGTTTTGACCGAAAACCTGACGGGTCTTGCACGTATGGTTCGTTCCTACGCCCTGCCCGCGATGGAAAATGTTGCCCTATGGCATGAGCGCGATATTTCCCACTCGTCTGTCGAGCGCATGATTGGCCCTGATGCCACCGTTACGCTCGATTTTGCGCTAAACCGCCTTGCTGGTGTTATGGAAAAACTACTTGTCTACCCTGACAATATGATGGCTAACATGAACAAATTCCGCGGTCTTGTGCATTCGCAGCGCGTTCTTTTGGCTTTGACACAGGCCGGTCAATCTCGCGAAGATTCTTATCGCCTTGTTCAACGCAACGCGATGAAGGTTTGGGAAGAAGGAAAAGACTTCCTCACAGAGTTGCTGGCCGATGAAGAAGTAACAGCTGCACTTGATGAAGAAACAATTCGCGAGAAATTTGACCTTGGTTATCATACCAAGCATGTTGATACGATCTTCACTCGTGTATTCGGCGAAAGCTAAAAGTTAGAGCCCTGCGTCTAGAAGTCGCTTCATTCTCTGGAGCGTCTTCCCGCAAAGTTTTTCGCACGGAATGCCGTCTCTATCTCTATCGCGTGCAACATCGCCACATTGTTTGAGATGAAAATAGGCCTCTGTGCAACTTTGCATTCTGCCACATGTTTTTCGTTGTCCGCAGGAATACTCTTGCGCAAATCCTAGTGATGAGGATAGAAGAACAATAACGGTGACGATTACTTTATTCATCTTCAAAGTGTAATAAATTTTTAAATTCGCGCAAGAGTATATTTAATGAAAGCAGCTGAGGCAGATATCTTAATTGTACCGGGGTATAAAAACTCTGGCCCCGACCATTGGCAAAGTCGGTGGGAAGAACGCATTAAAACTGCGCGGCGCGTAGAACAGGATGAATGGTCAAAGCCCGTTGTTGAAGACTGGACGGCTCGTATGGCCGAAGAGGTTAATAAATCCACCCGCCCCGTCGTCATTGTTGCTCACTCTTTAGGTGTAGCGGTTGCTATCCAAGCCATACCACAATTTGAAAAGCAGGTTGTTGGTGCCCTACTCGTAGCCCCGCCCGACGTGGCAAACCCGAAGATACGACCTAAACACCTGATGACATTTGGACCATACCCGCGTGATCCGCTACCCTTTCCTTCCATCGTAATAGCAAGCCGGAACGATAGTTTTTCAAGCTTTGAAGCGGCAGAGGATATTGCAGGCGCATGGGGCTCTATGTTTATTGATGCCGGTGAGCGCGGACATATTGATGATGCAGCAGGTCACGGGCCTTGGCCGGAAGGCTCTCTAACCTTTGCGAAGTTTATGCAAGGTCTTTAACGAGTTAATCGCACGCAAATTCATTTCAAAAAACGCATGCAGTAACGCTTTGATAACCATATCATAGCTCTTTTTTTACTTTTACCCGATACGTTCCAAGTCAATATTGAGTATGTGTAAAGTGTAATATGTATGCGTAAAGAACGTAGAAGTTTCGTGGAGATTTTGGGTGCAACTGCGCCAAAGCGACAACCGCCCCTTTTCCGGTCAAATGCACGTGGCTTTGGCACCACAGATACTTTGCCTCAAGCCACGCGTCCATTTGCGCAAGCCGAAGATGCGCATATGAATGCGACCGTTTACCGCCAAAGTAAGCCCATCTCACATTCATCTGATTTCTATCTGTTGGAAGATACCAAGAGCCGTGCGGGTAGTTCTTATAAACAGACCGATTATGTTGTCGTCACGCGTGAAAAATCTAGCGATACATCACATATCGGCATGGTGGCGCGGCGCTTACGATAGCTTGAACCGTACTATGATTACTTTTATCTGTCGCTCAAACCCAACTAGTGATCAGATTTCGAGAGCATAAAATATCCGAAAGAAAACGCTATTTCAGTCAAGATTGCCAACCAAATACCCAACCCGACAGCGCCACGAATATACTCAAATATGCCCATCATTGCTAAGCCAGCCATCATAATGGCCAAGCCAAGACAAAGTGTTTTCCGTAGGTTCGAAGCAGCGGTATTGCGAGATTGAAAGGTTATAAACGCAAGGCCTAAAAACAGCATGCCAGCGCGCCTAGACATAAGATCGGCATTATCATTTCCGATAATGCCAAACACCCAGTAAATAAAATCTGGAACAAGTAATAAACTTAGAAAAAGAATGAAACACAGCCCTGCGGCAAGAATACTTACCAGAGAATAAGACAACTTCATCGCTTACACCTAATTATCTACAAATCGTTAGGCATAGTTGGGCCAACAATCATATTTATGCAATGTGACATAAACGCATGGTTTTTTAATTACTAGCGCTCCGAAAGAGCAAGTTTTACACTCAAATAGCCAAATGTTGCTGCAAAAGATGCTTTCAACCACTTCATGACACGTGGTTTGGAAATAACAAAATCTCGCATATAGGCTGAAAACGCGCCATAAAGTACAAAGACGGCAAATGTCATAAGCATAAAGACCAGAGCAAGTTGCATCATAGCTTCAGTGGCTGTTGCACTTCCTGCATCAATAAATTGAGGTAAAAATGCCAAGAAAAATAACGAGAGCTTTGGGTTCAGTGCGTTAATCATGGCACCGTGCATAGCTGTTTTGAAATGTGAACGTTGCTTCTCATCGGAATTTATATCCATCGCCCCTCCCTCGCGCAAAATACTCCACGCCATATAGAGCAAATATGCAGCGCCCAAATATTTGATCACTTGAAATGCAACCGCGCTGGTGTGGAAAATTGCAGCGAGACCGATGATGCTGGCAATTGCGGCAGGCAATATGCCCAACGTGCAGCCAAACGCCGCGGCGACGCTGGCACGAAATCCACGTGCTAAGCCTATGGTCATTGTATAAAGGACACCAGTCCCTGGCAATAAAACAACAACCAATGATGTAATTAGAAATTCAAAGCTCATTAAGCTGCACCCTGTCTATTTTGTTACCTGCTACTAGATACAAAAAAACCACCGCATGCAATTTAATACATACGGTGGGTTCTGAATTTTGATTTTAACCTAATCGTTTGTGATCTGCTCAGCGGCAACATCCAAAAGCCAGATCATTTTATCGCGAATATCTTCATCGCTAACTTCGGCGCTGGAGGCATCGATATCAGCTCGGATTTTACGAAAAACATCTTCATCGCCAGCTTCTTCAAAATCAGACGCGATCACTTCCTTTGCATAGGCATCGCCATCTTTACCCATAAGCTCTGCTGCCCAGTGGCCCAGCAATTTGTTACGGCGTGCTTCAATTTTAAATTTAGTGTCCTGATCATGTGCAAATTTATTCTCAAATGCATTTTTACGATCATCAAAAGTACTCATGCAATGCTCCTTCGCGCTTACAACTTATTCGGCATTCTTCAATTCTGTTGCCCTATATGTGGGCTTATTGCACGACAATTGGAAGACTTACACAAAGATTTTTACATCAATTCACATCAATTGTGGCTAAAGACGAAAAAGCAAGGGCAAAACGTTGTATATATATATGTTATCCGTTAGACAGCGATTAAACAAACCCTGAAATACCACACCATTTTGCCAGCTGGTTCTGGCGCACCTATAGAGATATCCATGAAAAATAGACGTCGTATTTACGAAGGCAAGGCCAAAATATTATATGAAGGTCCTGAACCTGGAACACTCATCCAGTTTTTCAAAGATGATGCCACTGCTTTTAATAAGAAAAAGCATGATATTATTGATGGTAAAGGTGTGTTGAACAATCGTATTTCTGAATATATTTTCAATCACTTGAACCGTATTGGCATTCCAACACACTTTATCAAGCGCATGAACATGCGTGAGCAATTGATCAAACAGGTTGAGATTGTTCCGTTGGAAGTGATTGTGCGCAACGTAGCGGCTGGCACCATGTCAAAGCGACTTGGTCTTGAAGAAGGTACTGTTCTGCCACGTTCAATCATCGAATTTTGCTATAAAGAAGACTCGCTTGATGATCCGCTGGTTTCTGAAGAGCACATCACAGCTCTTGGCTGGGCAAGTCCGCAAGAGATCGATGATATCATGGCGATGTCTATTCGTATCAATGACTTCCTATCTGGCCTTTTCGCAGGCGTTGGCATCCGGTTGATTGATTTTAAGATCGAGTTCGGTCGTCTCGTAGAAGATGGTCAAATGCGCATTGTCCTAGCTGATGAAATCTCACCTGATTCTTGCCGCTTGTGGGATGCTGCAACAGACGAAAAATTGGATAAAGATGTTTTCCGCAGAGATCTTGGTGGTCTTGTTGAAGCTTATCAGGAAGTTGCAAAGCGCCTTGGAATTTTGAATGAAAACGAAGCACCTCGCCCGACGGGTCCGGTGCTTGTTAAATCAGACAATGATGATTGATCGGGAATAGAGACACATGATCAAAGCACGAGTAACCGTTACACTTAAAAACGGCGTTTTGGACCCACAGGGAAAAGCCATAGAAGGCGCATGTTCTGCCCTTGGATTTGAGGGTCTGGACAGTGTTCGCCAAGGTAAAGTTTTTGACCTTGAACTTGAGGGCGATGACAAGACGAAAGCCAATTCCGAAATTGAAGCGATGTGTGAAAAGCTTCTTGCCAATACAGTGATTGAAGATTACGCAATCGAGTTCAAATAACACATCAAAAGGGCTGTTTTTCGGCCCTTTTTCTATTGAACGACTGGTTCAATCAGCCATTTGTTTTACTTGTTAAATTAGTTTCTAAATTTCAGGAATTTTTGATGAAAACAGCAGTTCTCCAGCTTCCCGGATTAAATCGTGATCGCGATATGATCGCAGCTCTGACAAAGATTTCAGGCAATGCACCGCAAACTGTATGGCAAACAGAAACATCGATTGATGATGATATTGATCTGATCGTCATTCCCGGCGGGTTTTCCTATGGTGATTATCTGCGCTCCGGTGCTATCGCGGCGCGTATGCCCGTTATGAATGCAGTGATTGCGCAAGCCAAAAAAGGCAAACGCGTAATCGGCGTTTGCAACGGCTTCCAAATCCTTGTTGAAACTGGCCTCCTGCCCGGCGCATTAATGCGCAACGCCTCGCTAAAATTCGTTTGCAAAACGGTAAAACTTGAAGTTTCAACCACCAACAGCGTGTTCACATCAGGCTATGATAAAGGCCAGATAATTGACTGCCCTGTGGCGCACCATGATGGCAACTACTTCGCAGATAGTGCAACATTAAAAACACTACAAGGTGATGATCGCATCGCGTTTCGCTATGCCGATGGCACAAACCCGAATGGATCAATTGACGATATTGCAGGCATATTAAACCAGGATCGCAATGTACTTGGCATGATGCCGCATCCTGAAAATCTGGTAGAAAAAGCTCATATCAATATAAAAGACGGCAGTGAGGATGGCCGCGCCCTGTTTGAAAGCGCGCTAAACCTCATATCTGCTTAAACTGGACCTCGACACTTCCATGACCGTAAATAATACACACCCTATTACCGAAGAATTGATCGCCTCTCATGGCCTAGCGCCAGATGAATATGAGCGCATTCTCGAGCTTATTGGCCGTGAGCCCACTTATACCGAGCTTGGTATTTTCTCTGCCATGTGGAACGAGCACTGCTCCTATAAATCATCCAAAAAATGGCTTCGTACGCTTCCCACAACGGGCGATCGTGTGATCCACGGTCCGGGTGAAAATGCTGGTGTCGTCGATATTGGTGATGGCGAATGTGTGATTTTTAAAATGGAAAGTCATAATCATCCGTCTTACATCGAACCTTATCAAGGCGCGGCCACGGGCGTTGGTGGTATTTTGCGTGATGTATTTACCATGGGTGCCCGTCCGATTGCTGCCATGAATGCCCTCAGGTTTGGTGAGCCTGATCATGAACGTACTAAGCACATTGTTTCTGGTGTTGTGTCTGGTGTTGGTGGATACGGCAACTCATTCGGCGTGCCAACAGTTGGAGGCGAAGTCGAATTTGACGCGCGTTACAATGGCAATTGCCTTGTAAACGCATTTGCTGCGGGTATTGCAAAAACAGATGCGATTTTCCTTTGCAAAGCAGAGGGTGTGGGCCTTCCAGTTGTCTATCTCGGTGCAAAAACAGGTCGTGATGGTGTTGGCGGCGCAACGATGGCGTCTGCGGAATTTGACGAAACGATTGAGGAAAAACGCCCTACTGTGCAAGTCGGCGATCCTTTCACTGAAAAATGCCTACTCGAAGCCTGTCTTGAACTTATGCAAACTGGTGCCGTGATTGCCATTCAGGATATGGGTGCTGCGGGTCTAACTTGTTCTGCCGTTGAAATGGGTGCGCAAGGCGACCTTGGTGTTGAACTTTATCTTGATCAGGTCCCTGTTCGCGAAGAACAGATGTCTGCCTATGAAATGATGCTGTCAGAAAGCCAGGAGCGCATGCTCATGGTGCTTGATCCATCTAAAGAAGATGTTGCAAAGGCGATTTTCGTTAAATGGGGTCTGGATTTTGCCATCGTTGGTAAGACAACTGATGACCTTCGTTTTCGCGTTTTCCACCAAGATGAAGAAGTTGCAGACCTTCCGATTAAAGACCTTGGCGATGAAGCACCTGAATATGATCGCCCATGGCGTGAACCGGGCCTTTACTCACCGCTGGAAGCGGACCAAGTTGCCCAGCCGGATGATTATGGCATGGCATTAATGTCTATGATTGGCTCGCCGAACCAGTCTTCACGCCGTTGGGTTTGGGAGCAATATGACACACTTATTCAAGGCAATTCGGTGCAAATTCCGGGCGGAGACGCTGGTGTTGTGCGTGTGGACGGTCATGAAGACAAGGCGCTTGCCTTCTCATCTGACGTTACACCACATTATTGCGAAGCGGATGCCTATGAAGGCGGTAAGCAAGCTGTGGCCGAATGCTGGCGCAATATCACCGCCACGGGTGCCGAGCCGCTTGCATCAACGGATAATCTGAACTTTGGCAATCCCGAACGACCTGAAATTATGGGGCAATTTGTCAAAGCTATTGAGGGTATTGGCGATGCATGCCGCGCACTCAATTTCCCGATCGTATCTGGCAATGTTTCGCTTTATAATGAGACTTTTGGGGAGGCAATCTTGCCAACACCAACCATTGCCGGCGTTGGACTTTTGGCGGACTGGCAACAGATGGCAAAGATTGCCGGCGCAAATGACGGCGATGCGGTGATTTTACTGGGTGCTGATGGCACACATTTGGGTCAGTCAGCCTATATGCGCGATATCTTGGGCGAAACAGCTGGTCCCCCACCATCGGTTGATCTGGCTGAAGAAAAGCGCAACGGCGATTTTGTTCGTTCTGCCATCAATAATGAACAAGTCACATCATGCCACGATATTTCACAGGGCGGACTTGCGCTTGCATTGGCCGAAATGTGTATGGCTGGTGATTATGGGATGGATATCGACATCTCCAATATTGAAACGCCAACACACGGAATATTATTTGGCGAAGACCAAGCCCGTTATGTGATCACGGTTTCACAAGAACTCGCGCAATTTTTGATAAATAATGCTTGTGAGATGGGCGTTCCAGTTCGAAACCTTGGTACAGTCTCAGGTGATGAGCTTATTATCAAGAACGTCTTGTCACTTAGCGTATCAGAAATGAAAAAAGCGCATGAAACCTGGTTTCCTGAATATATGTCGTAATTTCAATAAATTAGACATAAATTTGAACAAGTTTGGTATTCCTTTTTTCAATTTGAAAGATAATTTGTCTTGCTTTTGACATATTTTCAGCATATCAGACTGTCATCGACTTCTGACGGACTACTTGACTTTTCGCCCATGAATATGACGCGCACTTTTCAGGCATTTCTAATAATTCGACCACCGGGAATATGATCTGAATTCTTCAAATCATCCCAAAGTGCAATTCATTGGTGAAAGGTAAATACCATGAACACAGGAACAGTAAAATTCTACAACAGTCAAAAAGGTTTTGGCTTCATTCAACCTGAAGATGGTCAGCAAGACGTTTTCGTTCATGCAACAGCTCTAGAACGTGCTGGCATTAGCGGTCTAACAGACGGTCAAAAAGTTTCTTTTGACACTGCAGTTGATCAACGCAGTGGCAAAACTGCAGTAGACAACATCTCTCTATTGTAGTCTGCAGTTGGTGCTTTAGAGCATCATGTAGGTATTTTAAACGGCGATGCTTTTGCATCGCCGTTTTTCGTTTAGGGTTGTGTTTTTGATGAATAGTTTGAAATCGAACCTAAGCGCATTGCTACAGCACTTAAGCAGCGGTTCGCTTTCCGCGTTTTGCCAAGTGATAAAATTTTCTAAGCGAAATCAATGCAATTGCGATTGCCAGATAGGCAAGTGGCTCTGCCGCCCATGTCTTTTTAATCATGACATAATGCAATGCTGCCAAAATAACCGCCGGATATACAATAAGGTGCAGCTTTTTCCACCCTGCGGCCCCTAACCGCCGGATTGAAAATCCGTTAGATGTCACAGCCAAAACAAACAATAATAGAAATGAAGCGATACCAATCGTGATGTAGGGCCGTTTAATGATGTCGGTTACAATCTCACCCCAGCGCAACTGCTGATCAAGCAACAGATAGGTCGTAAAGTGTGCAACAACATAGCCAAAGGCGACAAGCCCGATGGTGCGACGATATTTAATCAGATTGAGTTTGAAAAAGCGCATTAACGGGGTGATACAAAGACCCAAGATCAGAAACTTTAGTGCCCATTCACCCAAGCCATTTTCAAGCGCCTTAAGAGGGTCCGCACCAAGCTGATTGTTCACCGCTTGATAAAACAACCATATACCAGGCGCAAAGCCCAATGGGTAAAGGAGCCAACTCGGCATTTTTGTCCAGATTTTATGCTGCGCCATAATAGATTAGAAATTCTTGGCCAGATCCATACCCGTATATAAAGACGCGACTTGCTCTTCATATCCGTTGAACATCTCCGTATCACGTTTTTTGGCGAACAATCCCGAACCGATAATGCGTTCGGACTTTTGGCTCCAGCGCGGATGATCAACATTTGGGTTCACGTTGGAATAGAACCCGTATTCGCTCGGCCCTTGAATATTCCAAGTTGTTGGCGGCTGCTCTTCGGTAAACGACATACGAACGATGGATTTGATGCTTTTAAAGCCATATTTCCACGGCACAACCAAGCGCACCGGCGCACCATTTTGATTTGGCATTAAGTCGCCATAAACCCCAACAGCCAGTATAGTGAGCGGATGCATGGCCTCATCCATACGCAAACCTTCAACATATGGCCAATCCAACCCGCCAAAGAGTGAGTTTTGGCCATTCATTTCCTCAGGGCGAACGAGTGTTTCGAATGAAACATATTTTGCACTGCCCTGCGGCTCATATGCCTTAATCACATCAGCAAGCGGAATACCTACCCACGGGATAACCATTGACCAAGCTTCAACACAGCGAAGACGATAGATACGCTCCTCCAAATCAAATTTGGTCATGAGATCTTCAATATCAAGCTCAGATGGCTTGTTAGTCAAACCATCAATCTTAATGCTCCAAGGCCGTGTTGTCAGCGCACCGGCGTTTTTGGCCGGATCATCTTTACCAGTTCCGAATTCATAGAAATTATTGTAGGATTTGATATCTTCCAGCGGGTTAGGCTCGTCGGAAATTGAAAAAGGACTGCCTTTACTAAACTTAAGAGTATCTTGCGCTTGAACAGATGGTGACAATAAACTGCCGCCCGCCGTTGCTATAGACGCAGCACCTGCCATTTTCATAAATTCGCGACGATTGAGAAAGTTTGATTTTGACGTAATTTCAGATGGTGCGGGTTGCGGAAAAATATAGCGTTTCATCATAGATATCCTTGATTTTCACTATTGATACGTCTCTTACTTTTTTAGTTCAATACACGATGGTTGCACCTGCTATCAAATTATAGTGAGCTTATTCCCTCCCGCAAAACTTTGAATATCTTGGATGATTCCATCTGGCTTACATTAAAACGCATAAAACTGGCCATGGATTGGGACGTGCTGAATACATTTCCCGGTGCCAGCACGATGTTCTGCCCCATTGCAAATCGTGCCAATTTTGCCGAATCCACGCCCTCTGGCAACTGACACCAGAGGTAGAAGCCACCCCTTGGCATTAGCCACGGCTCGATGCCAATCGCGCTAAGCTTATCCGCAATTTCATGTCGTTTTTTATCAAGGCGGGTGCGTAGACCATCCAGATGTTTTCGGTAGCTGCCGTCACTTAATGTTGCATATATTAACTCGCTGGCAACGGGACTTGAACCACCAAAATTTATCGCTATTTGCAGATCGATTAAACCGTCCACCCAGTCGGGACGGGCTACAATATATCCACAGCGCAATGAGGCTGAAAGCGTTTTTGAAAAGCTGCCAATCCGAATGACGCGTTCCAAACCATCCAAGCTTGCCATTCGCGTTGAAGGCTCCGGCTCAAGGCTCGCAAAAATATCATCCTCGACAATGATAAGATCGTGAGCATCGGCAAGACTGAGAATCTTATGCGCAGTTTTTGGCGACAGGGTCAGACCCGTTGGGTTTTGTAATGCTGAATTGGTTAGATAAAGACGAGGTTTGTGCGCGATCAAAGCTTGTTCGAAGGCAGGCAGGTCTGGTCCATTTTTTGTAAGCGGAACAGCGATGATATTGACCTGATGGGCACGCAGTAGAGCTTGAAAATTGAAATAGCACGGATCATCAACCAAAACGGTATCCCCTGCTCTCAGCAAAAATCTACAAATAAGATCAATCGCTTGCGTTCCAGATGGGGTGAGCAATATTTTCTCGGGATCGACAGATAGACCCTCGTCTGAAAATTGCCGAGACAGCCAACGTCTTATGTTTTGTGATCCGTGAGTTTGGCCATAATTGCTCAATATCTTGTCATCTGCACGCGAGAGTTTTCGCATGGCCTTACGTATGGAGCTGTTCGGCATCCAATCAGCAGGCAACCAGCCGCAACCTGGCTTCAAGGCGTGCCTATCAGACCCCAGTGACTGGCGAGAAACCCAAAATGGATCAATTGCTCGATCAACCTGTGGGCTCACCTCGGTAATATCAAAAGGCTGCACCAGATCAGCAACATAAAAGCCAGCCCCACGGCGAGCATATATCACACCGTCTGCGACCAACTGATCATACGCATCGACGACCGTTGACGGTGATACTTTTAATGTTTGGGCAAGGTTTCTAATCGAGGGAAGCCGTTCTCCGACACCCAGAGATCTGCTGGCTATCTGGCTGCGAATTATCTCACAAACCTTAGCTGCTCTTGTGAGCGTGCGCGTTGATGTGTGCGTTTGTATATTCATTAGGTCCCAAATGTGTATTACACAGTTTAACAGTACAATTTTCAATTATTGTACTGCTTTGTATCTGTTTTGCCTAGTCCAAACCATTTATGTTCTCACTGTTATTGGAGGAGCGGCATATGAAATTAGCGGGATGGGGAAGCGGTTTTCTCGGGATGATTATTTTTAGCGGCTCACTGCCTGCAACACGCGTTGCTGTTGGTGGTTTCGAACCATTATTCCTAACCTCAGCAAGAGCAGTTATTGCTGCGCTACTTGCCGCCGGTCTTTTACTGGTGCTCAAGCAGCCAATTCCACAACGCAAGGATATTGTATCTCTAACCATTGTCGCAATTGGCGTTGTAATAGGCTTTCCCCTTCTTACAGCGCTTGCGCTTCAGTCCGTTACCTCTGCACATTCAACTGTTTTCATCGGATTACTTCCCTTTGCAACGGCACTTTTTGCTGTTGTTCGCGGCGGCGAGCGGCCAAAGGCAATATTCTGGCTCTTTTCCGTTGCGGGCAGCGCTCTGGTTGCAGGCTTCGCATGGACCCAAGGTGCAAATGGCTCAGTTGAAGGAAACCTATATATGGTAGCTGCAATAATCGTCTGCGGTTTAGGCTATGCAGAAGGGGCTGCCCTATCGCGCCGTCTTGGCGGATGGCAGGTGATATCGTGGGCGCTCCTTTTGGCATCTCCCTTTATGGTTATCTTAGCCTTAGCAAATCTGCCAACCACTTTTAATGGCATTAACACGCCTGTTTGGCTCGGTTTGGCGTATGTATCCGTGTTTTCAATGTTGATAGGATTTGTTTTCTGGTATCGTGGCTTAGCCATTGGCGGCATTGCTGGCGTAAGTCAATTGCAGCTTCTACAACCATTTTTTGCGCTGGCATTGGCAGGGTTTATTTTGGGCGAAACCGTGGCCCTATCGATGATTGGTGTAACAATACTCGTTGTCAGCTGTGTTGTCGGCGCCAAACGCTTTACATAATGCTCCGACAATTACGCTTGAACAAAATACCTATTTCATTTTCTGTCTCATTTGATCTTCCAAATGGATGACCAGATCATCAGGCAATTGAAGCATCATGGTTAAGTCCGTCAAATATTTGTGCTCCTCAGCATTATCAGGATCGATTGCCAAGCGAGAGGCAAGATAGACTTCACTTGCTTGTTCTAGCCCGTTTGACATTGCAGCAATTTGCGAGACGCTCGGCGGATTTTGCAATGTATCGAATACCAACACTTTATCCGCTGGCTCCAGTTCCAACCGATTAACAGCCTCAAAAATATTTGCTTGCTCATCCTTATCAATATGACCATCGGCGTTAGATGCTGCAATCATTGCTTTGATAAGTGCTATTTGAAAAGGCTGGCCATCCGCACCAACATTTTGCACCGGGTCAAAGCTTGCTTGCTCAATGGACGGCGGATTGCTTGGAGGGATAATTTTTGTGGAGGCATCGCCACCCGTGGGGCTAACTGATTGGGGCGCATCTCCTGATTTCCAGTTTTTATACGCATTAAAGGCGACAGCACCTAACACAGCAGCGCCACCCAGCCCCACCGCACCACCGGCCATTTTGCCAACAGTTTTGCGCATTTTCTTATTACCGACAAGAACACCAAGTAGTCCGCCCGCAGCCAAGCCACCCAAAGCACCACCAGGTATTTTGTTCCCCAGATCGCCTAATGTATCAGTGATGTTTTTCCGGTCTGTGCTTTTTTCATTTTGTCCGCCACCCAAAAATTGATTAAAAAGCTGATTGAGGCTCATTACGTTCTCTCCATATTAAATTTATATATGCCTGATCTGGGTATATAGACGCTAAAATCCAAGATGTTGGAACGGCGATTTTCATTAAACTTTCGTAAGGTTACACTCGATTTTACACTCAAGTTCGCCTATATGCCTTTACACTTGAAATATTGGTTTCCAACTGTTTGGGATGATATGATTTAAGAATCATAGCGGGAGTAAATTGGTATGCTAAAAGTTTGGGGCAGACGAAATTCGTCTAATGTTCAAGTGGTTTTATGGTGCATTGCCGAACTAGGTTTAGAATGCGAGCAATATGATATTGGCCACAAATTTGGTGGCAATGACACGCCCGAATATCTGGCGATGAACCCAAATGGCACCGTTCCCACTTTTCAAGATGGTGATAACCAACCTTTGTGGGAATCCGCTGCCATTGTTCGCTATCTTGGAAATGCCTATGGAAATGAGAAAATTTGGCCCTCAGATCACGCAAAGCGGGCGCATATTGACCGCTGGGCAGAATGGGCGCGCATTAATGTAACATTGAATTTCTCACAACCGGTCTTCTGGGCAGCTGTACGAACGCCAGAAAAAGATCGTGATCCGGATGCAATCAAACAGGCTGTCACAAATTTTGAAAACCAGCTTAGAATTGCCGAAGAACAGCTGAAACGACATGACTATCTTGCAGGTGATGATTTTACCGTTGCTGACATTCAGCTGGGGAACCTGCTCTATCGTTACTACAATATCGATGTTGAACGAGCTGATCTTCCGGCCTTGGCCGCATATTACAAGTGTTTGAGCGAACGACCAGCTTATGCGGAGCATGTGATGGTTTCATTTGACGATTTACGCGTAACTTAGATGATGCAATACGATTCAATAACTTGATTTAAACATGATTGCGACTTATCTGGAGGGTTCACTCTCTAACCTATTGAATCAAAGCAGATGATCGACGTAACCAACGCCAGAACTCCACTACAAAATTTTACCGAACATCCAATATTTGGTCGCACTATTTTAACACTTATTGTGATCAACGCCATTATTTTGGGCATGGAAACAAGTGATGCGATTATGGCATCCATGCTCGGTCCCATTTTGCTGATACTCGACAAGATTATTCTCGGCATTTTTGTTGTCGAAGTCGTTTTGCGTCTGATTGCTGATTTCAAAGGGTTTTGGCGAAATCCATGGCGCATTTTTGATCTTACAATTGTCACGATTTCACTTATTCCGGCAACGGGTGCGCTCTCTGCCATGCGTGCGTTCCGCATCTTGCGGGTTCTGCGTCTTATCAGCCAAGTGCGATCCATGCGGCGAGTGGTCACCGGTCTTTTGTCCGCCCTTCCCGGCATGGGATCGATCGTGCTGCTGCTCAGCATCATATTCTATGTGTTTGCCGTGATCTCGACCAAACTGTTCAAAGATGCATTTCCAGAGTGGTTCGGCTCCATCGGTGAAAGCTCCTACACGCTTTTCCAGATTATGACATTGGAGAGCTGGTCAATGGGCGTTGTGCGCCCCGTGATGGAGCAATTTCCCTATGCGTGGTTGCTGTTTGTACCATTCATCATCATGACGGCCTTCACCGTACTTAACCTCTTTATCGGTGTCATCGTCGATGCCATGCAGCACGAACATGAGCAGGAAGCCCGCGAGGAACGCGAGAACCTGATTAGCGACAATGAACTCATTCTATCCGAACTCCGCGCCCTACGTGCTGAGGTGAAAGAGCTGAAAACGGGTTAAGTCACGACATGAGCAGCGTCAGAGCAAGGATGCCAATGAACTGGGAATTCAAAGTTCTGATGAATAGTGGATGCAATACTATAATCATGCTGCTTGTGATTTCCTACGATGATTTGCATCTGACTTAGAATTATGTGAATGACCGAGTTGCGGACAAAGCTATTATCTCATTTAATACGTAAATGGCTCTTTTCAATAATTATCGACAATTCTAGCCATTTTAGTTAGCTTGTAGAAATGTGGAATTGATGCGCAAAAAATTGAGGGCATCTAATAATATTGTCTTGAAGACTGTAAAGGAATTGTAGTTAGTCGATGGTGTTTGAGAACTTGTTCAGGACTTTGAGAACGAAAGTTGGTGAACTTGGCAAAGCTTCCAGCCAGGGATTGATTGGCTATCTATGTGTCGTAGAAAATAATAGAGGCAACATACCAAATCTTGCTCCGGGGCTAGTGCTGGATAATAAGACCGATGCACCACCATGGATCATAGTCGATCACGACTTACGAACCATGACGATTCCGAATTGGCCTATAAGTCTTTGGAAAGTCCGGGCGCTAAAGCCGATTAAGCCACAGGGCCATCAGGGCAACTATACTCGATGCCGAGCTATAAAGGTGCTTGAACGTTTGCCCGCATACAAGGTGTTTGGCGAAGTGGATACCGGTTTATGTAATGTTCTTGAATTTGCTCAGAGAATGACACTTGATCAGGCTATAGTCTTGTCAAAGTTCCGGGCAAAAAATGCACACGAGTTTTACAACCTCGCTTGGCACAGGTGGCTACACCACAACCCCACTCAGTCGAACGGATATACGAAGGATTACGAGGGTATATTAGACATCGGGGGCTTAAAGGCTGGTTCGCCTGTGGGAACAGCCCTTACACTAATTCACAACGTCTTGTTTGATCAAGCCGGAAGAGTGGACCCTGAAAACGCATATGTACATGAAGATGACGGTACACCGCACCTTGGTTCTCCATGGAACAAGGCGAATAGCGCATTGAATGGTGCGGCACTGTCATTTGGCGCAAGCGAGTTTTTCGATCCAGAAGGTCTTGAAGAAATGCGTAGGCCGATGCGGGAGGTGTCGCAAAGTTTAGTCGATCAGATCGAGCAAAAACTGAGGCAATCAGAGCACTGATCAGAGATAACGTATATGACAAGCACCTTACTTAAAAGCAGTCGTCTAGAACTTCCCCAACATTGGTAGTTTTGGGCTCAAAGCGGAATTCGCCTATCTTTTTTCGATGGCCAGCCGGTTGAAATGGCAGGGAACAAAATATCGTTGCAAAAACCTTCCTTTTTATATCAATTGCACAGCCCTACTCCATCAATCGCGCAGCACCAGACACACGGATGGAGGCGCCTTTTTCATTGGTTAGATCAACGTCTATGATTGATCTCATGCCCATATCTTCGCCTTGTATAATTTGAAAATTATTCTCGTGGGGCCATTTGATATCGCGTAGATAACCAGCGAAGGCAGCGCTCGCGGCGCCTGTAGCGGGATCTTCGAACACGCCACCGGATGCGAAAGCATTTCGTGTATGAAATTTGCGGTCATGTTCTTTATAAACCAGCATCACCGTGATGAGACCGCGCCTGTTCATAAATGTGCGCCCCTCTTCCAGATCATAATTCATCGCAGATAAATCATCGCGAGATTTCAATGCTAGAACATAATGATCAGCCCCGCCATGAATTTCTGCCGGAGGGATCGACATATCGAGTTGATCTCGCTCCAAACCAAACAGTGAAAGAAGTAAATTCAACTCAACATCGTTTAACGGCATGCTTTTAGTCGGCGGCGATTGAAGAGCTGCGGAAAATCCGTTTTCAGACGTATTTCCTTCCACACTGATGGCCGCATTGTTGAGTTTTAAAGCATAATCACCATCCCCTTCACGGCGGGCCAAAGCTGCACCAAGGGCGATTGTTGCATGACCGCAAAACGGAACTTCTGATTCAGGTGAGAAATACCTTACGCGCCAATTGTTTTTACCCTCCATGGGGGACGCAAACGCTGTTTCTGAAAACCCCACATCGAAGGCGAGTTTCTGCATTGTTTCAGCAGATGGCAACTCGTCATAGAAGGCTACTCCCGCAGGATTCCCCCCATTTTCACCATCACTAAATGACGCAATTCTTAAAACATCCATATCATTTCTCCAATAAATTTAAACACAAGATAACTCATTGGAATTACGAATTTAACATACTATATATGGAGATTTTTATAATTCTCCTTATAATTTGTAAATAAAATCGCGAAGGAGTTTATATTCATGGACAGGACTGATAGAAAAATTCTTGACCATCTGGTCTTAAATAGTCGCATCGCTATGAGCAGCCTTGCAAAACTTGTGGGCATGAGCGCACCAAGCGTTGCTGAACGTGTAAGACACATGGAAGACAGCGGCATTATAAAGGGTTTTACGGTTGATTTAGATTACAGCAAATTGGGGTTTAGCATCGAGGCGCTTGTGCGTATCCGCCCCCTTCCGGGACAACTTCATATCGTTGAGAAAATGATCATTGAAGAAAGTCGCTTTACATCTTGCGACAAGGTTACAGGTGAAGATTGTTTTGTTGTTAGAATAAGTGCCAAAAACATTCAGGAACTGGATATTATTATGGACCCATTCCATGAAAGAGCCGCAACGAACACGTCAATCGTAAAATCCTCCCCAATACGAAACAGGCAACCTAAATAAACAACATAAATGATGGGTATAAATAGTGATATCTGTAGATTGCTTTCCATGGTAGTAACCGCTCACTACAGATGTGAGACTCAATCCTTTGAACAGTTTTAAATTTTACAAACAAAACTTCCGATGGTTGTTTGCAGGTGCCCTGCTTACTTATTCATCATCATTTGGACAGACTTATTTTATCTCCATTTTTGCAGGTGAAATCAGAGCAGAGTTTGACCTCTCCCACGGTGGGTGGGGCACTGTTTATATGGTAGGGACACTGTGTTCCGCTTTGGCAATGGTTTTTGCTGGCTCGTTGATGGATAATTTCCGGGCGCGCACCCTTGGCACTGTCCTACTGGTTGCCATTGCCGTGACCGCTGTTTTGATGTCAGTTAATATATATCTCATTGGCCTTGTGGGGATTATCTTTCTCTTGCGGTTTCTTGGGCAAGGCATGCTTGCCCATGTTCCAAAGGTAGCCATGTCGCGATGGTTTCAAGCCACACGCGGTCGAGCGCTTGCCGTCTCGTCTATGGGATTTGTAATCGGCGAAGCAACCTTGCCTCTGCTTTTTGTCACCATATCCAGCCTGTTAGGGTGGCGTGATACGTGGCTCGTCATTGCAGCGCTTGCCCTCTTGTTCATCCCGGTTATTTTCCAATTGCTTAAAACCGAGCGAACACCCAAATCCGAAGTGCAGGAAAACACCAGTGTCGGGATGTTGGGTAAACAATGGACGAGAATGGATGCCATCAAACATCCACTTTTCTGGTTGGTCTTGCCAACATGGCTGGCCATTCCCGCGTTCGCCACCGCATTCTTTTTCCATCAGGTTCACTTTACTGAAGTAAAAGGCTGGGAACTGATCAACTTTGTTGCACTTTTCCCGATCTATGCAAGCGTTTCCCTCTTCAGTCTCGTCATGTCCGGCTTTATTATTGATCGATTTAAATCTGACTTTCTGGTGCCACTCCTAACCCTGCCGTTTGCGGCGAGTTTTTTCATATTCTCATACGCAGATACTTTATTTGTAGCCGCCATCGCTTTCGTGTTTTTTGCTCTCATGGCGGGGTTTTCTTCCACGGTGTCGTCTACATTTTGGGCAGAGTTTTATGGAACAGAGCATCTTGGCTCGATTAAATCTTTTGCCGCATCGATCATGGTCTTTGCTTCCGCAATCGGACCATGGTTGACCGGGGTTTTAATCGACCAAGGCATTACGCTCGACAGGCAACTGCCGCTTATTGCGATCTACTTTCTGATTTGCAGCCTTTTATCAACCATCGGGATCATCAAGGCACGAAGAAGAGCGACCGGATAAGAATTTTCACCACGCCATTGCGATCAAGCCTTTGGATGCTTATCTTAAAAGAGAATATAGATTCGTTGCAACGGAGACTGAAAATATGGCCATGGATGCTGCCGAAATTGAAAAAATGATCAAAGACGCACTTCCTGATGCAACTGTTGTTATCCGAGACCTTGCTGGCGATGGCGATCACTACGCCGCCGAAGTGGTATCGGAAAGTTTTCGTGGCAAAACACGTGTTGCTCAACACAAAATGATATATGATGCCTTACAGGGTAATATGGGCGGAGCTCTGCATGCGCTGGCCTTACAAACAAGTGTGCCGGACTAAATCTCTCGACCTATTCTATTGATATTGTTCTCTATTTTATGTTTTATGGAACATTTGATCGAAATCAAGCAGACATAGTTATTTTGGGCTAAAATCTCCATATCGATGAAAATGATAGGAGGTTATGATGCCTGAAGCAACTTTGACAAAACCATCACTTACTCTTCGAATTGGCTTGGGAAAGTTATTTGGTCTTGCAATTGGCCTAGCAGTTTTCCTGATTTTGCCACTGGTCTCACCAGAAACAAGTATGATGTTTCGCTGGGGTATATTATTCTGGTACACAACACTCGGCGCGATCATTGGTGTTTTCGGTGTCTATACAGAGCACCCAATTCTTGGCCTGCCGCTTCCTTGGTGGGTGCGTGCTACAGGAATAGGCGCGTGGATGAACCTTATTTTGACAATGCTTGCCTATGATGAGTTGAACTCCATCATGTCTAAACTGGCAAATATTGGAATGAGCGCAGGACTGTCACCTTTCTGGTTCGTTGCAGAAGGTGCGATCGTCGGCTTTATCTTAGGTTGGCTGTTAACAAAGCTTGCAGGTGAAGGCCCCAAAACGCTTAGATAGCTCAAACGCATAGATTGTTAACGCAAAATGAAAAGGCCACTCCCTTGGGAGCGGCCTCGCATTTAAAAATCCGGAAGGGTCTCAAACGTCATAGCTTAAAAGCTGTAGAGAATCCGGTTTTATGATTTATCTATGAAGATTGCTCCATAAACATACCACTAAACAAAGACCCAACCTGACCAGTTAAAATGCTCGACATTGGACCACCTCCTTTCAATACGTTAATCTTGCTTTGAAGTTTGCCAGAGGATTTCGATTCTGGCAATGAAAAAAAATACCAGTGATTTTTTATAGATTTGATCGAATAAATAACGGATGTAATGCTTGGACATTACAGATATTCAATATTTGTTTGCTCAATCAAAATTGGTGCTTGAAAAGATTACGCATTGCTATCATATAGTTTTCAAATACAGCCTTAAAAGGAATTCCAGAATGTCAGCTATTACAGATTTTATCGACAACGAAGTTAAAAGTAACGATGTTGTCGTGTTCATGAAGGGTACACCTGATTTTCCTCAATGCGGTTTTTCAGGGCAAGTTGTTCAGATCATGAACTATCTTGGTGTTCCATATAAGGGCATCAATGTGCTCGCAGATGATGATCTTCGCGAAGGTATTAAAACATATTCAAACTGGCCAACTATTCCTCAGCTTTATATTAAAGGTGAGTTTCTTGGTGGATGCGATATCGTGCGAGAAATGTTCCAAAGCGAAGAGCTTCAACAACATATGGCCGATAATGGCCTTGAAGTGAATATTGCGGCGAATTAAACTTCGCCGCATAGCTGGTTCTTAGACAGTTGCCAGCTTCATAATCTGAATCATATAGTTTTGTTTTTGATTCCAAAGAGGCTCGCAAGTGCCTCTTTTTGTTTTGGAATCACGAAATGTGAAAGCAAAAAATGACCGAAATTCGAACTGCTAGTCGTCAAGATAAAGATACAAATCCAACTGAACTCACTGGTGCTGCGCGCGCTGGTTTTAGAGAGCGCAATTTTATTGTTTTTATGGCCGCTGTTACATCTATAGTCGCGTTTTCGGTCGATATGATGCTGCCTGCCCTCGCGGACATTGGAAGCGAATACCGTCTAAGTGATGCTAATGATACACAACTGGTTATTATTGCCTTTATCTTTTCGTTTGGCGTGTCACAATTGTTTTTTGGTCCATTAACGGATGCCTTTGGGCGCCGTAAAATTCTGGTTGGATCATTATTTTCTTTCGCACTCATCTCGGTCGCAGCACTCTTTTCACCAAACTTCGAGACATTATTGCTAGCGCGCGCGCTGGCGGGAGTTGCTGCCGGTGCAGCAAGAACCGCGTCTCAAGCTGTGGTGCGGGACTGTTTTGTAAGTAGTGATATGGCTCGTATCATGAGCCTTGTTATGGCCGTCTTTATGGTTGCACCTCTTGCTGCACCTGTGATCGGGCAATTCATCATATACTTATCAAATTGGCATTGGATATTTCTATTCCTCGGCATCGGTGGTGCAATTACAGCAACAATCGGTGCGCTTTACCTGAAGGAAACACAAGATCCGGAAAACATAAGACCCCTATCTGCAAAGCGGGTTTCACAAGCTTTTCTAGAGAGCCTTACCTATCGCAGATCAACTGGATATACGCTTGTGAGCGTGGCCTTTACAGGTGCGCTTTTCACCTATGTTGTTATGGCGCCGCAAGTGTTTGGCGAACTTTATGGATTAGGTGGCAACTTTGTGTACGCTTTCATGGCTGCGGCAGGTGCGCTTACCGTTAGTAGTATTGTAAACGGAAAATTGGTCAAAACTGTCGTGTTGCGCAAAATCGTGCACCTGGCGTTGATCGCCTTTTTCATTATGGCCATTATATTTGTTGTACTTGCCTATCTCGATAGTATCCCATTCGAGGTCATGCTTCTCATAACGATGTCGACAATGTTTCTTTTTGGCTTTGTTGCAACCAATACATCCGCAATTGCGCTTGAACCAATGGGACATATTGCTGGAACAGCATCATCGGTTATTAATACGGTATCTGTCAGTGGTGGCGCGCTGATTGGTGGTATCATTGGTCAACTTTATGATGGAACTGTTGTTCCCATGGCGACTGGATATCTCATACTGGCAATTATTGCCATTATTGCTGCATTTTGGGGAGAACGTGGAAGCCTAACACTACGTTAGGCTTCGCGCTAAATCTAATCTTTGCTAGTCTTTCCAAAGCTCATGTCTGATCTCTTCCCACATATCTTTGTTGGAAGTGAGAAGAAGCCCGCCATCTGTAGTAAACGGTGTGTATTTACTTGTATCTAAACGAGCGGAATACCCGCCTGCCTCGGTATGGATGAGGGTACCCGCCAAGTGATCCCACGGCATCATACGACTATAGAGCAAGTAGTGCGCCATGCCAGTTGCCAAGATGCGATAATCATGTGCAGCACAGCGGTAACCAAAGAAATTTAGATTACGTGTTTGGTTAGCAACAATCTTAGCCTGGAGCCTTTCCTCAAAGCCCGTCCATGAAACCGAACCCGTCATCTGACCAAACGATACAGGTTCAGAAACTTTAAGCTTCACTTCCTTGCCATCGGCTTGTTTGTAAAATCCACCCTCGCCTTGGCGAGCATAAATTGTATCCTTCATCACTGGATCATGAATAATACCGCCAATAGTCTCACCATCTTTAACAATGGCCAGCATGGTGCCAAAAATTGGTGCGCCTGATGCAAAATTGAATGTGCCGTCAATCGGATCAACCGAAAATGTTAATCCTTCCCAATCATGCTTTTCCAACACGTTGGCATCTTCGCTCACGGCCTCCTCGCCAATGATGGCTGCATGAGGGAATCTGGCATTTAACTCGCGTGTGATAAACTTCTCCGCTGCAACATCTGCAATTGTTACAAGATCCGCAGCATTAGATTTGGCAGTAATTTCACCACACTCAAGGCGCCTAAAATGCGGCATAATCTCCTGACTACCCGCTTGCGTCAGCAGCCCAATCAACCAATCAAATTCGTTATCACTTATTGTCATGACTTTTCGTCTTTCTCATTATTGTCGGCGGTTTCAATGCCAATATTTCCAAAATCAAAAAGAGATGTATCAAGCATATGTGACGGGCGTATGTTACCTAAGGCTTTGATCATACGATCTTTCCTGCCGGGCATTTTCGTTTCGATGTCGTTGATCATCTGTTTCATGACATTGCGTTGCAATCCGTCTTGTGAACCGCAAAGGTCACACGGAATAATCGGAAATTTGAGTGCTTGTGCAAACTTTTCAAGATCATCTTCTGCGCAATAAACCAATGGGCGCATGACCATCACATCGCCTTCATCATTGATGAGCTTTGGTGACATTGATGCCATGCGCGCACCATGGAAGAAATTGAGAAAAAACGTCTCGAGCAAGTCTTCGCGATGATGCCCCAGGATCAACGCGTCACAGCCCTCTTCCCGCGCTACACGATATAAATGTCCGCGACGAAGGCGTGAACATAGTGCACAATAGGTCGAATTTGCTGAAATCTTATCGGTAACGACCGAATAAGTATCCTGATACTCAATCCGGTGTTTAATGCCATGCTTGTTGAGAAACTCAGGTAATATGTGCTTCGGGAAATTCGGTTGCCCTTGATCGAGATTGCAAGCAATCAGATCAACAGGCAGCAGTCCGCGCCATTGCAGTTCCATCAATATCGCCAGTAGTCCGTATGAATCCTTACCGCCAGACAAGCCAACAAGCCAACGAGGGCGCTTTCCTGCGGCCTGCTCTTCTGCGCTTGGCAACATTGAGAACTCTTCCAGCGCCTGGCGCGTGTTTCGTACAAGCCGTTTGCGAAGTTTCTTAAAGCTAAGACCTTGCGGTGCATCTGCAAATAACGACAAATCAGATGATCGCTCTTCCGTTGAACTTACATTTTGTGTCTCAAGATCATCATCATTTGCAATGTCAGGTGTAATATCCATGAAAATATGCGCTTATCGTTGAGTGTAATTGATCCTCGCGTTCTATCCTTGATCATGGAAAATGACAATTGCGAATTGGTTCGCGGCGGTATACTTATGTACAAAGAGTTTAATCATGAGCAGAACAATTGAATATTTCCATCATCATTCCCGTCTATAACGAAGCGCAAGGTATTGAGGCTTTTATCCGGGAGCTTCTAGCAACAGCCGTTCAAATTCAAACGCGATGGAGTGCGAAAATTGAGTTCGTTTTCATCGATGATGGTAGTCGCGATGGCTCTGCCGATGTCATCCGCAAGTTAGATTTCGGGCCATTCTCATCTCGCCTTTTCGTGATGTCTCGAAATTTTGGCAAGGAGGCTGCACTCACGGCTGCCATGCACAAGGTTGAGAATTGTGATGCTGCCATCATGATTGATGCTGACCTTGAGCACCCACCGGAGCTGATGGAAAAACTGATTGAAACTTGGCAGACAAGTGATGCAGACAGCGTTTATTATTATAAATCTGACCGTCGTTCTCGCGAAGGGCTTGTTAAGTCTTCAGTCTCTAAAATGTTCTATCGCCTTATGAATTTTGGTACCAATGTTGAGATCATTCCAGATGCTGGTGATTATCGCCTTATCAATGCAAAATTTTTGGATGCGCTGAAAAACCTAGCTGAGAACCAGCGCTTCATGAAGGGGCTCTATAGCTGGGTTGGGTTCGAACAAGTCGGCCTGCCCTTTGCCCCCGGTGAACGCACTGCCGGAACATCAAACTTTTCAGCGATCAAACTCATTCTTTTAGCACTTGACGGGCTCACCAGTTTTACCACCGCACCTCTGCGCCTGATGATGCTTGGTGGACTCGCGATTAGTGCGATAAGCATTCTCTATGGGCTTTATATTGTCGTTGAGGCGCTTTTCTTCCCGGGGGTTCCACCAGGGATAGCGTCTATTCTCACTCTGATTTCGTTGTTCGGTGGTCTTCAACTCCTATGCCTTGGCATATTAGGTGAATATGTGGGACGAGCATTGCATGAAGCCAAGGGACGCCCTGCATATATCATTCGTGAAGAAATTGAGATCGTCACCCGAAAGCCTTCTCGGTCTACTCGCTCTCGGGCGAAAGCTAAACCCAAATCAACCAAATGATTATAGCAGATGATTTTGGCCTCGATCCGGCTCATGATAAAGTAATTATTGACCTACTTCGCAATGGAAAAATCAATGGTACTTCTGTGATGGTCAGCGATAGGCTTGACGCTAAAGGTGTTGAAGAACTCAAAGCCATACGATTATCAAATAATATCCAAATTGGCCTTCATCTAAACCTGACTGAAGAGATGGAAGGCATACGCCGGTTTGGTAGTATTATCTCACTTTGGCTCGATCTGATGTTTGGGCGCATCGCTGCTGCATCTACCGCAGACAGTTTTAATCAACAGCTCATGAGGTTTAAAGAAGCATTTAGCTTTTTGCCCGACTTTATCGACGGCCATCAGCATTGCCATGCTATCTCGCAAAACAGGTCAACACTTTTGAAAATCGCCAAGGAACTCACAGCTGAAAACGACGAATTTTGGGTGCGCAGTCCGGCAGCAGGCAAACTGGCACATGCGATAAGTGAATGCAGGCGGGGTGGAATAAAAACGCTTTTGATTATGTGGTGGGGCGAAGGTCTTCGTAGCGACCTTCAAAAAAACCATATCAAAACCAACTCTGATTTCTCCGGTTTCATTCCATATAAATCAGCCACCGCTTTCACCAAAACATATAAAGATATTTTTGAAAATAGACGCGATGATTGCCTCATCATGGTACATCCTGGATCTGCGAATGCAAATCACGAAGTTGAAGATCATGCCAATGAATTGCGTGCGCTTGAAGCTAAGATGCTAGCTGATTTGAAGTCATAAGATAACATTCCAAACAAAAAACCCCTCGCCGTTAAGCAAGGGGTTTTTAAAATCAGAACATCTGAAATCTTAGCGTGAGTAAAACTCGACCACTAGATTTGGTTCCATCATAACTGGGTATGGAACATCAGAAAGCTGAGGAACACGAACATATGTTGCAACCATTTTATTGTGGTCTACTTCAACATATTCAGGAACATCGCGTTCAGCCAAATCTTTTGCTTCAAGAACAAAAGCGAGTTGCTTTGACTTTTCGCGAACTTCAATAACATCACCAGGCTTACAGCGGTATGAAGGGATGTTTGTTTTAACACCATTCACTGTAACGTGGCCGTGGTTTACGAACTGACGTGCAGCAAAGATTGTTGCAACAAATTTAGCGCGGTAAACAACTGCGTCCAAACGAGATTCCAAAAGACCGATTAGGTTATCTGGAGTATCGCCCTTGCGACGAACAGCTTCATCATAAGTTGCGCGGAATTGTTTTTCGCGGATTTCGCCGTAATAGCCTTTAAGCTTCTGCTTTGCACGAAGCTGAACACCGAAATCAGACAGTTTTTGCTTGCGGCGCTGACCGTGTTGACCTGGGCCATATTCACGACGGTTAACTGGTGACTTCGGACGTCCCCAGATATTTTCGCCCATACGGCGATCTAGTTTATATTTGGATGCTTGGCGCTTGCTCATCGCATTTCCCTTTTCTAATTGATCAAGTTTCGGGTGGAAAACCGGTTCCCACTTTTCCTAAACTTGTTCGAACAAATCACTCAGTCCCACCATTAGGAATGAGTTAGGAAACGCGCCCTCCTCTGACCTCTATTGAGATCTGACAGAACTCTATCTCTACTTGCGCTCGGAGAGAATTCACGGGACACGTAAAACAGCACCGAAACCTAAATTTCAGTGCATGCATGGCTTCTATGCAGATATGCGAGCCATGTCAATGTTTGATCTTCATTGAAGTGATTTTTGTTTGCTATAATCAGGCAAATATCTGACAAAATACACACAAATATCGTCGTTTACGAACGAGGCTGCAAAAAATCATTTCTCTCGCCTTACAAGATATGCCCAAATGCATGCCGCAATAATAATTAGAGAAAAACCGATGCTCAAGGTTAAATCCGGCGATACGTTTTGCACCAAATCTAGGATACCATGAAAATTGTCTACAGGACTTACTTCTGCATACCAAAATAGATTCAGGGCTAAGCTGACAAGCTGCAAACCACCAAATGCTATAAGAACGAAGTTGATAAATACGACCTGTCTTCGGTGTTTTATTTGTGAAATTCGTTCAATTCTTGCTTTTAGCATAGCAGAGCGAGCCTCATATCAATTTTGGTGCTCGAAATGAATTCCATATCCCATCAAAAATAGTTTCGCTCGAATCAAGCAAACTGTTGTAATAATCGGAAGATTCATTAATTAGCTCAGATATAGCATTCTCAAGCCTGTCAAACTTTGTCGAGACCGCATTCAAGCAGGCCACAGCATTGTTTCTTTTGCATTGCCTATGTCTGGGTGTTGTTGTTCAGCAAGATCATCAAAGATGACGTATTCGCTTGCGGCCCGCAATATAGAAAATTTATGTGGCCACGTCTTCTTTGATCGCGCTGCTTTCATTAAATTTTTTAACAGTGGCGACACAATTAAAAGCTGGACATGTTCTATAATATGGGTGGTGTGATCTGACAAAAACTGACTGACCAATTCTTGAACAATTAACACCATTGATTTTGATAGACTGATCCTAATCAAGGGCTCAGAGAACCATGTCAGCAAATTATCTTCAAGATTGGCATACCTAGCTAGTGATAAACGTGCTAACTCATCTGCACTTTTTCTGGTTTTGAAACTAATATCAATTGATTCCGCTGATGTTTGTTTCAAAGCTCTGTATTCATTGGATTATATTATCGACTTAGCTGTTCTAATTCACATAACGAAGCGTAGCTCTAAACTGGGTCTCCGTATGGTGACCTAGTCGACAGGCTACCGCTTGTTGAGCATGATTGATCTAGCGACCAGAAAACTTACCGGAATGGCCACTAAAGCGCCTAATCCGGCGGCTGCAAGTATCGGCATCACCGTATCGTAGCCAGTCGTCAAGGCAGCTATGATAAAGGTACCTGCTAACGTCGTAGCAATTATTGCGTATAGAATTGTTGCAAGGCGAAACATCACATGGTCTCCGGTTGGTTATGTTTGGCCAAAATTTAGCAACGATCCGCTCCCTTCTCTTTGATACAAATCAAACATTAAACATTGAAAATAGATGAACCCTATATACAGCAATTAACGTAACAATAGTCAGGGGCATTGATTTCAGGTTAGGGGCATTGATTTCAGGTTAATGCAATTTATCGGCAAAATCTTGCCTCTTGTTTTCAAGAAAATGACGTGAGGGGCTGTCTGTTGCGAGCAATATAGCCCTATCATAAGCATCGCGCGCAAGGTCGACATGACCCGCCTGTACTGCCATTTCCGCCTTTGCTGCCCAAAAGGGTTGAAAATTCTTATCTACATCAACAGCATTAAGACGCCTAAGCCCCTCTTCTGCGCCATGCAGCTTGCCATTTACCACCGCATGAGCAATCATTGAACCCGCTGATGGAGCGAATTTTAATAGCGCAAAATGGAGCTTATTCAGTGCATCCCAGTTTGTTTTTCCTATTTGTTGGCGAGCTAAATGTACAGATTGAATTGCCGCCTCAATTTGGAAGCGGTCCGGTTGGTTTAGCTTTTGCGCCTGGTTAAGTCTGCGATGCCCATAGGCTAGTAATTCGGCGTCCCAAAGTGACATATCCTGTTCATGTATTGGCACCATCACACCGCCGATGACCTGTGCTGGCGCTCGCGCATATGTGAAAGCAATATGAGCCGCCAAGCCCAGAGTTTCAGCGTGATCAGGCATTCGTTTTGCCAAAAGGTCAGCCAAGTACAACGCCTCTCGCCCCATGTCATCCGTTGGTTCAATCCAATCCAACGCATAAGCACCATAAATTGCCTCTAGCACCGGCAGGAAGCGTTCGGGCAGCAAGTCACCTTCAGGAACTTGAAACGGGATTTTAACATCACGAATCTTTCGCTTTGCCCGAACCAGCCTTTGAGCCATTGTTGTTGGCGACAGCGCAAATATTCGGGCAATATCTTTGGCCTCTACTCCCAGCACAGTTTGCAACATCAAAGGCGTATGCAAATCTTGCGAAATACCCACCGAGCGTTTCCTTCGTTTCCGCAAACGGCCCATCCTGAACTATTTTTGTACCGCCCTTTAATGATACAGTCGTGACTGTATCAACTGGCAGTAGCCAATCTGTCTCAATGAAAACGCCTGCTTCGTTCAACGCTCCAATATAAGCTTCGTAAGCCTGCTTCTCACTCGCCCAATCATCGGGTGTCATGTGAGCAAGGTCTTTTGGGTCTTTTTCTGGCGGTGATCAAATAAACGCCTATGACAGCGAGGGTACAGCCAAATAGTGCAGTTAAACCAAGTTGTTCATCAAATAGAAAGTATGCCTGTAAAACAGTGGCAGGCGGCACCAAATAGAAATAGCTGGCAACCTTGGATACCTCGCCTTCGCGGATCATATACATCAAGAGCAACACAGCACCTATAGAAAGTGCGAAGACTGACCAAACCAACGCCGCAACCATCTCAAAGTTGACATTTACCTCGTGGGTTTCCAGCGCTAAACTCAACGGCAGCACAACAATCACGCCGCCTGCATATTGACAAAGAGTGCCAGAAACTAACGGTACTTTTTCCGCCAATTGCTTTTGCAATATTCCCCCGTATGAGATCCCAACAAGTGCAATAATGCATGAAATTATACCGAATATAGCGAGTTTACCGCCGCTTGTGCCACCGGGTGAATAGATCACTAGGGAGATACCCAAAAATCCTAAAACAAGACCGATGATCTGAATAAGCCTTAGGCGCTGCTTTAACAAAACCCAACCAAGAAACGCTGTTAGCGCAGGATGAAGCCCCACAAAGATTGAGGAAATTCCTGCTGGCACGCCGTGATCAATAGCAAAGAACACGCCACCCAAATAGGCGCCATGTATTAAAGCGCCAATCAGCATTTGATAGGCAATATCAATACGCATAGGCCATCGTTTCTTCATCAACCAAATTAGAAAAAGGAACGCGATAATGGTGAACAAAAAACGTAATGTTAGAAAGTAAAACGGCTCAATGTTTGGTATCGCATATTTGGCATTGATAAAACCGGTACTCCATATCCAAACGAATAGGACCGGTATCAGCTGAGTTAGGCGTGCGTTCATGAAAGTGCTTTCAAAGATTTCACACTGATACCTAAATCATCGAAAGATAAAGTCCAAGCTTATTCATGAAACACTTTATATGTAAGCGCTATCATTATTAACGGTCTAATTTATTCATTCGTCCGATAACCTTTACCGGACTACCTTTAACGTCAGAAAACTCGGTTCTTAGAATAGATTTTGCGCCCATATCCTCGCCCTGGATGATTTTGAGGGCATTCTCATGCGGCCAACCGATATCACGTAAGTAACCTGAAAGCGCCGCAGCTGCAGAGGCTGTTGCGGGATCTTCCATTGCTCCCCAGGCGGCATAAGTGTTTCGCGCATGGAATATGTGATTGTTTTCTGCAAATACGAGCATAATGGAAAAGATGTTTTTATCGCGCATGAACTGACACCCCTCTTCCATTTCATAAAACATGTTTGCCAGATCTTCTCTATTTTTAAGAGCCAGAACAAAATGGGTTGAGCCAGCATAGATTATCGCTGGTGGTATATCTGGATCTAATTGATCACGGCGATAGCCAAACACATCCAAAAGCTCGCTTGTCGCCATTGCATTCAATTGCTTACTATGGGTGCTTGGTGAATGAGTTGTCGCAGCTAAACCGTTGCTATTTTTTTGACCGTCTACACAATATTGAATGTCTTTATGGCAAATTTCATATCTTGCTGTGCCGTATTTTTCTGCCAACACTGCACCTAATGTCGTCGTACCATGTCCACAAGAAGGCAGCTCTACCTCGGGTGAGAAATATCGTGCAAACCACCGCCCATCATCCTGTCGAGATGCAAAGGCCGTTTCTGTATACCCCAAATTAGAAGCAAGATATTGCATTTCATCAGATTGGATTTCTTCATCTAAAAGAAGCACTCCGGTCGGGTTCCCCCCTCTGCCATCTTCTGAAAAAGCTGCTATTTTCTCAATCTTCATATCACCTTTTGACATAGATGAACGTTATTGTTCTACCTACTCTTCCTCAATATTTACGACATCAATTGACGATAATAAGTAAATCCAATTGATCTAAAGAATTTTATCTCTGTGATTGCTCGAAACGCAAATAATTAAAGTGAAATAAATTTCTAAAAATCAAAACGAACTTAGCTTATTAATTTTTTAGTAGAAAATTTCATATAAAAATCAACGAATTAAACCCGCTGGCAAAATTCTTCATATATGCCCGTTATCCACATCTTCATTTCAATATCGATTTGCGGTTGCCACAATTAAAAATATCCGAATGCAAATAGTTGAAGAATAATTCTTAATTTATTTAATCAATTTGCGTTGTTTTGACTGTATCTTAAAGTCGGACACGGCATCAGAAAATTGACTCAAATCCCAATCTAGCAAACGGCCTACGTCATGGCGATCAGTGAAATCAGATATAAGTTTTGAGCTTTGTTCATGAGGCTCTGCCATCGCAGTTATGAATATTTCAGCTTCGTCTCCTTCAAAAACACATTCACCGAAATTCAAACACATATTTGGGTCAAATGACCAAAGTTCCTTCTCGTCATTGATGACTTTTAGTCCCTTGCCTTTGAACAAGGTTCCCTTTTCAATGCCGAGTTCTACTTTTAGGCCTTCTTTCTCTGGCGTGATGAATAGGAATTGTGCCGCAAATTTTGGCGCAGGGCTAAAAACCTCAACATAACGAAGATAACATCGTTTCATTATCGATCCATCCCGCTTGGCCTGATCACAAACGCTGTCCCATAATCCAAATGGCTTATAATGCGTGACAACCCAATCACCGGGCGTATCGTTGCCTTGTGCATCCTGAGCAAGAACAGAATTTAGCGAAAGGAGAAGTGCCAATGCTGCGAATAGGGATTTCATGCTTGATCCTCTTTGATGGAATTTTCGGCAAGCTATCGCAATTTCTGGTCACATGATCCTCATTTAAGATCACATTTTTGACATCAACCGCCTTACAACGGAATACTTCAACTATTTTTATGGATGCATCAAAAAAATATATTCGTTCTTACCGCCATTGAATGTTAAAGCGATTCCGGTAAGGAGCCTTCCATGGCAATCAAAGATATTCTCATCATCATAGCAGTTACTGCAATTTGGGGGCTGAACTTTTCAGTCACGAAATTTGGTATGGAATATGTGCCGCCGCTTTTTCTCAACGCGTTGCGTTTTACGGTTGTAGCACTCATGGCGTTTGTAATCCCTCGCCCCAGCGTTGATTGGCGTATATTTGCCGGAATTGGTGTATTTATCGGCGTGATAAAATTCTCGCTTGTGTTTGTTGGCATTAAACTCGGGCTTGGTGCAGGTCTGTCTTCTGTTGTTATTCAAGGGCAAGTATTTTTTACGATAATTCTTGCTTTTCTCCTCTATCAAGAACGCGTGCAAATCTATCAGGTTATCGGCTTACTCATTGGATTTGCGGGCCTTTTTGTCATGAGTTTCGACGATGGTGGGGACTTCAATCTCCTTGGTTTTGCCCTGACCGTGCTTGGCTCGTTAATGTGGGGCATAGCCAATATGTTTTTCCGCCGCACAGGCAGCACAGAAGCTGTTGCGGTCATCGTGTGGGCAAGTGTGGTCGCACTTATCCCGCTTTGGCTGCTCTCTGCATTTTTTGATGGCCCAGACGTGATCATGCAATCTTTCCAGAATTTCAATTTGCAAGTCATATTCGTAGTCTTGTTTGCATCAATATTCTCGACGGTTTTTGCCTATTCTATGTGGGGTAAAATGCTATCCAAATACCCCGCAGCAGATGTCACACCATTCGCTCTTTTGATCCCCGTTTCAGGGTTATTAGGTGGTGTATTTATTGTGAACGAAACCATTAGCGTAATAGCCATGATCGGCATCATTATTATCATGGTTGGCTTGGCCGTCTCCATTCTCGGTGGACGCGTGCGCAGGTATCTAGGATCATAAATTATCCAACCTGCCGTCAAACAACACTTGACCAATTGCGCGCCGCGCCTTACCTCGCACATTATCACGCATAACTCTTGGAGCTCTCATGAGCGATAGTGCAACAAATTACGACCAAAATTCCAAACGACAAGGCACTTATCTTGCGCTTGGCATAAGCCTCATCTTAATGATGCTGTATATGATCTTGATGCCTGCGACGGAACTTTGGGATCGTGATGAGCCGCTTTATGCCCGTACTGCAATTGAGATGCTGCTATCAGGTGATTGGTTCCTCCCAACATACAATGGCAACCTATTTGCGCACAAACCACCTATGACATACTGGCTGATGGCAACCAGTTTTTGGATGTTTGGTGAAAACGAGTTTGCAGCACGTTTTGCATCAGCTCCTACAATGGCTGGCACTGCATTTTTCACCTATCTGATTGCACGCCGTATGTTCGACCATACGATTGGCATTTGGTCGATGATCATGTTTGGCACGGCATTCCTGACCATATATCTTGGCTCGATTGCCCAGCACGATGCGCCCATGATGTTCTTCATCATTCTGGCAATTTACGCCTATACCAAGTTTCTCTACGAGCCACAGAGTTTGTGGCCGATGCTTGTCTTGTTCACGCTTGGCATGGTCGCAACGCTTTATATCAAAGGTCCGGTTGGGCCTGCTGTGATTTGCACAACCTTGTTTTTCTCATGGGTTTTCACACCATCAGACCAGCGACCAAAATTCATGGCGATGGTTGTGTTTGCAGGCGGATTTATATTGGCTTGTATTTTGTTTGCCATATGGCTCATTCCGGCCAATACAGCAACTGATGGCGCGCTGTGGCAAATGGGCGTTGGCAAACATATTATTCAACGTTTTCAAGAACCGCTAGAAAATTATGGCGGCACAGCGTCTCTTGGGTATTACTGGATGTTACCTGCCTATATTCCTGTCATTCTTATCACGCTCATGCCATGGACTATTCATCTTCCGGCGGGGCTGATGGCGCTGTTTTCCGGTAAATTGGGGACTCGGCGCGAACGTGCGCTCCTTTGGGGTTGGATAGCGCCAACATTTGTAATGTTTACTTTGGCGGGCTCAAAGCTACCGCACTATATTTTCCCGATTTTTCCGGCCTTGGCAATGATATGCGCAGCGATCATGATCAAGCAGGTGCGAGACGCTGAAACGCAAAGCTACTCGAAGTTTGGTGCATACCTTTATCTGATGCTGTCCCCGGCAATCGCTATAGCTTTGATCGCTGTGCCGTTTTTCCGATCAGACATCATCCCATTTTGGATTGGTATTCCGGCAGGTTTAATCATCGGTACAATTGTTCATTTTGTATTCCATCGCCAGAGAGTAGGTAATGTGATTGGCGCAAGCCGCCTGCTGACCATAACAACGCCGTTTGTCGTCATCTTCGCCTATTGGTTCATGATCTCGCCAGCGGAACCATTGATCAAAATCTCAAAATCCATTGGCGAAATTATCAATAAAGCTGACGTTCCCAAAGAGCGCGTCTTTATGGATGGTTTTTTAGAGCCAAGCATGGTGTTTTATATCAATTCACCATTGGGTTCACCTGTGAAGTCCATGCCGGATGATGAAGACGCATTCTTTGCGGAAATGAAAGATCCGCGCCCAATGGTTCTCGTGGTCACTAAGGAACTCTTTCCGGAATATGAAGTCTATGAAGGTGACCGCGAGTTTGAGATCATCGGCGAAGTTCAGGCGATCAATACAAATGACCATTTGAAGGATCAAACCGTCGTTGTGGCTGTGCGGAAGTGAGCAATACCTATCCTTCCGCAACTTAACTATAGAACAGCTAAAATACTTTGTTCCAAGAATTCGCCAAATCGTTATTGGCAACCAGTACATTATACCAAGCGCCATCTTTAGCTTCAATGACGAGTAACCGATCGTTGTTGCTTACAAGACTGAGGATTCTGTCTCTGAGTTGCTCCGCAGTACCATGATATTTGACCCACCAAACGGTCTCAAGAACGCGCTTGGCATCAGCGGTTATATTCCCTATATATTTATCCATTTCTGCGTGTGATGGTGAGGACCCGTTTAGATCCCAGCTAACAATCATATTCGACATAATCATAGCCCTTCCGCAGCTGGGACATCGACAAATTTCCGCCCATTTACTACTTCACAAACGCGTCCTTGGTTTAATGCGCCCAATCTCGCAGCGATTTGTGCTTGGTTCATATTTGTAGTGTTCCAAAGAAACTTTATTTTAGCTGCTACAGTGGGAGTGACTTTTGGGCTGGGTGCCCGTCTTTGACTCTTCATGTCAATACCTTTCAATTAAGTCAGAGATACCTCATTGATATCAAGCCTCATTCACGGTATAATATGGTGCAAACCGTTTAGGTGTGAATGAGCACTTGAACAAAAAGGGGCTTTGGATTCATTTCCAAAGTCCCTTTTATTTTATCAATCACATAAAAGCGAGTCAATCGAAGATATTTTCATACTGATGATTGAAAATCGTCTTCGATTGTATCATGATTTTCATTTTTTTCAAGTCCATTTTCTGCTTTTATTGGGTATATTTCTCGATATGTGCGAATCAGACCTAGCAAACAACACAAAAACACTTTGCCAAAGTACAGACAAAGCTTGACGCCCACCCGACTCTCCCTTATACACCGCCTCAGATGTGGCTCTTTTGGGCCGCATTGTTTTTTGTGCGCCGTTTAGTACCAATTGAGTATGCGTGCAGAATATAAGCAACAAGAAATGTCCACATGGAGTTAGGCCACCTTAAGAAGCCTTTCCCGGGATTGGATCAAACATAGAGAGACTAATATGAAAACCTTTACGCAGAAACCTGCTGAGGTGGAGAAGAAGTGGATCATCATCGACGCCGAAGGCCTCGTTGTTGGACGTCTAGCTTCTTTGGTTGCCTTGCGTTTGCGCGGCAAGCACAAGCCCACTTACACACCACATGTTGACGATGGCGACAATGTTATCATCATCAATGCCGAAAAAGCTGTTTTGACCGGCAAAAAATACACAGACAAGAAATATTACTGGCACACAGGCTATCCTGGCGGCATCAAAGAGCGTACAGCTCGTGCGATCATCGAAGGTCGTTTCCCTGAGCGCGTTATGGAAAAAGCTGTTGAGCGTATGATCCCACGTGGTCCGCTTGGCCGTGTTCAGATGAAAAATCTACGCGTTTATGCAGGTAACGAACATCCTCATGAAGCACAGAAACCAGAAGTTCTTGATGTTGCATCAATGAACAAGAAAAACACAAGGAGCGCATAAGTATGGCTGATCTTGAATCCCTAGCGGAACTTGGCGAAGCAACTGCTGCTGTTGAAGCGGTAGAGGCAGCTCCTGTATATGTTCAAAAACTAGACGCCCAAGGCCGCGCCTATGCAACAGGTAAACGTAAAGACGCGATTGCGCGTGTTTGGCTTTCACCTGGTACTGGCAAAATCATTGTTAACGGTCGTGACTACACTTCGTACTTTGCACGTCCTGTGTCACAAATGCTCTTGCTTCAGCCTGTTGTTGCTGCTGCACGTGAAGGCCAGTTTGATGTGAATGCAACGGTTAAAGGCGGAGGCCTTTCCGGCCAGGCTGGTGCAGTTCGTCACGGTATCTCAAAAGCTTTGACATATTACGAGCCAGGCCTACGTGCTGTCTTGAAAAAAGGTGGCTTCCTTACTCGCGATTCACGTGTTGTTGAGCGTAAGAAATACGGTAGAGCAAAAGCCCGTCGTTCTTTCCAGTTCTCAAAACGTTAAGTTTTGGGCCAGTTCTCAAAACATTACGTTTAGGGACAGCTCTCAGAACACTAAGTTCTATTTACATATATTTGAAAGAGGCCGGACATTGTTCCGGCCTTTTTTGTTTTTTGTGGATCTGTCCAAAATTAACCATTTGATTAACTTATGAAAAAACAGACTATCTCATAACTCTGCTAACTGTTAACTATTGCTTAACAAATTAATTCCGATAAGCCGGATAATTCCGATAAGTAAAGTATGACAATGCGCGCAAATCTAAAAAAACAAATATTCAATTACGAAGATGGCAAAGGTTTTGCCTATGAATTTCGAAAAAGACGATCGAAATTCTTCATGCAATTCATTGATAATAACTTCGATGGCGCTAGAGAAATTACGATAGTCGACTTCGGTGGAACCGAAGTTTTTTGGAAATCCATTGGCTTTGACTATCTGCGCGAAAAAAACATGAAGATCACATTGGTCAATTTGGAAGCAATCTCAATTGTGGATGATGATATCTTTACTTCTGTTGTTGGTGATGCGCGCAATTATTCACCTGAACAAATGTACGACATATGTTTTTCCAACTCCTGCATTGAGCATGTTGGTCAGATGGCTGATTTTATCGACTTTCGCAATTCAGCCCAAAGCATTGCAAAGACTTACTTTATTCAAACACCGAGCTTTCACTTTCCAATAGAGCCGCATTTCGTTTCCATTGCTTGGCATTGGCTGCCGAAAGCGCTGCGCGTTTTAATAGTGAACAATATGTCAGTTGGTCATTTTGACAAGGGTAAGGACCTTCTTGATAGCTATGTGATCGTCGAAAGTTGCTACCTGCTAAGTCATAAAATTTTTAAAAAGCTATTCTATGATGGCAAAATTCATAAAGAAAAATTTGGATTTTTCACAAAGTCATTTATTGCAGTTAAAGGCTTGGAACAGATATAATTTTGTTATCGCTTCCGGTCAAAATTTGCCACGGCTATGATATTTTTCAAAAAGGCTATTTTTAACACTGGCGAACATCTCATTGTAAGTTTAGTTTCATTGCGATGGGTATTATTTTAAGAAGCACATCTCTTCTGATATTCATTTCCATTTAGTGAGCATCAGGGATAAAAATGACCGACAGCAACAATCCGATAAAAGCTGCCATATGGATGCTTGGAGCAATCGCCTCCTTCAGCACCATGGCGATTGCCGGGCGGTCGCTTGATAGTGACATTGATACATTTGAGATCATGCTCTTTCGATCCATCGTTGGTGTCATCATTGTTGTGACTATTGCAAGAAGTATTGGCACACTGCACGAGATCAAATTTGATAAATTACGTCTCCATTTGCTACGAAACCTATGTCATTTCACAGGCCAGAACCTATGGTTTTTTGCGCTTACGGCAATTCCCCTCTCCCAGCTGTTTGCGTTTGAATTTTCCACGCCTATCTGGGTAGCAATCCTTGCCCCAATTTTCTTGAAAGAAAAACTTACGCGCGCGCGCACTATTGCTGCCATTATGGGTTTTATTGGCATCTTGCTTGTTGCCCGCCCGGATACGGCAACATATTCACCTTATATCATTGCAGCTTTTTTATGTGCTATTGGCTTTGCCGGAGCGAATATCGGAACAAAACTCCTCACACGCACACAGTCAATTACCTGCATTATGTTTTGGCTAACGGTCATTCAAACAGGTTTAGGCTTGATCGCAGCGGGTCATGATGGAGATATTTACATCCCTCCTGCTCATAATTTTATCTGGCTATTTATCATTGGCGTTTGTGGATTAACGGCTCACTTCAGTCTAACCAGAGCGCTGTCGCTGGCGCCAGCAATCGTGGTTTCACCATTCGATTTTTTACGATTACCGCTGATCTCTATTGTCGCATTTTTCCTCTATGGAGAAGTTCTGGAATGGCCTGTTTTCCTTGGTGCTGTAATTGTGTTTTCAGCCAATATCTTCAATATCCTCAGCGAATTGAAACAACGAAAAAAATTGGCGCTTCAGACTTAAATTGCCTTTTCACGCATTGTACAGGCGATATTAGCAGGGTATAAGCACCCGTCTCGATGTCGGATAATTATTGTTGCCAGCGAGTTGGTTTACGTAATTTAATTTTTGATTCAACGATTTACAAAACTGAGTCCAAAAATAGTCGTAAGTTATTGTTTTATATAAGTAATGGATTGATCACATGAAAGCAAAAGTCTTCATAGATGGCGAACATGGCACAACTGGCCTGCAAATCATCACGCGCCTTACACAGCGTAACGATATTGATCTATTGTCAATCGCGCATGAAGACAGACGCAATCCGGATATTCGTAAGGAAAAATTGCGCGAGGCCGATATTGCGATCTTGTGCCTACCCGATGATGCTGCACGTGAGGCCGTTGCACTAGCCTCAGATGCCGGTACCCGGTTCATTGACGCATCAACCGCGCACCGAACACATCCTGATTGGGCATACGGTTTTGGCGAACTAAATGCAGATCAAAAAGGTAATATCAGGAAAGCACAATTCGTATCCAACCCTGGTTGTTACTCGACAGGTGCAATCGCACTAACGGCACCGCTCGTACAAGCTGGTATTTTGCCAGGCGATTATCCGCTGACAGTCAACGCGGTCTCTGGCTATTCGGGCGGGGGTAAGCAAATGATTGCGCAAATGGAAGATACAGACGTAGACGGTGCGATTTCATCGGCACACTTTACCTATGCGCTTACGCTCGCTCATAAACATGTACCAGAGATTGTGACACGCTCGGGCCTTACTCGAACACCAATATTTACACCGAGTGTTGGTCGCTTTGCACAAGGTATGTTAGTGCATGTTCCACTGCATCTTGATCTATTGAGGGATACACCCAGCCTTTCCGATATTCATCGGACACTTACTGCTCATTATAATGGGCAAAAGTTTGTTGGCGTTGCCACGTTAGAGGAAAGCAGCAGCACCGCTCGCCTTGATCCAGAAGGTTTAAATGGCCAGGACAATATGCGTCTATATGTGTTTGGCACAGAAGGTGCGGGAACGGTTAACCTAACAGCGCAACTCGATAATTTGGGCAAAGGTGCATCAGGAGCTGCAGTCCAAAACCTTGATCTCATGATTGAGCAATATCGGAGTTAAAAAACAATCGATTGATAATGCACTCGGGGAGCGATTAGCTCCCCTTTTTTATTTCTACCGGCAGTGCATATTCGCCGACAAAACCGCGCCAGTGAGCAATGGCAAAACCAAGAACAACGAGCGCCATACCTTGGTGGACAAGCGCCCAAGAAACAGGAACCTGCATAACAAGCGTCATGATGCCCACAAGCGCCTGTAATGTAACAAGTACAAACAAGATGACTGAACGGCGTGAATGCGTTGTGTCCCCATCACCCTTAATGCAAGTCACCATGTGAATGAACGCAAGCGCCCAAAGAATATAAGCGCTCATTCGGTGAATAAATTGAACTGTCTTAGGACTTTCAAATGCATTTTTCCAAACTGGCTCGATAGTCCAAAGGTTTTCAGGGATAAATGTGCCATCCATCAAAGGCCATGTATTATAGGCAAGTCCTGCATCAAGACCTGCAACCAAACCACCAAGAAATATTTGCAAAATTACGAACAGTGCCAGCAAAATTGCCATCGGGTGCGCCGATGTTGTTGGCGCGTGATCTGCCGTATGTGGCGATAATCCGCGCATCACCCAAACAATGCCGGCAAAAATAATACAGGCAAGCGTTAGATGCGTTGCTAGCCGATATTGACTAACATCAACCCGATCAACAAGGCCGGACGAGACCATCCACCACCCGATGAAACCTTGCAGTCCTCCTAAAAACAAGAGACCTACCAGTGGCTTACGGATCGGTTTTTCAACCCGCCCAGATAACCAAAAAATGAGAAGCGGGACGCCAAACAATACACCTACACCGCGGGCGAGCAATCTATGTGCCCATTCCCACCAATATATGTATTTAAACTCATCAAGAGACATTCCCTTATTAATCAACTGATATTCAGGAATTTGGCGATAGAGTTCGAGTTCTTCCTCCCACTCCTGAGCGCTAAGTGGTGGAATCACTCCATGAATTGGCTTCCACTGTGTGATTGAAAGGCCAGAGTCCGTTAGGCGGGTTGCACCACCAACAATAACAAGTGCAAAAATAGCCAGTAGAACGACAGCCAGCCAAATTCTGAGCAGACCACGCTGTTTTTGTGCATTATCTCGCTTGGCAAGCAATTCACTGTGTTCTATCGCATTTTCAGTCATTTAGTTTTCCTCGAAGGCATGTCTTGTACCTATCACGTGCATCATTGGCACAACTTTTATAACCAATGCAAGAGACGAAAACTTGCGGCAAGCAGTCGCGGGGGTCTTCACTTACTGGTAAAGTCAAGTTATTGATTGCCAGCAAGTTTAAAGGAAATTAAATGCCAACCCGCGTTAGAAAATTTATCGGTGTATTCTTAATGCTTATTTTGGTGGGGCTTTATGCCATTCTTGCCGTTACAGTGGCCACCTACCAACTCGCTGAATCTGCCTGGTATGTTCACCTTCTCTACTTTTTCTTCACCGGAATATTGTGGGTATTGCCCGCCATGTGGCTTATCAAATGGATGGAAGGGGCACCTAAGCCCAAAAACGCCAAATAGTTCAATTTGTAAATTTGCCGTTTAGATCTCATTATTCATAGCTTCAATCTGTTCTTCCTCATTGCACTAAAATCATTTTTTGTTGACTTTTAGGAGCCATTATCGACCGAAATCACGTATTTAACGGAAATTTTGGTAAAAATGACAAGTCACGCGACAAATTCCTTAGCAACTTCATTGGCAAGCAATGAGCGTATTGAGATAAGCCAATCACCTTATCATCCAAGCAATTTGATGCGTACGAAACTACTAAAGGCTCAAATTTTAAACATTGAGACAACGCAAGATAAGAAGATCAAAATTGTTACAAATATTTATGATCTTGAACATGACTGGCGCTTTATAGAAACCGAGGATCACATTTCCGTGCACCAGAGTTTTAATTGGTGTCGGGCTTGGTGCAACAACCACAAAGTAAAACCAATTTTTGTGACGGTGTCTATTAACTCACGCATCGAATTTATTCTACCACTTGAGGTTCAATCCCAATTCGGTATTAAGCGTGCGCGGCTTATTGGTTCTGATCATAGCAATGTAAATTTTTTGCTCGCATCAAAGGCGTTTCTATATCAGATGAAGCCTGACTTTATTGAAGAGCTTAAGATCGAGTTACGAAAACTATCCCTTCCCTTTGATGCCATTCATCTTGAAAAAATGCGCTTAAGTTTTGTGGGTGTGCCAAACCCGTTTGGCTCTGTTACCAAAGTGCTTAATCAAAATGCATCTTTTCAACTGCCTTTACAAAGCACCGTCGAAAAAACTTTTGCTCAAATAAACGCAAAACGTAAACGCAAAATGGTTCGCAGCACGGCCAAAAAGCTTGGTGCGATTGGCGAGCAGAGTTACATTATTTCCAATAGCATTGCTGAAAATGAGAAAATTATTTCGGCATTTTTCTTACAAAAAGCCAAACGTTTTGAAAATAAGGGCCTGCCAGATGCATTTGGCACACAAGATATTCAGGACTTCTTCGCTGACCTTTGCGCACTCGATCAGGGTGACATTGGAAAGCTGGAACTTCACGCGATTACATTGCAACAAAAAGATCAAGCCTCCGAGGTCGTCGCGATAGCAGCTGTTACAGTAAAAAATGGCCATGCAATTTGCCAATTCAGTTCATTTAACGAGGACATCGCAGCGCAAACACAAACAAGCCCGGGCGAGTTTTTATTCTATCATGTCATCGAAAACATGGTTCAGCGCGGGATGCGTTTGTTCGATTTCGGTATTGGCGATCAGCCTTACAAGCACTCTTGGTGTACAATTCGTACTGAACATTATGATGGATTTATTGCATTAAATACCAGTGGTTATATTGCGGCATGGTTGGAAACACTAAAAATTGCCATTAAACGCAAAATAAAGTCGTCACCACAATTTCTCAAACTGGTGAACAGATTTCGCCGGTAATCATATAATCAAAATATCGAACGCTCAGTGCAATTAAGCGACTGAACTAAAGGCATCATGCGATGTGGATTTGACGGTGTCGCTGCGCGGGTCGATATCCATAACGAGTGCATCATGATACCCCTCATCGGCAAATGCCTCTTTATATTCCATGATTTGTTGATCAGGGAGATCTTTCACAGAAACTACAAATTCTGTTGTAAGATGACTTGCAAGACGTATTACATTTGATACATCTGTCGGTCCGCATTCAACGATTACAGTGTCATAACTATCCAGCAACGCATTAATAATAAGCGGTATCCGTTCAGCAGATTGCATCGCACGCTGCATATTGCCATTCCCACGGGCCATAACATGCACGTCCGACATTGCATCTGCATGAATTGTTTCTGCAATCGTAGTCTCTCCACATAACAGATTTGTTAAACCCTTGATCCGACTAGTGCCGATGGTCGAACTGCTTGGCATACCATCTATGGTTAAATCAACCAAGATTGATCTGCACTGTTCATCGCTTAAATTTCGCGCCAGAAGAACCGAACCCATTGTGGCATTTCCACCCTCAGGTGAAAGGCACATAACCAACCGCGTTGATGCGACCATAAATTCTTGCGAAACATCAAAAATCGAGTGACGAGAACCTACCAAGTTTTCTTCTGTAAACGCTGGATCACCGTCTGGGTATTCAGGAGCCATCTCAGCTCTGGCTGTTAAAAGCCCGAGATCTGCATGATGACCATATTGGCTTTTTGAACCAGCACGTGTTTGGCCAATATTGTGTTGACCATGTCCGGGCGCATATCGAGCTTCGGAAACAGGGCGAAGCGCTCTACCGCTAAACAGTTCGGTCAACATTACCCAAATAGAACCGATAATAAAAGTTGCGACCATCGCTGCGATGATGATCGGTAGTTTCTTTGGAAAAAAGGCCTCAGTCGGCATAATAGCGCGAGAAATTATACGTGCGTCCGGCGGAATAGCACTTACTTGCGAACGCGACGCTGTTTGGCGGAAACGACCAAGATATGTTTCCAGCAATTCACGTTGAGATGCGGCTTCACGCTCAAGCGCACGCAATTGTACTTCTTCGCCGCCAGCTTGAGCAGAATTTGCTTTCAAATTATTGAAATTACCAAGAAGCTCACGTTCGCGCAAACGCGCAACGGACGCTTCATTCTCAAGGCTTGCCAAGACTTTTCTCGCTTCGGTGCGAAGCTGGCGTTGAACGTCTATTAATTGCGACTGTAATGCCTGCATGCGCGGGTGCCCATCCAGAAGTGTTGTTGACAAATCCGCAATATTTCCACGAATATCCGCTTCATTTTCACGCAATCTTTGTACAGTTGCCGAATCTAAAACATTTGCGATGGAGTCAATATTCTCGCCTTTTTCCAAAACCCGACGTACCGTCGTTGCACGCGCTTCCGCGTCGACTTTTTCAGAACGCACACGTGTTAACTCCGCTGAAATGTCAGAAAGTTGCTGACCTTCAAACGTGTCAGTATCCCCTATAGTAAAGAGACCTTTTTCCGCACGATATTCCGCAACGCGCGCCTCGGCAACTTGAACACTTTCTCTCAGACGTTCAATTTCTGGTTCGAGCCAAGCGCTGGCTTGGGTATTATCTTTGAGTTTTTCCCCTGACTGCACACGTAAGAATGCATCAACCATGGCATTTGGTACAGATTCTGCAAGTTCCGGGTTCTCAGATGTAAATTCAACAGCGATGACCCGTGATACACCGACCTGATAAACATCGAGGCGTTCATAAAACTCCTTTAAGACGCGCTCTTCTGCCGGAATAGAATATGGATCAGAGATTAAACCAAGACCAATAAAAATCTTTGCAATGAAAGATGGTGATTTTGGTGCATTGAACTCGTCATAAGACGCAAGGTCTAATTCTCGAGCAACTGAGGTGACCAAATTATTTGATTTTAGAATTTCAACCTGGCTTGTTACGCCGCGTTCATCCAGGGTAACAGAAGGCTGTCCGCCGTTCAGCTGCTGCTGATCTGTAAATACAGGCTCACGATTATCGATCAAAACGCGCGCTTCAGAGCGATATTGCTCATCAACAATATTGACAATCACAAATGCAACAACACCAACAATGAGTGCTGATATTGCAATTTTTGCGATGTTTTTCTTGACCGCAAAAAACAAACTGCCGAGGTCAATATCGACATTTGTATCGTCATTGTGGATTTGCGACATTCTAATACTCCAGGTCGTAATGGAGCTGATTGTAAACACACATGGTAACTCATCAGTTAACATAAGAACCCAATTAGCGGTGAAATTGCGAATAATTCGGTACAATCAGCAAATTAATTGGTGTGCTCTTTACCAAGCATTAACCATAAATCGTCAATAAATTGGTATAAGTTCAAACCTTTTTGGAGCGCACCGCACGTGAAAATCAATCTACCTGCTGCGATTATTTTAGCTGCTGCCAGCATCATTGCCGGTTGCGCGAGCTATCAGCCCGCTCCTCGTGCATTCCATGAAGCAACCATTCAGCCTTACCGGCTTGATGCTGGCGATCGTCTGCGTATCACTGTTTTCGAGCAAGATGGCTTAACCGGCACCTATGGTGTTGATCAGGCTGGTTACATCTCCTTCCCTCTTGTAGGAGCCGTTGCTGCTCGCGGTTATACAGCACAAGAACTTGAAGGCGTTATCGCAGGCGAATTACAAAAAGGTTACTTGCGCGATCCTGATGTCAGCATCGAGATTGACCAATACCGTTCCTTCTTTGTTTTAGGAGAAGTGGGGCAACCTGGCCAATATACTTATGTTCCGGGGATGACGGTACAAAATGCAATTGCCATTGCTGGTGGTTTTTCAACCAGAGCGCAACAAAACAGCACAGATATTACTCGCAAGATAAATGGAAAAATCATGACAGGTCGCGTCTCAATTTCTAGCCCTATTCTCGCGGGCGATACGATCTATATCCGTGAACGCTTATTTTAATAAAGACCATATTGGGGCATACGCTAAATTGAACGAACACTGGATTGCTGAATGATGTCCAATGAAGCATTGTCACAAGAACCTTTGCGGATAATCCACTGTTTCAGATCTCCCGTCGGTGGTATTTTTAGACACGTACGTGACCTTGTGAACACTCATCACGCGCAGGGACATAAAATCGGCATCCTATGCGATAGTAGCACAGGCGGTGAATTTGAAGAAAAATTGTTTGAAAGCATTATCGATAAGTTAGAGCTTGGTCTTATACGAATGCCAATCAGGCGCGCAATTACGCCAGGCGATTTAATTGCAATACACAAAGTTTATAAACAAATCAAAAGTTTGCAGCCAGATATACTACACGGTCATGGTGCCAAAGGTGGCGCGTATGTTCGAGTAATTGGCTCATTTATGCGGGGATCCAGGTCTCGCGTTACCCGCACCTATTCGCCCCATGGCGGCTCGCTGCACTATGATAGCAGCAATATCAAAGGGAAAGCTATTTTTGCCCTAGAACGCCTTCTCGCACGCATGACGGATGCAATAATTTTTGTCAGCGATCACGAACGGCTTGCATATATAGATAAAGTAGGTCTCCCAATATCCAATTCGCATTTGGTCTATAATGGACTGAATGAGGAGGAATTTCAGCCGATTGCCACGAATGAAAATGCAAGTGATTTCTTATATATTGGTATGATGCGAGACCTCAAAGGCCCTGACGTTTTTATTGATGCTTTTCGTAAAGCAGAGCAACATGTTGGTCGTCCTTTGCACGCCACTATGGTTGGGGATGGCCCTAACAAACAAGCCTATCAGGAAAAAATTGCGCAGATGGGTTTGAGCAAGCGCATAGTTTTGCATCCAGCTATGAATGCACGCGAAGCATTTGCACTCGCTCAAAGCGTGGTTATCCCATCTCGAGCGGAGGCAATGCCGTATATCGTATTAGAAACCGTTGCCGCGAACAAACCTATTATCTCGACAAATGTCGGTGGTATACCTGAGATACTGGGAGCTGATAGCGATGTCATGGTGCCGCCTGGTAATGTCGAAAAACTCGCAGAAAAAATGACACAGTCAATCCAGGATAAGAGCTGGCTCGCATCTGCTCAACCTGATCGAAATACATTTAAGAAGCGCTTCTCGGTGCAAGCCATGGCGGAAGATGTTTTGGAGATTTATCACAGCTCCTCCAACAAGGTTTCCGAAGACAGAACCTGAGCTCGACTAGGCTAAAACAGCTTCAACAATTCTCAAAAATTTTGATCTCTTGTAATAAAACGTTATCCGTCAAGTTTTTATTAGTTGATTTGCCTTATTCTCATACGCACAACAGCTAATTAAAGCACTGTTTTGCGGATAATTCGATGATTAAGATACAAAAAGATAAAATGGTCGATGCTTCGATAGCGCCATCAGAAACTGTGGCGCATGGTCTGGAAGAAGATAATTTAAACCGTCTTGCGCAACAAATTGCTCAGCAACTCGCTGATGAAAATCATTCACCAGCGCTTATATTAGGCGCCTACCGTCTATTTGAATGTGCATGTATTTTCGCAATTGGAATACTCGCTTATTTCTATCATGATTATCCAGATAACAGATTACCTGTTCATGCATTTATTATCTTTGGAACATCATGCCTAACACTCACATCACTGCAAGCAAGTAGTCTATACACAACGCAAAGCCTTAAAACAGGCATGCGAACTTTGCCACAGGTATTGGCAATCCTATCTACAATTTTTGTTGTCATGGCCGTTGCTGGCTATTTTATTGATTTTCATGACTACTTCTCAAAAAAGTGGTTCGCTGATTGGTTCATGGGAACTGCAACCGTTTTAACAGTTGCACGACTGACATTTGCATTTTCCATTAGCCGTTGGAAACGAAATGGTTTCATGGAGCGCCGTGCTGTCATCGTAGGTGGCGGCGCAAAAACCAAACAGCTTATTCGTGATATCGAGGCAGAACAAGGCAATGACATACGCATTTGTGGTATCTTTGATGATCGGGGCGATGATCGCGCCGCACCTGTTATTGCTGGTTATCCAAAATTAGGTAATGTTAAAGATGTGGTCGCATTTGCACGACGCACACGAATAGATTTAATAATCATAACGCTACCACTGAGTGCGGAAAGTCGCTGGACAGGTATGCTCAAACACTTGTGGGTTTTACCAGTAGACATTCGCCTAGCAGCACATGCCAATTCAATGAAATTCCGCCCACGCTTTTGCAGCTATATGGACAACAGCAAAATCCCTATGCTGGATTTATTTGATAAGCCGATTTCCGATTGGGATTCTGTCAGCAAACGTGGTTTTGATATTGTATTTTCGCTCCTTGCACTGGCACTTCTTTGGCCTATCATGCTGGGTACAGCGATTGCCATTAAACTAACTTCAAAAGGTCCGATAATCTTCAAACAAATGCGCCACGGTATTAATAATGAAGAGATACCGGTCTATAAATTTCGCTCAATGTACACGGATATGTCCGATGAGAAAGCTGCAAAACTCGTCACAAAAAATGATCCACGCGTGACGCCTGTTGGACGCTTTATCCGCAAAACTTCGATTGATGAATTACCGCAATTATTCAATGTCTTATTGGGCAGTGTTTCACTCGTTGGCCCACGCCCACATGCGGTAATTGCACAAGCTCAGAACAAATATTTTGCTGATGTTGTGGATGGGTACTTTGCCCGCCACCGCGTCAAACCCGGCATTACCGGCTGGGCGCAGATCAATGGTTTGCGCGGAGAAATCACATCCGATGCAAAAATTAAAGAGCGAACGGAATATGACCTCTATTACATTGAAAACTGGTCATTGGCTTTCGACTTGAAAATCCTTCTCAAGACACCGTTTAGCCTATTTAATACGGAAAATGCCTATTGAGTGATGTTCCTTATCAGTATCAGGGTCAACCATTAACCTTTAGCAGCTCGCGACAAGCGGATGCCGGTTCTCGCCTTTTAGGAACCTGGATGCTGGCTTTTGGTGTTTTTACGTCCGGCTTTGTTATTCAGGAGCCGGCACCATATGAGCTGATGATGGCAGGGCTTGTCGGCATCTGGTTTTTATGTGGATTAAAAATTTCGCGAACCGTTGCGCCGGTCCTAGCATTGTTCACACTATTTAACATTGGTGGTCTACTATCGATGTTCACCATGGATACCTATGGCGGCATTCCTCTTTATTTGGCGGTTAGCTACTTCTTGGCGCTAACAACGGTGTTCTTCGCCGCTATTATTGAGGCTGATCATCGCAGACTTAAAATCATATTCAGAGCCTATGCAGTTGCAGCTGTTGTCACGGCGATGCTGGGCATTTTAGGTTATTTTAATCTTATTCCTGGTGGTGAATACTTCACTCTCTATAATCGCGCTCGTGGCGCCTTTGCTGATCCAAATGTGTTTGGACCTTTCTTGGTGCTGCCTGCCCTTTATCTGCTCCATGGCTTGATAGTGGGCAAAATCAAGGACGTGCCATTGCGCACCATTGGTTTTTTTATCATTACCTTCGGTGTTTTCCTATCATTCTCGCGCGCAGCATGGGGGCTATACGCAATCTCGGGTGTGCTGCTTATCATATTATTGCTTGCACGCCAGCGCACAAGCAAGTTCCAGCTCCGCATTATTATGCTTTCCGCAGCTGGCTTTATTGCGTTGATCGTCGCGCTCGTCATTGCATTGCAAATTGATCAGATCGCTGAACTTTTTTCTGATCGAGCGCAGCTTGTGCAAGAATATGACGGTGCCAGATATGGTCGTTTTGCGCGGCACGCTATTGGCTTTGGTATGGCGCTTGAAAATCCACTCGGCATTGGTCCTCTAGAGTTTGGCCTGATATATGGTGAAGATACGCATAATATCTACCTTAAATCTCTCATGGCTTATGGTTGGCTTGGCTTTACAACCTATCTCATTCTCAGTGGCATGACATTTTACTTCGGGTTTAAATATATGCTTCGAGATCGCCCCTGGCAGGTTTACTTCATGCTGGCAATGATCTTGCTTTTTGGTCATGCGCTTGTTGGCATGGTAATTGATACAGATCACTGGCGCCATTTCTATTTGATCTTAGGTATCGCGTGGGGCTGTATTGCGCTCGAACACCGATATGGTATAAATTACAACTAGCTCGGAACATGTTGAAATAATCATATATCGATCTCCGATCATTGTATATCTGTCACATTATTGATCTATGCCTTGTCATTACAATTGCAATCGGACGAATCCTATGACCATTCCTACCCCCTGGCCCGAAGCCGTAATTTTCGACATGGATGGCTTGATGCTCGACACAGAAACTATCTCGATGAACTCCATGCATCGCACATTACGTTTGCATAAGATTGATTTCGAAGATCAGTGGTTGTTTGATATAATCGGCATGAACAGCAAGGGCGCAAAGAACTACTTCAATGAAAAGCTCGGGTATCCCCTGCCAGAAGAGGTGGATACGACCTTCATGAAAACCTATGAAGACCATGTAACAACAAATGGTATTGAGCTTAAGACCGGTCTCGTAGAACTGCTTAAATTTCTGGATGATGCTGGTATTCGACGCGGCGTTGCGACCTCAACACGCTCTCGAATGGCCCATAAAAAGCTTGGTATGACGGGGATTAAGCACTGGTTTGAGACAATCGTTTGTGGCGACGAGGTCGCAAATGGTAAGCCTGCGCCGGACATCTATCTTAAAGCCGCTGAAAACCTTGGCATAGACCCTACAAACTGTCTGGCATTGGAAGACAGCGATAATGGCGCTAAGGCTGCCCATGCTGCTTCAATTGATGTCATCGTTGTGCCAGATCTGAAACAACCAAAAGATCATACCCGCGATATTGCCCACCGGGTTGTGACAAGTCTTCATGATGTTAAGTTGCATCTACAGATGCGTTAATCCCATCTCACCTCAAATCTGATTTTCGATGTTGTGAGTTTCTCTTTCACCCTCAAGCATTTTCCACACATGAAGAATATCTGATCTGCTAATCTACACATGATCAATTGGTACTACTCAGCGCAATGCATGCACACTAGATTTACGAAAATGTGAGGTATAAAGTGTGCAATTCCAAAGGCTCAGCAACAGCGACAGTTAGAATTAACAATGATCGCGTTCGTGTGACCGAATGGCGCTTCAATAAACGAGGTGCCAATACGGGATGGCATCGTCATGCCTATGATTATGTTGTCATCCCGCTTTTTGATGGGGTCTTGGAAATTGACCTTGGAGATGGTGAACGCATCACTGCACAAATGGAAAACGGAGTTCCATATTATCGTGAAATTGGTGTCGAGCATGATGTCATCAACGGGAATGACTTTGAATGCGCTTTTGTTGAAGTGGAACTGCTGCAAGAACGGACATAATAACCAACAAGAATAAGAAACACTCTACTGTACCATACGACTCTTTTGCACAGCCAGATGCCCTGATTAGCGCTTCCGAATTTCTCGCATTTCCTCCATAAGGATTTCAGTACGCGGGCCGGTTACCTCACGAACGCGATCGATATAGGTTTGGTTTTCCATGGTTGGAATATCCGGATCATAAGCATCTGCAACATCCAGCATTCCCTGCCGATCCATTTCATTAAACGCCTGCAACATATCTTGAGCATTTTCCGAGCTTACACCCAATGCTTCAAAGGCAGATTTCCCCATGCGTAGCGATGCGTCATAAGTCTCGCGAATTATATCGCGACACCCTGCAAACCAAAGATCATAAACATGATTCCGATCTATAGCCCGTGCCAAAACATGAACATGGGGATGGGTGTTGGTTATATAGCGCACCATCTCGGTGATCTTTTCTTTATCATCAATCGCGATAACCAGTAATTTTGCCTCATCAATGCCGGCTGCATGTAGCATATCGGGGCGAGTAGCATCACCATAATATGTTTTAATGCCAAAGACCTTAAGCATATCAATTTGCTTTGCGCTAAAATCGATCACCGTTGTTTCCTCGCCAGCAGCGCGTAACATACGACCCACAAGTCCGCCCACACGACCACAACCGGCTATAATAATATGATTTTTCTCATCAATTGTATCGTGCTCACGATCTAAGCTCTGCACATAACGTGGTGAAATGACTTTATCATAAAGAATGAAAAGTAGTGGTGTAAGAAGCATGGAAAGCGCAACAACCAACAGCAATTGATCAGCGATGGCTTTTGGAATAACGGCACTTGCTACTGTGAAAGACAGGAGAACGAAACCAAATTCACCAGCCTGAGCAAGCCCCAGCCCAAAGAGCCACTTATCTGCACCTTGTAGTTTAAAAATATATGCCAGCACCAAAAGCACGATGACTTTTAACGCAATCAAGCCAAGAGTGAGTGCGATGATCATTGTGAGGTTTTCTGACAAGAGTGCAAAGTTAATCCCTGCCCCAACAGTCATAAAAAACAAGCCCAAAAGCAGACCTTTGAACGGATCAATGTCGGATTCAAGTTCATGGCGATATTCACTATTGGCAAGCACAACGCCTGCTAGGAACGTGCCTAAAGCGGGTGACAGGCCAACAAGTGACATCAAAAGCGCAATACCAACAACCATCATCAATGCTGTCGCAACAAAAAGTTCGCGAAGTTTTGCATGTGCTACGAAACGAAAAATCGGACGTGTTAGAAAACTACCACCCAAAATCACAGCAAGTATTGCCCCCAACGTCACGAGCGTTGTTTGCCAACCATTGAGACCATCAACAAGGCTCATTGAACTACCGTGACCCTCATCAGCTCCATGGTCAGCGGCACCCTCTACACCGTGCGTTGCGGTATCCGCAGCCATATTCAACGCGTCCATTAACTCAGGCAAAGCCAAAAGCGGGATGAATGCAAGCATAGGGATAACGGCAATATCCTGAAACAACAGTACCGAGAAACTTGACTGCCCTCCATCGCTTTTCATCAGACCTTTCTCATTCAGCGTTTGCAATACGATAGCCGTTGAGGACAGCGCCAAGACCATGCCAATTGCCAATGCAACAGTCCAAGACTGGCCAAGCAGCATTGCAATTCCCATGACGGACAATGTAGTGAGAGCCACCTGTCCTCCACCAAGGCCAAGCAATTTTCCGCGCATTTCCCACAGTAATTTTGGCTCTAATTCAAGCCCAACGAGAAATAGCATCATCACAACACCAAACTCGGCAAAATGTTGAATGGAAATCACATCTACATGCAAAAATGCCAATACAGGACTAATCAAAATACCAGCAATCAAAAAACCGAGAACCGACCCCAACCCGAGCCGAGACGCTATCGGCACAGAAATCACACCAGCGATAAGAAAGATAAAGGCAAGAAGAAGGAAATCAGTCATGAAGGCTGGCCTATGGTAAATTTGTTTCTATATTCAAACAAATAGCAAGCTCTGGCCATCTGCGCAAACCCTGGCTGTTGAAACAATCAAAGATAACAATAAGCTGAGTGTATAATGGATGTAAAAGCAATCATAAAATTGATAATATTCATGTGGATCGATAGCTTGGAAATCGTAGAAGATGTATCTTCATGAACAAAACCCCAGAGACAAATCTCCGGGGTTCCAACCGTTTTCATTTATCCTATCAATTACATCTTTGCTGGCGTCGCAACGCGAATGCGGTGGCCATCTGCATCTACTGCCACAAAGGTTCGGCCAAATGGCATGTCCATTGGTGCTTGAAGAATTGTTACACCATGAGCCAGCCACTCTTTATGGGTGTTTTCCAATGTTGCGTCATCATCGACATTTAGTGAAATTTCGCTCGAGCCACCTTTTTCTGAACCGTCATTCAAAGTCGGCGGTACAACTGTTGTCAGCTCCCAGAGACCCAGCATGACATTTTCTATAAGAGGCAACATTGCAAACCCTTCCGACTGATCTACAATTGGTTTGCCAAGCAACTTGGCATAAAATTCGGCGCTTTTAATCGGGTCTTTCACGTATAAAACTACAAAGTTGAATTCTGGCATTCTTCTATCTCCATTTAGTATCAAATTAAATTCTGGAGATGATTTACCGCTATGTACTGTCAATTTATGTCAGCATTAGACAAAACATGATAACTATTCTTCTAACCCTTCCTGCACGCGCCATTGTTTCACCAAAACAGGCTTGCGCGGGTAATATCGTTTGCCCGTATCCTCAAGTGAACTGACCCTATCAGTGCGAAAATGCCGGTAAGCCTTGCGCGCCTCGCACCAAGCGACAATAACGCGCGAATGCTCGAAATAAGTTAGCATAATGGGCCAAATGACACGCGATGATACATTGTCATAAGCATCGGTATAGTTGATCTGCATGATGTGCTCATTACGAATAGCTTTGCGGATAACTTCCATATGCTCAGAATTTTCAACCCGCATCGCATCGGCAAAACTAGGACCAATAACCAAATCATTCGTTTCAGCGCGTTCTTTCAGATCATCAGGCAGAACTGCTGTTACTTTAGCCAACGCATTGCGCGCCGCTTTTGCAAGCGGCATATCCGCTCGATCGGACACCCATCGGGAGCCGAGAACCAGGGCTGAAATTTCATCTTCTGAAAACATGAGGGGTGGCAACATAAAACCTGGTGCCAATATATAGCCTATGCCCGCCTCCCCCTCAATATTAGCTCCATGGGAACGAAGCGTGGCAATATCGCGGTAAAGCGTACGTAAGGAGATATTCATCTCTTCAGCAAGCGTTGATCCGCTCACCGGGAGGCGATGCTGGCGCAAAACCTGCAAAAGATCCAATAATCGTTGTGATCGCGACATGGCAGCTACTCAAAGTAAAATCTACCAGACCTTACCATAACCAGCCCAAATTATTCCAGCGCCTATCATTCAGCTTAAACTAAACTTTCGTAATTCCGTATGGAATCTTGAGCCAAATCCGCTCATGGAAAAAATAGAGAAATAACTTGGTGATCACTTCAAAACCACCAATTGAGATAGCTGTAAGAATATTTCCGGTAAAGAACCAAGCCAGTAACATTGTATCAAGCGATGCTAGTATGCGCCACGTTGCGGTTTTAACCGTAGATCTGGCAAAGCTCTCCGGTTTGGCACCGGCGGCAACTGATAAGCCCCAATTTACGCGCGTCCAGAGTTGCTCATGCACCGTGTAAATCACCAGTTTGGTAAACACTTCTGCAACAGCAATGTAGCCCGCAGTTTGTGCAATGTTTCCACCATCTTCACTGAAGTTAAGTCCAAATAATGGGCCTAAAAATGCTATGATGACAAAGGATAGTAAAAATGTGTCCAGCGTGCCAACCACGCGCCAAGATACAGCCTTTATCATAGAACGCCTTACACTTTCACGTCCTCCTCCAGAGCCAGTTCCAGATGCAGAAGATGTGTCAGCGTCATTTATAACTTCGGACATTTGTATCTTTCGTTAGTTTGCAGAAGCAGCAGTTTGCATACTCGTGGTTTTACCACGCGTTAAATGCAATGGCACATTCTTATTCTCTTTATCTAATGCTAAGATGTCCAGTGGATAATTAACCGGTATTTCATGCTCCAAAATTGCGCCGATTATTTGTTCACTACTCCAATCAGCAAGAGGATTAAAAATAAACTGTTCATTTTTGTGATCCCACTTCACAAACTCAGCACCATCATCTAGATGACCGGAATAAGCAATAACAGCGTCAAAAGCTGGTAATACACCGTCCAAATTCGGTGGTGTCTTTATCTTCACTCCATAACGATCGAGTGTAACATCCATCAGAGATTCTTGCTCCTGAGTTACATTACCTTCCAAACCGAAAGCAATCTCCGCAATTTTTTCGCGCTTGGTCAGAACCCAGGTCAAAAGCTGATCTGGAACCTGCAAACCCGAAACAAGTATGACACGGTTAAACCGTTCTTTTATATAAATAATTCTATCTTCAAACTCCAAATTCTGAAGTGTTTTTGAAAAAACTTTAGCACTTTGGTGACCGTTCATTTTAGTCTCCTTAATTTAATTTACCCTATAATTGTTAAATATTGAGACTTTTAAAAGAAACAATTTTCTAAGTTATATCGATTGTTTAGATAATATGTTCCGCTCGATATGGAGGCGAAAGAAACAGGGCGAAAAATTTCATTTGACATATAGTTCGACATCAAACTATATAGTTTAACATCGAACTAATGGAGATGAATATGAAACGACGTAAATTTTTAGCAATTGCAGGTGGCGGCATTATTTTAGCTGCTGGCGCAAGCATCGGAACAATTGCAAGCAGGTTTCCGCACAAAGCTCTGGAACCATGGTCAAAAGCTGGATCGGGTTACACAGAACCAAGAATGCGTGCATTATCCTATGCAATTTTGGCACCGAACCCACATAACCAACAGCCATGGATGGTTGACTTGAGCAAGGCTGATCAGATTACGCTTAAAATTGATACAGATCGCCTTCTACCTCATACCGATCCATATAGTCGGCAAATCACGATCGGTCAGGGATGCTTTTTGGAAATTTTACGCATGGCAGCAGCCGAAGATGGATACAGAGTAGATTTCAATCTCTTTCCTGAAGGATCGGATAATACCAATCTTGATGATAGACCAGTTGCGATTATAAGCTTTACCAAGGACCCATCCGTCTCGCCAGATCCATTATTTGCCCACGTATTTGACCGACGTTCAACGAAAGACCCTTTTGACACCACAAAAGAAGTTGCCACCTCTGCGCTTGAACGTATTGCCAGCTCTGTCCAAAACAATTCACAAATCAGCACAAATAACGAACCTTCACACGTGCAAAAACTGCGTGAATTTTCGCACGCAGCAATGGCAGTAGAGATCGATACACCACGCACATATAAAGAGAGTGTAGATCTGTTCCGAATAGGCAAGGCAGAAATTGAAGCAAATCCAGATGGAATTGATTTTTCCGGACCATTTTTTGAACTTGCCCACACCACCGGGTTCATGACGAGAGAAGGTGTTTTAGACAGAACTTCGACACAATTTGCTGAAGGGCTCAAAGCAGTCTATTCAACGACCGACACCGCCATGGCGCACTTATGGCAAATCACACAAGGCAACACGCGCGAAGATCAGATCAATGCTGGTCGGGACTGGGTGCGCCTAAATCTTGCTGTTACGGCTGAGGGGCTTGCCATCCAGCCATTGAGCCAAGCATTGCAAGAATACCCGGAAATGGAAGCCCATTATAAGCAAGTTCATAAAGATCTTGCCCCGAACGGTGGCACTATACAAATGCTCGCAAGATTGGGCTATGCTAAACGAGTCGAGCAAAGCCCGCGTTGGCCATTGGAGGCAAAAATCATTGAGGCTTAAATTTGGACGAGAAAAATAAACTTATCTTTCAGTTTTTCACAGAAGTTGGAATCATAAATCAGCTTGCAACGGCCATTTTTCAAAAAAAAATGCCGGAAGGTCTGCATGTTTCACACTTCTCCGTGCTCAATCACCTCGTCCGCGTCCACGACGGGGTGACGCCACTTAGAATTGCCAATGCTTTTCAAGTGACAAAAGGTACCATGACAAACACACTTTTGGTTCTCTCCAAACGTAACTATATTCGTATTGAACCGCATGAAACTGACGGCCGTAGCAAAGTTGTTTTCATTACTGATGAAGGTCGCGCATTCCAGCAGAAAGCAATTTCAAAACTGTTTCCCGCAATCGCAGAATTTGATAGTAAACTTGACTGGGAACGGGTCATTGAGATTGTACCGGAACTTGAAAGAATCCGAAAAGTGCTGGATGACAATCGAGATATTTAGAAAGCCAATAACAGACAGGTTAATTCACCTTATTAATGGTCGGGACGGCAGGATTTGAACCTGCGACCCCTAAGCCCCCAGCTTAGTGCGCTACCAGACTGCGCTACGCCCCGACTGGTTAGAACCCGTAATTTATAAGGCTTTTGAGTGCAAGTTATTTCTGAGAAAACCAACAAAAATGGGAAAATGATTGTCGTAAATATCAAGCCTAAAGCAACTCCGGTGCTATAGGCTATTGTAACTCAGCTTGCATTTCACCCGTGGCTTGGTTGAGCGTAAACCTCACAGTTCGATCAACAAAACTACTTGCATCCGTTGAAGGGGTCTGAACATCCATTGTAAAAATCAAACCAACCGCCGGATCATAATCTGCATTCAGCGAAGCAAAATCCAACCCGGAAAAGCCCAAACCGGCTGACATACTTACGGTTTTGCATTGTCGCGAACCTACCTCATCATAAGGTGGGGACAGTACCAGCACATGAAACGCCGCTAAAGCTGGTTCAATTGTATCCAGAACAGCAACCCGCACATCGCCATTGGCAAATGTGCGTGTATTCTGCTCCCAAGGCTCGACCAGGCTAGCTGCACTGGAAACCCAATCACAAGGTTCTATGCTTTGTGATTTTGCGTAATTCATAGAAGCGGCCAGCATAGTTGCTACTAGTATCGACGTTTTCATAAGCGCCTCCGGAAATATTTCAGATACATTGTTTGATATGTCGCTATATCAGGCGGTGATTAATTCCAGTCTTTCCAAAATACTATTGCATCACCTGAGAAAAAGTTCATTCAACGTATGTGCTAACGGGTTTGATCCAGCAATCTCTTACATTCCAGCAGATCATAAAGAGCTTCTTGCAACAACGCCCTGTCCTCTTCATGCAATGCAGCGTTTTTTCCGTCAGTTTGCCGAACAACAGCGACGTCACCATTATCTGCATTTTTACGCGGGAAAAAACGGCGAGACACAGGCAGCTTCGCCTGCCCTAGAACTTTACCAACCTCTTCCGCTCCTGCAAGCGCCAGAGCTGGTTGGGATTCTTGTTCTTTAGCTGCAAGAATAGCTTCAACAGTCTGGGTATCACCAGCACCAATGGCTATGACATATTTGTTACCATTTTGTTTTAAGAGCTTTTGAACGCCCTTAATTGTGTAACCCTGATCATACAGAAGGTGTCTAATCCCCTGCAATAGATCAAAATCATCGGGTCGATAATAACGCCGCCCACCGGCTCGCTTCATAGGCTTGATTTGCGAAAAACGCGTTTCCCAGAAACGTAATACGTGCTGAGGCAGATTTAATTCCTCTGCCACTTCCGAAATGGTGCGGAAGGCATCTGGACTTTTATCCAACACAAACTCTCCCAAGTTTTGAGACACCGATCATCAACAGCAACTTATTGATTGCTTCAGATAGTGTGATTGTACCCCCGTACTCAAAATCACGAATCTTATTTTTTTAACCGTAATTTTGCTGACGGTAACTTAATGACAAGCTTCCGTCCAGATCTCTTTGCCAGATGAAACTGACCTAAGCCTTACGTTTTTGATGCGCTTTAAGAACGCGCTGTTTCAAAACATTCGAAGCCTTAAATGAAACAACTTTTCTGGGTGTAATTGGAACTTCCTCACCCGTTTTCGGATTACGACCTATGCGTTCAGTTTTATCCCGAGCCTGAAAAGTCGCAAACGAAGACATCTTCACGGTTTCGCCACGAGTAATAGAATCGCATATCTCATCTATAATCATTTCAACGAGATCTGATGATTCTGTCCTCGATAGCCCAACACGGCGAAAAACTGCTTCTCCAAGATCTGCACGCGTTACCGTTTTACCGCCCATATTTCCGCCATCCATGTCTAAAAGTAATCTAATATCGTAGAATTTAGGTCTTTTTACCTATAAACGTCAAGTATTTGTACCACTTTATCACTTTTGGTATAAATCTTCTCAATTTTGAATATTATTAGAAGAATATATCAATACTATGATTTTTTAATGGCAAGTTTGTTATTTTTTACCATCGCAAAAATACAGATCCCCAAGTAAATCCTCCGCCCATAGCTTCAAGCAATATCATTTGCCCTTTTTCAAGGCGCCCTGATTCTGCTGCTTGTGACAATGCTATCGGAATTGAGCCAGCAGATGTGTTGCCGGTTTGATCAACATTGATGACTACTTTTTCAGGTGGAATATTTAATTTCTTTGCAGATGCATCGATAATTCGTTTGTTTGCCTGATGCGGAATGAACCAGTCAACGTCTTCAGCCGTCATCGATGTTGCTTCAAAAGCATCTTCAATCACATCCGTAATCATTCCAACCGCGTGCTTAAAAACATCACGACCTTGCATCCGAAGATGCCCAACAGTTTGCGTGCTCGACGGGCCACCATCAACATAAAGCTTTTCCTTGTGGCTCCCGTCAGAACGCAAGTGGGTTGTTAAAATGCCGCGATCAGCTGTCGTGCCATCTCCTTGGTGCGCACTTAACACAACTGCGCCAGAGCCATCTCCAAACAATACACAAGTTGTGCGATCTTCCCAATCCATCAAGCGGGACATTGTTTCCGCACCAATAACCAAAATATTCTTGGCCATACCGCTTTTGATATAGGTATCTGCCGTTGTGAGCGCGAAAATAAATCCTGAACAGACAGCCTGAACATCAAATGCAGCACCATGGGTCATACCCAACCGGTTTTGAATATCTACCGCAGTTGCTGGAAATGTATTATCAGGTGTCGTGGTAGCAACGATAATAAAATCCAGATCGTCTGATGTAATTCCAGCTCGATCCAATGCTTTTCTTCCTGCTTCTTCACCCAAGCTTGCTGTGGTTTCGCCCTCACCTGCTACGTAACGCTGTTTGATACCTGTACGCTGGATGATCCAAGCATCATTTGTATCAATTGTTTCTTCAAGCTCTTTATTCGTGACAATTCTTTTCGGAAACGCGTGACCAAAACCTGAGATAACGGAACGGATCATTATTTATGCCTCTTTCTCATCAGCTTCGAGTTCAATCGAGGCTGCGCCTGGTCCACGTGAATAATATTGTTCTAAATCTTGTTCAATTTTTTCTTTAAGGCCATTTCTGGCCATATCAAAACCCATCTCAACCGCGGCAGCAAAGCCCTTGTCGCTTGCCCCGCCGTGGCTTTTCACTACGACACCATTAAACCCTAAAAAAACGCCACCATTTACGCGGCTGGGGTCCATTTTTTGGCGAAGTCGCACAAATGCTTGGCGCGCGAATAGATAACCGATCTTTGCCATAATCGTTGTCGACATTGCAGCACGGAGATATTCTGCTATCTGGCGGGCTGTTCCTTCGGCCGTTTTAAGTGCGATGTTGCCAGAAAAACCATCCGTGACCACGACATCTACCGTGCCACGACCTAAATCATCACCCTCTACAAAACCAGCATATTCAAGGCCTGAAAAATCCGACTCACGAAGCAAAAGTCCTGCTTCTTTAATCTCTTCCTGGCCTTTAATTTCCTCAACGCCGATATTTAGCAAACCCACGGTTGGTTTTTCCACGCCAAACAATGCGCGCGCCATCGCGGCGCCCATGAGTGAAAAATCCAGCAGCTGCTGAACATCCGCATCCAAGTTTGCACCAACATCCAAAACAATGCTTTCACCCCGAAGTGTGGGCCAAATTGCAGCTATTGCTGGGCGCTCAATGCTAGCCATTGTGCGCAGACAAAACTTAGACATTGCCATTAATGCGCCTGTATTACCTGCCGAGATACAAACGTCTGCCTGACCCAGTTTTACGCACTCAATGGCCTGCCACATGGTGGAGCGTTTGCGCCCCTTACGAAGTGCCTGACTCGGCTTATCATCCATTTTCACAGCCATCTCGCAATTATGAAATTCCGAGACCGCTTTAACGTCTGGATATGCGTCAATTATTGGCAGGCATTCATCTTCAAGGCCGAATAAAACAAACCGAATAGAAGGGTGACGTTTGAGTGCAATAGCCAGTCCGGGCACAATGACACTAGGTCCATGATCACCACCCATAAGATCCACCGAAATTGTGGTCAATTGATTGCCCTTTACACTTAATCCGTCAAACTAAGCAGTTTTTACCGATTTTCCCATCACACACAACATGAAAGTATAATATATCGGCTATTTTGCTATTAAATTACTCTAATTCACTCTTTATCGCGGCCAATGCTGCAAAAGGTGATGGTGGCGCATCATCCTCAATGCTTCCGCTTTGAAATTTCTGGTCAATTTCTGCTTCCGGGTCACGGGGATATGGATCAATTGCCATCGCCGCAAATTCGCTTACGACTGCAGCAACATCAATTGTATTTCCACTAAACGTATCAGGAATATCTGGCCCATCGACGTCAATGATCAACTCTCCGTTTTGTATGTTATCCTGACGCGCAAGCTTTGACGTTTCGGGCACATAGAACGCAACAAAATCATCATTAATTTCGGTGTTGATTGGCTTTAAAGAGACCACACAGTCCTGAATAAGCTTACCTTCAAAATGACCTGATACGCGTACTCCATCTCGCTTCCAACGGCTCAGCTTTACATCGGCCTTGAGTGACGTTACGCCGATGACTTTCCAAAACTTTGCCAAGCCTTCAAGCTCTTTTCCATCCGCCTCAATAGTAATGGAAATCGGATTTGAGGATACATGTCCTACTTTAACTGGAAAGGTGAACGGCTGTTCCGCATCTGAAATATTTTCTAAGTTCAAAATTCTTGCCTTTTAAGGTTAGGTCACAGTATCGACATTGGGAACAGGGAACGAAAGTTTGGCTTTGATAATATCATCGGTGCCTGCATTTTTCAGCTCCTTATCAACTGACAGGACATGTCTGGCAAGATATTGCATGTCGGGCGTTTCATCAGCTTCATCCGAATGGATGTTTCTTGAAAATGCTTCGGCCAGTTCTTTCAGATTATCATTATCGAGTGCCTTGCCATAATTTTCGGCTCGACCATAAAACATTCGGCCTAGTTTTTTCATCCGTTTGGGAACGCCTGCATCACCGATGCCAAGTTCGCGAATAGAATGATCGATATCTTTAAAAAATTCCTCAACAACTTCCTGTGCGAGTTGCTTGACGCCCTCTGCCTCCTTATTGGAACCAACATTGTTTGTTGCCCGTAAATATAGTGTCATGAAGATAGATACCATGTTGAAACGGCCCATAACGGTGTCGGGTACATCAAACTCCTGATAGAATACTGGATTCCGAGCACTTTGTGTAATTGCCTCATATTGCGCATTGACCAAAGTCGCATTCGCTTTTTTTCGCCTAAAAAGATCAAGGATCATCAAATCGCCTTTTTACACAGGTGTAAGATAATCCACCTTGTACCAAATGAGAATCTTGTTCCACGATATCAATCTTAGAATCTAGATCCGATTTCAACTACATAGGTATAATTGGCAAAAAATGCCATAAAATTATCGCAACGTCCCGACAAAGCCTAAGGGAAATGTTGCATCTGTAGGAAAGCTAGTTTACCTGAATAGGTAAGCTGAGTTCGCTTAATTGTTTTGAGGAGGCGTTGTTGTTTCATCGTTTGGGAAATATGGGCCATCTAAAAGCCCTGTCACGTAAGAGTTCAATTATTCTTATAGCCGCTATGACTGGCTTATCAGCCTGTAACAGTGCGCAAGTGCTTAATCAAGGATATGTACTGGATCAAGATGCAGTTGATGCGACACCTGTTGGCTCTAGTCGCGAACAAGTTCTTCTATCTTTGGGCACGCCATCGACGACGCAAAATTTTGATGCAGCTGAAACTTTCTATTATGTTTCTCAAAAACGCAAACGCGGGTTTGCTTTCCAGAAACTTCGTATTGTTGATCAGTCCATTCTTGCAGTTTATTTTGATGAAAATGCAACCGTTAGCAATATTGCGAACTACACATTACAAGACGGCAAAGTCTTTGACATGATTTCGCGCACCACACCAACATCTGGTAAAGAGCGCGGCTTCCTTGCTGGTCTACTTGCTGGCTTCAGTGATGGTTCAACAAATCCTGGCGGGCTTCCAGGAGGGCTCTAGTCTGTTTGGGATGAGAGCAAAGATAGACTTTCATAAATAACACTGATCATAAAAAAACCCTCAGTTTTCACTGAGGGGTTTTATTTTTGTTTACAGGCGCTTTAATGAGCCAAAATAGCAAGCAATAGCAATGCCATAATATTTGTGATCTTAATCGCCGGATTTACCGCAGGACCAGCAGTATCCTTGTAGGGATCACCAACCGTATCACCTGTCACAGATGCCTTATGTGCATCGCCACCTTTTTCGTGCAGCACGCCATCTTTATCCGTGAAGCCATCTTCGAATGACTTTTTGGCATTATCCCATGCGCCACCACCCGATGTCATAGAAATCGCAACAAATAAACCATTAACAATCACACCAAGAAGTGATGCGCCGAGGGCAGCAAAGGCAGATGCTTTTGAGCCAGAGATAAGCAAGACGCCAAAATAGACAAATAATGGCGCAAGCACTGGAAGTAGTGATGGTACGATCATTTCCTTAATCGCAGCTCTCGTCAGCATATCAACTGCACGACCATAATCAGGCTTTTCTGTTCCGGCCATAATGCCAGGTTTAGCTTTAAATTGGGCACGAACCTCGACCACAACAGCGCCTGCAGCACGGCCAACAGATGTCATTGCAATACCACCGAAGAGGTATGGAATAAGACCACCGAAGATCAGGCCAGCAACCACATATGGGTTGGATAGATCAAATGAGATCTCACCAACATCTGCAAAATAAGGGAACTCGGCTGAATTTGCGACAAAGAAGTCAAGGTCATTTGAATATGCGGCAAAGAGCACAAGTGCACCCAAACCAGCAGAACCAATAGCATAACCTTTCGTCACAGCCTTTGTTGTATTCCCAACAGCATCGAGCGCATCTGTTGCTTGTCGAACTTCCTTGGGAAGACCCGACATTTCAGCAATACCGCCAGCATTATCAGTCACGGGACCAAATGCATCCAGTGCAACGATCATTCCAGCAATACCGAGCATCGCTGTTACCGCAATACCGGTGCCATACAGACCACCAAATTGATATGTTGAAATGATACCACCCACAATAACAATTGCTGGAAGAGCAGTTGATTCAAGCGATATGGCGATACCTTGGATCACATTTGTGCCATGCCCTGTCACAGATGCCTGCGAGATTGAATTCACCGGACGTTTATCTGAAGCGGTATAATATTCAGTAATCACAACGATGAAACCGGTCACAATCAGACCGATAATACCACAAATGAACAGGTTCTGTCCGGTAATGGTTTTGCCAGCAACTTCGCCAATCTCACCCCAACCGATGGTTAAAGACGTTGCACCGCCCAATGTTACTATGGACAAGATGCCTGTTACAATCAGGCCCTTATAAAGCGCGCCCATGATAGAACCATTCTGGCCAAGCTTCACAAAGAAAGTACCGACGATAGATGTAATGATTGAACCACCACAAATTGCAAGCGGATATAGCATTACAGAATCAAGAATATCCGAACCTGCAAAGAAAATTGCAGACAACACCATGGTCGCCACAACGGTCACAGCATAAGTTTCAAACAAGTCGGCTGCCATGCCTGCACAATCGCCAACATTATCACCCACATTATCAGCAATAGTTGCAGGATTACGTGGATCGTCTTCTGGAATACCTGCCTCCACTTTACCCACAAGATCGCCACCAACGTCAGCACCTTTTGTAAAGATACCACCGCCAAGACGCGCGAAAATAGAGATCAACGAGGCGCCAAAACCAAGAGCAACGAGTGCGTCAATAACGTCGCGACTTGCCGTACCAAGGCCCATGGGTCCGATAAGTACCCAATAGTAAACAGCAACACCAAGCAGGGCAAGACCAGCAACAAGCATGCCGGTGATCGCACCAGATTTAAATGCCACATCAAGACCGGCTGCCAAACTATTGGATGAAGCTTGCGCAGTACGGACATTGGCCCGAACAGAGACATGCATACCGATAAAGCCAGCGACGCCGGACAAAACAGCCCCAATTAAGAAGCCAATAGCCGCGACCCACGTCAGCAAAACACCGACGAGAACGAATACTACAGCGCCCACAATGGCGATTGTTGTATATTGACGGTTTAGATATGCGGACGCACCTTCGCGGATATAACCAGCGATTTCCCGCATACGTTCATTGCCCTGATCTGCGGCAAGCACAGATTGGGTTGCCCAGAAAGCATAAGCAACTGCAAGCAAGCCACATATTATAACGATTAACAAGATATCCATATTTGGTATCCCCTCCTCCATGTTAAAATAACTGTATTCTTGAATTCCTATCTACATTTGACAAGCGTCCACCTCCTCGCAGGCGCTCATTCCGTGCGGCAGTCTTTGTTGCATGCGTCAAAAGGTCAAGTTTTAATGTAAATTTTCTTGTTAGGAACTGAGCAATAGCTCAAATTTTGGGCAAAACGATCAAAATATAAGGGAGTCATATAACTAAATTGAGAATCATGCAGCACTTGCAGCCATACGACGTTCTCTTGAGGACTGAATGTAGAGCAACAAAATTGCCAATCCACAAACAGGCCACAGAATACCGGTCAATACATGCCAACCCCAAATATTGAGCACCTGACCGGAAGCTAGTGAGGCCATGGCGACAAGTGTAAAAAGTACTCCATCATGGAAACCCTGAACTTTGTTCTTCTCTGAATGTCTATAACACCCAGTCACCATAGATGTTGCACCAATGAAACCAAAGTTCCACCCCACACCCAATAGAATGAGCGCTATCCAAAAATTCCAGAGTTCAATTCCGACAAATCCGACAGCCGCACCAACAATCATAATCAAAAGGCCAAACGCTGTGACACGTTCAGCACCAAAACGGGAGATAAATTTTCCGGTAAAGAAACTTGGCCCGTACATTGCTAATACGTGCCATTGAATTCCGAGCGTTGAATCATCCGGTGAAAAACCACAGAACATCATGGCAATAGGTGCGCCTGTCATCATAAATGTCATCATCGCAAATGAGACAACGCCTGAAAAAAGCGCAACCATGAATTTGGGCTGTGTGATAATCTCTTTAAGTGGTCGCGCTTGCTCGCCAGCAACAGTGCTGGCAACCAGATTATCATTTGGAATACGTAAAAATGTGAGAATGAATATCCCGATCAGAAGAACAGGTATAATGCCTGCAAAACTGCCCGCAAACGGTATAGGGTCAAAAAATGTTCGCCCCTGAATGGCCACTTGTGGCCCAATGACGGCTGCAAATATACCCCCCATTGCAACCCACGCAATTGCCTGAGGCTTAAATGCTGGAGGTGACCCATCAGCTGCGGCAAAGCGATATTGATTAGAATAAGCCATTCCAATTCCAATTAGCACCAACCCGACTGTTAGGAAAATAAAACTGCCATTCAAAATTGCCATTGTCGCGGATATTGCACCAACCATCCCGATAACGGCACCAGTTATAAAGCCTGTTCTGCGACCAACGCGCTTCATGATAAAGGCTGCTAAAAATGCCCCCAGCGCCGCACCAACATTAAACCCCATGACTGGTAATGTTGCCCAGGATTTATCTTCATCGAGCAAATAATGTCCAGCCAATCCACCAGTTGCTACTGCTACAGGCGCAAGCGCACCGGTAAAGGCAATTGTGGCACTCAATATCAGTGTATTATATTTTGCTAATGATAGAGCATCGGCGGCATCTGTTTGGGTGTTGCCAGTCATCATTTTCTCTTTTCTGCATTGGGCGCCTATTGCAGCTTTGAGCAACAAAACCAGGCCAAAGAGATACTAATCCCAATTCCAGGCCAGAGTGTATGTGGTCATATGTCGCCGCGCTTTATTTACGCCAGCGCCGACCCAATCTGTCAAGCACAGCATTAACCAATTTTGGCTCATCATCATCTTCAAAAAACGCAGATGCAACATCTACATATTCGTTGATAATAACCGCTGTTGGCACATCTTTTCGATCAACGAGTTCAAATGCGCCTGCCCGCAGGATAGCGCGCAACGTAGTGTCAATACGTGATAGGGGCCAGTCGTCTGTCAACACAGCATGAATTGCAGGGTCAAGTTCGCGTTGTTGTTCAACAACACCGGCAACGATGCGCTGAAACCAATCACCATCAGCATCGCGATATTGATCACCATCAATCTCGGTGCCCAGACGATTAGCTTTAAAATCTGCGACAACTTCACTCACGGCATCGCCTGATAAATCCAACTGGTACAGCGCCTGTACAGCAGCCAGTCGTGCCGCACCGCGTTTATTGGCAGGCTTTACATCGTTTTCTGACTTCGGTGTTTTAGCTTCGTCGTTCATGCAGAAAACTTCTCTTTCAATTTAATCATTTTAAGCGCGGCACGGGCAGCAAAACCGCCCTTATCCAACTCGCTTTTCTTCACACGGCGCCACGCTTGCTCAGCATTTTCTACCGTCATGATGCCATTACCCAATGCCAGAGATTCAGCGACTGATAATTGCATCAATCCACGAGCGGATTCATTGCAAACAATCTCAAAATGGTATGTCTCCCCGCGAATAACCATGCCAAGGGCTATAAACCCGTCAAAATGGGTTCCATCATCATCCATGCCATCAAGTGCCATCGCGATGGCTGCTGGAATTTCGAGCGCTCCGTCAACTGTGATCACTTCATATGTTGCGCCTGCATCTTTGAGCGCATCAGTTGCGCCTTCTAACAGCGCGTCGGCCATATCATCATAAAATCTTGCTTCAACAATCAGCAAGTGTGGTGCATCAGTCATAGAGACGAAAACTCCATTTGTCGCGTTTAGCGATGTGTTTTGAATTGAGAACAGCTCAAACCATGCTTCTGTTCACGTGGCAAGTAAAATCTTAGCAATCGCAATAAGATCAATCTCTATTCGTCATATGCTCGACCAATCTTGCAACATGTCGTGCAAGCTGATCAATTTCGATATTCACAAGATCGCCTACAATTCGCGTGCCCCACGTGGTTACGTCCTGTGTATGACGAATGATGAGGACATCAAAGATTGATCCATCGACCTCATTCACCGTAAGCGATGTCCCATCTAACGTAACAGACCCTTTTGGCGAGATATAAAGTGCAAGCTCATCGGGCGCTTTAAGCGTGAACCGTTTTGCATCACCCTCATCACTAATCTCGATGATTTCCGCGCGCGCATCCACATGGCCAGATACCATATGCCCGCCAAGTTCATCACCCATTTTTAATGCGCGCTCAAGATTGATGCTCTCACCTGTTGTCCATGCGCCTATTGTCGTGAGGCGAAGCGCCTCTTCCCAAGCCTCAACTTTAAACCATCTCTCATTTGAACCAGCTTCGGGAAGCTCTGTCACGGTCAGACACGTTCCCGCACATGCAATTGATGCACCAATGTCAATGGTTTCAGGGTCGAAGCCTGTTTTGATCGTCAGCTCCAGACCAGAATTCAATTCTTTTATATCTGAAATTTCGCCAATATCCGTGATGATGCCTGTAAACATGTTGCTTATCCTTTGGCTCTATTCTTGACCCTATTCTGGGGTTCATACTCATACATGATATCCGAACCAAAAGTCAGCTGATTTTTAAGAACGAAATCATCGATATTCTGCGGTGAAATGGGTGCATTAACTGCATCATTTATACCGACAAGATTTTTGTTAGATTGAAAAATCACCAAACGATCAACAAGTCGAGCATCTAAAAATGATTTTGCAATCTGTGCTCCCCCTTCAACCAACAATGTTGAGATGCCTCTATCTGCGAGTTCCCCTACCATGTAGTACAATTGTTGATCTTCACGAACATTCACCAAATCAAGAATAGAAACACCTTGGTTTTGCAATGGTTGGAGAACCTCGTTTTTTGACTTTGTCGCAATAATAGTGGAGGTTTTATCTGCTGTTTGTATCAGGTGAGACTTGGCAGAAATTTGCAGGCGCCTATCGAGAATAACACGCTTGGGAGATCTATCCGTCAGCCCATTAAGGCGACATGTTAAACTCGGATCATCGTTGATGATCGTGCCGGAACCAACCAGAATTGCGTCATTGATAGCACGTAGAATATGGACTTGAGCATTTGATATATTGTTCGTAATTTTGACCTGCTCGCCGGAATGAGCACCCACAATACCATCTGCACTCATGGCCAATTTAAGTGTGATAAATGGTCGTTTTTTGGTGGTTCTTTTAAGGAAACCAGCCAAACCATATTCAGCATCTTTAGCCAAAACACCTGTAACAACATCAATACCAGCGGACCGCAAGGTCTCAAATCCCTTGCCTGATACACGCGTATCAGGGTCATTTGCGGCAACAACGACGCGCGTGATACCCGCAGCAATGAGCGCGTTTGCGCAAGGCGGCGTTATGCCGAAATGTGAACAGGGTTCAAGGGTCACATAAGCGCAAGCGCCCTTTGCAAGATGACCAGCTTTGCCAAGTGCAATGACCTCGGCATGTGGCCTGCCGCCAATTTCAGTTACACCTTGGCCAACAATAATGGGAATACTATTCTCAAAACGAACAATAAGAGCAGCAACAGATGGATTTTCTGCCGTTAGCCCTTCGTGTTTACGCGCAAGACGAATAGCTGCGGCCATAAATCGTTCATCAAGGCGGGCTTGGGCTTGCGAGCTTATATCGCCCGCAATTTCTAATCGATCTGTTGGCGGATCAATCTTCATCAACCGCATCACCAGCGATGCGCGCGCTCAATTGCGCAATAATTTTTTCGAAATCTTCTGCACCTGAGAAGTCCTGATAAACGGATGCATAGCGAACAAAGCCAACATCGTCTAAGGCTTTGAGTGCTTCAAGCACCAAAAGACCAATATTATCAGTCTCAATCTCTGTTTCGCCAGAACTTTCAAGACGGCGCACAATACCAGAAACGGCTCGATCAATACGATCACGATCAACAGGCCGTTTACGCAATGCAATATCAAAGGATTTTTGCAATTTTTCACGATCAAACGGGACTTTACGCCCCGTTTTTTTCAAGACCTGTAAATCCCTAAGCTGGACACGTTCAAATGTCGTAAAACGACCACCGCAATCAGGGCAAATACGCCGACGACGGATAGCTGCACCATCTTCTGCAGGACGTGAATCCTTCACCTGACTATCATGTGAAGAACAATAGGGACAACGCATAAATTAAGCCCCAGTATTTTCGTAGATTGGGAATTTAGACGTTAGTGCAATGACTTTTTCCTTCACCGCTTGCTCGGTAGCAGAATTGTCACCATCTGCACCAACAGCGCTCAAGCCATTGACCACTTCAAGAATCAATTGACCTACTTCACGAAATTCAGCTGCTCCAAATCCGCGTGTTGTTGCAGCTGGCGTACCCAAACGAATGCCAGATGTCACAAATGGAGACTGAGGATCATTCGGCACACCGTTTTTATTACATGTAATAAATGCGCGACCAAGTGCGGCTTCTGTTGCCTTACCAGTAACGCCTTTTGGCTGTAGATCCACCAACATAAGGTGCGTATCAGTACCGCTAGAAATAATTTCCAGACCACCATCAACCAATGTTTGAGCAAGAACATTTGCGTTCTCTTTAACGTTGCCCATGTAGGTTTTAAAATCACCTGTCAAAGCTTCGCCAAATGCAACTGCTTTACCAGCAATGACGTGCATCAAAGGGCCACCTTGAAGGCCGGGGAACACGGCAGAATTGATTTTCTTAGCAATTGCTTCGTCATTTGTGACTACCATGCCGCCGCGAGGTCCGCGCAATGTTTTATGTGTGGTGGTGGTTGCAACATGAGCATGAGGGAACGGGCTTGGATGAAGGCCAGCGGCCACAAGACCTGCAAAGTGAGCCATATCAACCCAAAGAATTGCACCAACTTTATCTGCGACCTCACGGAATTTCGCGAAATCAATCGTACGAGAATAAGCAGAACCACCAGCAACGATGATTGTTGGCTTATGTTCAAGCGCTAGAGCTTCCATCTGATCATAATCAAGAAGTCCGGTTTCTGCCACAACACCATATTGAACGGCATTGAACCATTTACCGGACATGTTTGGCTTTGCACCATGTGTTAAGTGTCCACCGGCATCAAGGCTCATGCCAAGAAGCGTATCACCCGGCTTTGCGAGTGCCAGCATCACAGCTTGGTTAGCTTGAGAACCGGAATTTGGCTGCACATTGGCAAATTCACATCCGAAAAGCTGTTTTGCGCGATCGATTGCTAGATTTTCAGCGATATCAACGAACTGACAACCACCATAATAACGTTTACCAGGATAACCTTCGGCATATTTGTTCGTCATCACAGAGCCTTGCGCTTCCAGCACGGCTTTTGAAACGATATTTTCAGATGCGATGAGTTCAATCTCATGGCTCTGGCGACCAAGCTCTTGCTCGATGGACTTGAAAATTTCAGGATCTTGATCTGCTAAAGATTTCGTGAAAAACGCATTCGTCATGGGAAGGTTACCTTTGCTCAATATGCGTGGAATGACAGGATTTGACGGCTGTTTAACGTCAAATGAGACGAAGCGCAATATTCCGATGGAGCAAAAGGTCACTTATCAGATTGTAAAATGTCGCATGAAAGCCTCGCCATATGAAATATGGCAATTGGCTCTATCTGATTGCGGTTGCTTAAAGCTCGCGAGACGCCAGCAAATCAACACCGTCACGTTGGTAAACATCATCACGGAACTGAACAACGCCATCGGAAGATGACCAAGCTGTGAAATATGTGAAGTAAACCGGAACGGGTTCCTCAAGTTGAATAGGCATACTTTCGCCAGACATAATACCCGCTTCAATGTTGGCGCGGGACCAGCCTTCAGTATCTCTTAACAGCCATGCAGATAGTTCACGTACATTTTGTACGCGAACACAACCTGATGATTCGAAACGCAACAATTTGCCAAAGACTGAACGCTGCGGCGTATCGTGCATATATACAGCGTGCGGATTGTGGAAATTGATTTTAGTTGAAGACATCGCATTAATTTTGCCAGGGTCTTGGCGGAACATTAAGTCTGGCGCCTCTTCGGCATGCCAGTCAATTGATTCTGGTGGAACTTCGTCACCCTTCTTGTCAAACAAACGAATTGCATTTCGTGTTAGGTAAGTCGGGTCCTTACGCATCAACGGCACAATATCTTTTTTGATAATCGAACGCGGCGCAGTCCAGTAAGGATTTAAGATGACTTCATGAATTCTTGAATTCAAAATTGGCGTTTGGCGAGAGATTTTACCGACAATTGCGGTATGCCGTAGCGCAACTTGACCATTATCAACTGCTTCAATTTGTGCGGCAGGAATATTGACCATCACATAACGAGCACCCAAATCACCGGACATTGATTTTAGACGGACAATGTTTGTTTCTAGCTGTGTGAGGCGAACTTGAGCGGATACATTAAGAGCCGCATAACTGAATTTGCCCAAAACTCCATCAGCGGGCAAACCGTGACGAGCTTGGAAACCACGCACTGCACCCTCGACATAGGTATCAAAACTATTAGAAACACCAGCAGAGGCTGGCAAATCGCCGGATGCTATCAAGCGTTGACGTAAAATACGCACATCAGGGTCAACCGTTCCGAGTTTTAAACGCTTATTTGCCGGAACAACCGGCCAACCGCCATTGGCAACAATATCTTGATATTGAAGCAACGCGTTTTCCAAGTTAACGACCGTTTGCTCGCTCATAATTGGCTTAGTTGCAACAGCATTACTTGCGCCACGTAATGATTTTGCATCAAACGCATCATCCCATTTACCACGACTTGGGTCTTTAATTATCGATTCAATGGACGTTTGAGCCAAAGCGGAATTAGCAACACCAGCCAAAAGACCCGTTGTCACCGCACCTGTTAGAAAGCTGCGTCTGGCAATTTTGGTATATTTTGTTTGCTTCTTCATATCACTCACCAAGATGTCTCATCCAAAAAAAATCAAAAATACGGATTAATAAGACCATATTTATCGCTTTATTCTTTAAGTACAAGACCATGGTCATCAAACTCGCGTGATCAAGATTTGGCGACGTATTAGCCCTGCCCGCACTTTATTCAAAAATTCATAACAATATGGCCGCATCAAGGCGTTTTTGTTACGAATCGTGAATAGGTGAAATTATCGCTAAAAGTGTGAACATAATATGAAAAACCGCCCCTCAAACCATGCCTCAAACATGACTTTAGGAGCGGTTATGACCGGAGGTCGTTCAAATATCGAATTATAGGCGATACATGATTTGGTCATTCCAGAATCGGTCTAGGCGCTGCATCATTTTGTTCATTACGCCAAAATCATCTTCAGTAATGCCACCAACCTGTTCGATTGATTCAATATGACGATTATATAATCCCTCAACGATACCAGCTATTTCTGTGCCTTCTTCAGTCAAGGAAATGCGGACCGAGCGACGATCAACGCGTGATTTAGAGTGATTGATAAAGCCGAGATCGACAAGCTTCTTCAAGTTGTACGATACATTTGAACCAAGGTAGTAACCGCGACTGCGTAGCTCGCCTGCAGTTAGTTCTGAATTACCGATATTAAAAAGCAACAGAGCTTGAACTGCGTTGATATCCGAACGGCCTGAGCGATCAAATTCATCTTTTACAACGTCTAAAAGACGGCGATGAAGACGCTCTACCAATTGAAGAGTCTCAAGATATTGTACACGTAGTCCTGTTTTTTGTTCGCTTGGATCTAAGCTTGGGTTATCACGAACCAATAGTGGTGTTTGTTGTGTCATTTTGTTTGCCTCAATGTTTTTCTAGTTGACGGCTATTTTTTGTTTTTCCGTCTTGAGGCAAATCTATCGAATACGTCGAAAATTTTACTTAATTTACAGGCTTAATGGAATCTTACTGAAAACTAAGGTGAATCAATTCTTACTCCTTGCCTTCCTCCAACCGTTCTTTCTCCCGGCGATAGAAGGCAAACCGGAAGATAAGAAACAGAACTACGATGCCAGCGCTGACAGCAAGATGCATTTCGTTTTCACCATAACTATCTTTCAGAAGACCATGCATGATGAACTGAATAGCAGTAACGAGAACCCAACCCCACAGGCCAAATGAATTACGAAACCAAATCCCAAGCGCCGTGAGCGGCAAAAGCAACGCAAGAATAACTTGAACTATTTTCCAATGTAGCGGTGCAATATCAAACCTTAGAGCACCACCATATGATATTCCCATAAGCTGTGCCCAATAATTGACTGCTCCCAAGATGCACATCAACGTAACGACGACTAAAAACACCTGATACAAACGGTCCAGATTTTCTGGCACTGCATCTGCATCAGACTTTAAGCCTGATAAATTGACATCAAGATCATCCAATGTTGGCATTTAAAGCTCCCTCGCCCCTATATACTTATGCCGATAAAAGCAGAATTATGGCAAGAGCAGATCAGCAATTATACTCAATAGTCAAATGGCGGTCTTGACCTTTTAGATAATTAATGGCCAAAACAGACAAAACTTGGTGCATATATAGAGAGTAATATTATGTCAGATATCACAAAGCAAATTGACCTTGTCACTGGCAACCGACGTATGCGCCGTTATCGCGGGTCTGAGTGGATGCGATCAATGGTACAAGAAACGCATCTTTCTGCTGCTGATCTGATCTGGCCAATATTCGTTATTGAAGGTGAGAATAAAACTGAAAACATCGAGGCAATGCCAGGCGTTGAACGCATGTCCGTTGACCGCGCAGTGGAAGCTGCAAAACATGCGCGCGATTTAGGCATCCCAGCTATCGCTACATTTCCAAATATTGATTATGCCAAACGCGATAAAACGGGATCAGAAATTCTGAACCCGGATAATCTGATCAACCAAACAACAAGAGCTATTAAAGCAGCTGTTCCAGAAATAGGCATTATAACTGACGTTGCGCTCGATCCTTTTACCTCAGACGGGCATGACGGCATTTTTGAAGATGGCGAAATTGTCAATGATAAGACAGTCGAGGTTTTGGCTAAGGCGGCCATCCTGCAAGCGCAAGCAGGGTCTGACATTATTGCACCATCTGAGATGATGGACGGGCGCATTGGCATTATCCGTCAGGCACTTGACGATGCTGGATATCAGTCTGTTGCCATAATGTCTTACGCTGCAAAATTCGTATCCGGTTTTTATGGCCCCTATCGGGAGGCCATTGGGACCAGCAACTTCCTCAAGGGAGATAAAAACAGTTACTTCCTAAATCCTGCGAACCCAAATGAAGCTATCCGTGATGCGGCGCTGGATGTGCAGGAAGGTGCAGATATGATGATGGTCAAACCCGGCCTGCCGTATCTGGACATGTGTTTGCGCGTGAAAGAAGAGTTTGGCCTACCGACCTTTGCATACCAAGTTTCTGGCGAATATGCGATGATTAAGGCGGCAGCTCAAAATGGCTGGCTTGATGAAGAACGCGCAATGATGGAAAGCCTCATGGCATTTAAACGCGCTGGCTGCGATGGCATTTTGACTTATTTTGCACCAAGGGCTGCTGAGTTAATGAAGGTGAAATAAAGATACTCCTAGGTCTCTTCAGTTTCCGATAACAGGCTTTTTAGTTCTTCAAACGTATCAATTTTAGAAAGATCGAAATCAGGATCAGTCAGATCGACATCACAGACATTCTCGAGTTCCATTAAAAAATTTACGGCTGCAACAGAATCTAAAAGTCCGCTATCAAAAAGAGATTCGGTATCGGAAAATTCCGCCGGCTGCGCTCTTTCTACCAAAAGATCAGATATTTTTTTTCTTAGTTGTTCGATAACATTACTCATTTCCAAACTCCAAATAAACTGAGGAAAAATTCGGTTCGCGCTTCCAAAGATAGGCTACCAGTGGAATCATCAAATACCTGCAAAATCATGAAAAAACCTATAACTTGTACACGGGGCAAAATATTGTATCGCAAATTGCCATCCTCGGGCCTGGGGCGCTTGGACGAAAGCTGGGATACAATTAACCCAATCGTCAAAATCGCAGCGTAAAGCGTGTAGCTATAAAAATTGTCGACTGTTTCCATAATACCATCGGTCGCAACCTTTGGCAGGGCGGGAAGAACATCAAATAAGATATTGCCAAGAAAGGCGGCAACAAACGTTGCAAAAGCTATTCTTAGCCTAGGAGTTTTCTTAAAGAACCGCTGAAAGGTTGGATAAAAAAAGATATCGGCCAACATTTCTTTGAAATAGAAAAGATAGCGCCCCCAGAACTCCGAAATTGAACGAGAGGCTAATGGATTGAACATGCCGCGTGGAATCTGGAAGCCTGCCATTCGCACAATTGCTACAAACAAATGACTGTAAACTGCGACTTCCATCAACTCGGCCATAAAATAGGCGATCAAAACTAGCCAATTTGAGGCAAAGCCTTGTGCCCCATCTAAAGCTGTTAATGTTATAGTTTCGTTTAACCGAGGGAACCCAAAATAACCGAACAGAAGTTGATTGAACCCAAGCTCCCAAACCCAAAAAAGTATAGCCGCCCAGAGTACAAGTTTGACTGCCTTTAATCGCGTTATCGACAAGGCAACAGAATCTTTGGCTTCAAATTTTTTGATAAAATTCGGCCCTTTCATCGGAGCAAGAGCTGTCGTCCAAAGTGGTCTGACAAAGCCTATTCTTTGATGAACTGGGACTCTCAATTTACCTCGGTTGTCTAGAAAAATATAGGCGATGAAGAAAAATGATGTAGATAAAAGCGCAAGCACAGCCCACGACAACGATGATAGAATACTAGTTTTGGGTAGTAACGCAGTTATCACCGTCAACACGACACTCAGCAAAAACATCGACAAGATAGGTCGGCGAACCGGGAATGCTTTGATGTTTTTGTTTTGCAATTCACCCAATGCAAGAACAGCAAATAAAAGTAAAACAGCAGATAAGCTTATCCCAATTTGGGTTGGCAAAGCACCAACACCAATATTGTGCATAATTTCGGGGAACCTATCATAAGCGATCTCTGACTTAAACGGCCTGAGAACGAAATAGACAGTCGCCAAACCACAAAGAATGAATAAACGATGAGCTGGCAGAGCAGCAACTAAACTGAGGCCGATTACTACAAGCACAAAATATTTGAATGACAGAATAGGAATGGCAAATATGAGGGCGCAAAAAGCGACATGCAATATTGTTTGTCCGCCGTAGGTTTGCGACCACGAAAGTACGCGTTCATTTTTATCAATACGCAACCACCATCTGCGCAAAATGATTGGATTAACTTCAAATGGTATGTTTGGAATGAATGTAGTGTTTTTGACGTTCATCGAACAACCCTGGACTGGTTCGGGGTATCATTTATCGCAATGTCGTCTAACATTGCTACTAAGGCGTGGCGATCAGTCTTGCCATTAGAGTTAAGTGGCATGCTTTCAATTTCTATCACCTTCGATGGCTGCATATAGCGCGGCAATTTATCATTTAGCTGCGAGATAATATCGTTGGATGAAATGGCAGAGCCTACACAGAAACCAACAATTCCTTTAGCGACGCCGTTGACTGTTGGCCATGCAACGGCTGCAGAAAGTTCAGTTTGAGCCACATCCTTAAGCCACATTTCAATCTCTTCAAGTTCGATACGATAGCCATGCAATTTAATTTGATTATCTATCCTGCCAAGGTGATGGAAAATCTGATTTTCATCTCTTAGCCCAAGATCTCCTGTAAGATACCAACGTTCACCACTAATCAAAGGAAATCGTTCACTCGTAAGCTCTGCTTGCTGAAAATATCCTTCGGCAAGCTGTTCGCCACAGAGTACAATTTCTCCCGCCACGCCATCAGCAACAGGGTTTAGATTGTCATCAACAATCATCGCTCTCATGCCTTTGTAAGTTTTACCAATAGCCACAATCTGGCGCGCTGGCGTGGTTGCTCCGTCCCTATTCCAAGTCTGCCGTAGGCAAGCGATGGTTGCTTCCGTTGGGCCATAAATATTGTCTACTATTGAGTTGGGTGCTGCCCGCATCCAGCAATTTGCGATTTCGACCGACAAAGCCTCGCCGCAGAATAAAGACAACTCCAGCGAAGGCATTGAATTATCCTTCAGGTCATCACTCTGGCGTGAAATTGCAACAACTGACGGTACCGAAAGCCAAGTTGTAATTTTATGTTTCTGCACAAATTTAGTGGGCATAACCATATCAAGCGATCGCATGATGTAAAGTCCTGCTGCCGACCGCCAAGCAAAAAACATATTATGAACGGATAGATCAAACGTGATATCACAAGTTTCAGCAACGCGCGCTTCAGGTGCGACCAGATACCATTCGTCCATCGCATCAAAATAGCTTCTGACAGCCTTATTTGAAACCATCACACCCTTTGGTTTTCCGGTTGTGCCTGAGGTGAATTCAATATAGGCAAGATGCTCTTCACCAGTTTTAACAGGCTCTGGAAGCTGTTTTCTTTGTGTGTCCGAATCCGAGATTTCTGAAATTTGGGCGTCAAACACACCCTTTGCATCGCTAGGCGCCAGAATAAGTGTCGGTTTATTAAGGAATGTATATTTCTCGATCAATTTCTGACCAGCTTGATCAACGATCAAGGCATCCAAATTCAAATAATCAAAAAGGCTTTCAAGCTTTGATTGTGGTAATTTCTGATTGAGAGGTACATAAGTGCCACCTGCCCAAGCCGTTGCCAAAAGTCCAATACATGCCTCCGCAGATCGCGTCGCTAAAACACCAACTCTACCATGGGTCAAATGCGGTTTTATCTGTTCCGCAAGCATGCGAACAGACGTGCTCAACTCTTGATAAGTATAAACCTCTTTACCGACGACAAGAGCAGTATTTTCAGGGTATCTCTGTGCGGATTGCCAAAACTGGTATGCAATATTCAAATTCATAGTTGCCCCTCATGTGGACCCGTTAAATATCATGACCAAAGTATGTTGAAAAACAAAAATTGCATTAACTATTAACAACGAAAATTTTAATAGTCTCAAAAACACAAACCTGCCCAACACTACCTAAGGTAGGCAACTTTCTCATTTGACGCGTGTTTGAAATAGTCGATGCTGCGCTGGATGTGCAGGAAGGTGCAGATATGATGATGGTCAAACCCGGCCTGCCGTATCTGGACATGTGTTTGCGCGTGAAAGAAGAGTTTGGCCTACCGACCTTTGCATACCAAGTTTCTGGCGAATATGCGATGATTAAGGCGGCAGCTCAAAATGGCTGGCTTGATGAAGAACGCGCAATGATGGAAAGCCTCATGGCATTCAAACGAGCTGGCTGCGATGGTATTTTGACATATTTTGCGCCAAGGGCTGCTGAGATTTTGTACACAACCAAGTAGTGCTGCTTTAAGTCTTGGTATCGCACAAAGGTGCCCATGTTTCGACACGACCAACATCAGTTTGCTTGGCTAAATCTAGGTCCACAATGAACGGCACATACTCCTTTGTTTCGCTGCTTTTAATATAAGTGGTAATTAAAATAGACTCTGGCAATACATTATTTATCCTACAAACCTGCGTACCGACGCCGAATGACCCATCCCATTGTTTTGTCTTCTTTTTTTCAATTGAAAATCGCCTTATCGTATTAAATCTCTCCACATCTTGCGGGTGAATGCGATAAGCAAGAATTTTTCGACCTTCTGGCACCGATAACCTTCGTAACTTTTGCTGGTCGTCAGACTGCAAAGAGTTTGTGAGAGCAAACGTCTCTCGCTTGCCTTGCGAACCATCCTTCTTTCTGATTTCCAGCAGCATCGTCACCCCGTTGTCGCTGACCTTAAACTGATTGGGAACAGCCACCGCGATACTTAACTTTTCAACATCAGTTGTCGTTGGGTCAAAATTTCTCAGCTTTACCATGCTCGAGACCGGCGTATGCCCGCAGGCAACTAAGAACGCCAAAATAAGTCCCACAATGCCAAGCCTAGTGAAATTGATAATATGACGATACATCTTGGGATCCTTTCCAGAAACACGATTTATAAATCTAATTTTAACAGCTACACAGCAGGCAAGGATTACAGACGCCACGTCAGTGGTTACAAATGAGGCAAGGTTTTTGTTTGGCAGGATCATAATCACTAAATTTCCGCTCTTGACTTTTACGTATCTCATATATTAATTATCGTAAAACAATAATTATTCAACATTTATTATGAAGAAAGTAAAAAATGCCTGAACAAAACAGAACATCCCAAGCTTATGATCGTATCAAAAATATTTCAGTCTATGCAGAGGTGTTTTCGGGGGTTGGTATATTCATCACTGTGGGCGCTATGACCTATTATCTGATACTTATGATTGTTGATATCGCACTGTTTGATGCAGCAATTAGGGACGAATATGCAACTGATACAATGAATATTACGATTAATTATTTTAGTCGGATTTCAGCATTTATTTTTGGAATAATACCGATGCTTATTGGCGTCTTTTTTTTCGATCAAGCACGGCGTCTCTTCCACCAATATAAATCTAAACGTGTCTTCACTCATGATGCAGCAGCTCGGCTTAACAGGATGGGCTGGGCGCTGGTGGCGTTGGCACCAGTTGGTGTTCTGGTTAAAACTTTTACTATATTAGCTCTAACCCTCTACAATGGCCCTGGTGATAAGCACTTGGCTTTTGGGATATCTGAGAATGAAGTATATGCGATCATATTAGGTTTGTTGCTAATTACTCTGGCAAAAATTCTACATGAAGCCGCTATCATTTCAGATGAAAATCAGGCATTTGTGTGAGCTATGGCTATTATCGTAACACTGGACGTTATGCTCGCAAAACGGAAGATGCGTTCCAAGACGTTGGCGGAAATTATCGGCATTACAGAACAAAATATTTCACTTCTGAAATCGGGCAAAGTTAAAGGTATCCGCTTTGATACGCTTGAGAAAATATGCGAAGCTCTTGATTGCCAACCATCGGATATTTTGAGTTTCGAACCTGATGAAAGGTCTTGAAATCAAGATAAACCTCCCCATTTAAATATTAGAGATCGATAGAATGGGGCTAATTATGGCAAGTTATGAACATATGAGTGCAGAAAACGAATTTCACAATACAGGTGATAAATATACGCACATTATTGATGAACGGCTAAATGATCCTGCTTATTATGATAATGTTCGCACGCGCCGTATCATGGCTTTTGTCGTTGACTATATAGCTATTGCGCTGTTGCACATCCCTGTCGCAATCGTTGTTTTCTTTCTTGGCATCATTACACTTAGCTTAGGCTGGCTTTTATTTGCCGTCATCACACCTGTGATTGCGCTGGTTTATGTGGGCTCGACAATGGGTGGCCGTGATCAGGCGACACCAGGCATGAAAATGGCTGGCCTGCGTATTGCACGAATTGACGGTGGGCGTGTTGATTTTATGACAGCTGTTATCCACGGTGTCATATTCTGGGTGGCAAATGTTGTAACAAGTGGTGCGATATTATTGGTAAGCCTATTTACTGATCGCAAGCGTCTCGTACAGGATTTATTGCTCGGCACAGTGGTTTTGCGCAATGATCTTGATAATGACTATGACATAGACATCACAATTTCTACTCATAAATAACTTGCTGTTGCATGGCGGCGAACAAGGCTCTAATCTGGTCTTAATAAAAAAGCCAGACACTAGAGCCTAATGACGAAACAGAAGATTGAGTCGCCGCAGTTCTTTTTAACCGCACCCACACCATGCCCCTATCTGGACGGTTTGGAAGAACGCAAGATTTTTACCCACCTTGCAGGCGACAAAGCCCCGGAATTAAACGATATTCTAACCCAGGGTGGTTTCAGGCGATCGCAAAACATTGCCTATCGCCCTGCCTGTGAAGGCTGCAAATCCTGCGTGTCCGTCCGCATACTCGCCGATGAGTTTAAATGGACCAAATCATTCAAACGAGTCATGGCAAAAAATGCAGATATTATTTCTGTTGATCATCAGGCAGAACCATCAAGCGAACAATACTCTCTCTTTAGAGCTTATCTCGATGACAGGCATTATGATGGTGGCATGTCGGATATGTCGGTGCTTGATTATGCAATGATGGTTGAAGATACTCACGTAAATACGCGCGTTATTGAATATCGTATTCGCCAGGAAGGTGACGGTGTAACAGAACACCCGCAAGGCAAACTGATTGCCGCAGCTTTATCAGACCAGATGGGCGATGGGCTCTCAATGGTCTATTCATTTTTTGAACCAGATATCGATTACCGCTCTTTAGGCACCTATATGGTTCTCGATCATATCAAACGCACCGTAGAGGCAGGCCTGCCGCATGTCTATCTCGGCTACTGGGTCGATAGCTCACCCAAAATGGCTTACAAAACCCGCTTTCAGCCCCAAGAACATTTAGGTGCGAACGGCTGGGCAAAATATATAGAAGACTGAGAACACTAATATTACGTCTTCGCACGCCGGGATGGAGCCTCAAAACCTGTTGTTACGCCTTGACCTGAAACTGCGATCTCGGCGAAATTTGATATCTCACTACTCAGCGTCTCGTAATCAGATAAGCCACGTTTTAAACGATCTGGCACTTTCTCACTTGCGGCGCCCATCATAAGGCCTAACGGCATGCCACGATTAACATTATCGCCACCTGCATTGACATTTAATAGCATTGCCTTCTCAAAATTATAATCCTCGTACTCAGCGATGAAGAACATCATCGGCAAGCCTTGTTCGATATAACATACAGTGCCAATTTCCCTGCGAAGTACGTTTTGTTCACCCATTTCCACAAGCTTAGAAAGGTTCATTGGTTCGCCAGCAAGATCCATGTGATAGGCCCACATTTTATCATCGGGAATATTGCCTGGCCCTTTGTGATCACGGTATTGAGCAAATAAATCCTCCCCTCGGATAGCTGCCATATGTACCTGTCTCGCTGATGCCTGAAAAGCGAGCTTCGCATCTACCCCGTTCACCAGTTCAAATAACAGTGGCACACACACCGCCAAACCTGACGCAATTGTTTCCGATCTATGTGTAAGCACCTGATGCTCAAGCGCCATGCCAATGCCCTGATAGGCATTTTGCGAGAGTAGCGACAAGATCATGGGACGGATCATTCCCCCGTGTGAGCCAATCGACCAATTGTCTCGTTGCATCTGAGCACAAGCATGAACTGGGTCACCAGCACAATAATTCTCAAACCATCGCCTTAAGAATACCTCCGTGTAGGGGTCTTTGTTGACACCCGGCGTTGTCATATGCTCGATAAATTCATCCAAAAATGCACCAGCCTCATAACCACCACGTTTATTGATAGAACGCAGCAATACACGGGCTAGGTGAGCATTGAGTGTATTATCGCCCTGCCCTAAACCATGATGATAATGATATCGCTCATCTTCCGCCGCCACGGCATTGCCATGTTCGCCTTCGCGCTCAGTGCGCTTAATCTCAAGTTCAGCCCAAGATGTTTTATAAAAGCGACTATGTTCATGTAAAATATCATAGGGACGGCCAAGCATGTTGGCTTTTTCGATATCTGGCAAATAAGACATACCGACCATAAAGGCTTCTGGGTGCGGGTGCAGTGGCGCTTCATAAGTCTTCACACCACCATTGAAATCACGAGCAATATTTTCACGCGAGTAATACCAATGAGCGGGCATTGCCAGACTATCAGCTATAAACAGGCCCCAAAGTGCATTTTCAATTCGAGTTTTGCGATTGACCACAGCAGATACCTTTCAAACTAAAAGCATGATGGTAGGGGCAACAGGCAACATACACAATTGAGGATGACTTGAACTTTTTGTGATAAGAAAGGCGTCATTCAAACTGAAAACCGCCTCAAATATGATAGAATAGAAATTGCCTAGTTTTCAGCTTCGTATTTTTTGATCAGCTTTTCAGCAACTTGAATATTGTTCGAATTGCGTTCGTAAAATTCTGGAAATATCTGCTTAAAGTAATCAGATTCAAGTGCAATGCGACTGGCGGCAATTGATTCAGTCAGCATTTGTTTATCTTTATTCTTCGCACCTAATTCTGCCAAACCATTACCAATGAAATAATGAACTTGCGCCCAGACGCTCGGATTGATGTCTTCCGTCAAGACTTCCAGAACGCGCTTATGAGCATCGACTGCTTTGGGCAGCCAAACACCACCCTGTCGTTGATGTAGAGTTGTATAAATATCGCCAAGCTGAAACTGCAAACCCGCCCAGTCAGATGGTGCAGATTCCTTGGTGTAATATTCAGTTGCAGCCGTGAATGCAGCTATGGCTTTACTCAGGCTGGATGCATTGGTCTGCTTTCCCGAAACTTCTAAAAATGTGTCTGAATTGGTCAACGCTTGGCCTAATGCACGTTGAGCAACAGCCCATTCCTCAAGATTCTCTTCTTTATTTAATACGGTCAAAGCACGCTGAAATGCTGATATGGACTTTGCATAAAGTTGAGCACCTGTTTTTTGCTCATTCTTATTATACATCCCGTAACCAAGCGAACGATAAACATCGCCAAGCTTCGCGTGCGCCCGCGCCCAATCTAAAGATGCATTTTCTTTTGTTAGCAGTTTAAGCGCCATATTAAAGGTTGCGATCGCATCATTGAGCGGCTTTTCCTGACGAGATGCCCAGCCAAGTTCCAAAAGCGCATTTGCTTTTGCAGATAAAACTTGCCCTCTCACAACATCAGAAATCTCGCTCTCAGCCAAAGCTTTGTCGTAAAGCTCCATGCTTTGCTCAAATTGTTTTTCTTTGAGCGCTTCCATCGCATCAGCAGCTATTTTTTGCGCAGTATCATCTGACGCGAGCGCTGAGGACGAAAGAAGTGCTGCGAGAGCTGTTATGGCAGTGATTTTCTTAAACGCTGAAACTCGGGACATATAGAAACTTTCTTATTATTTTTAGGCGCGATATTGCGACAAACTCCAATTGCCGCAACTTATGCAATCTTGTGATGCAAGACAAGGTCGACCATTGACGACTCTGAAATCAGAAGTTTTTATCGTCCTCGTCCAACTGACCATCAATCATTTTGGATTTTGCAATCAGAATGAAGCTGGTTCACCCGGAAAACTTGCCAGTTCGTGGAAAGCCCTTCGGCACCATGCGGCCTGCTTGCGCTCTGTCGCCCAACCATTCGGTAAGCTCTTCTTTTGATCGAGTATAGGACCGGCCTGCGCTATCTTCCCACGACAGCCCCTCTTCCATAGAGAAGCAACGAAGGTCAGAAATGCCGCCATCTTTATAACGCTGCAGACGAACACCTTTACCACGTGCCATTTCTGGTAATTGAACGAGTGGGAAAACAAGCATCTTGCGGTTCTTACCCACCACAGCCACATAATCGCCGCGGACTTCGACACAAATATGAGCTTCGTCCGGCATTTTTACATTCATGACCTGCTTACCCTTACGCGTATTGGCAATAAGGTCTGCTTCTTTTGCAATAAATCCATTACCAACAGTACTTGCCAGCATCAATTTACGATCAGGCTTGTGCACAAAGGCCGTCAGCACATCTTGGTCATTATCCATATCGACCATAATCCGCAGTGGCTCACCGTGGCCACGACCGCCGGGCAATTTATCTGCACCCAATGTGTAGGCCTTACCGCCTGTCGTGAACACGAGAATCTTGTCTGTCGTATGGGCACTGAAAGCAACTTTCAGCTCGTCACCATCTTTAAATGACAGGCTCTTATAGTCGCTCATATGGCCCTTAAGCGCTCGAATCCAACCTTTTTGTGAGAGAACAACCGTTATTGGTTCTTTTTCAATCATCGCCTCATAGATCGCGCTATCATCAACCTCCACTGCTTTTTCAAACAGGGTACGCCTTGCGCCAAGCTCGGTGTCTTTACCGTAATCCTTACGAACTTTCTTGATCTCCCAAGCAACGGTTTGCCATTGCTGTTCTTCGGAGGCTAGTAAGGCTTCGATTTCAGACTTTTCTGCTTCTAAACCCTCGATCTCCTTACGGATTTCGAACTCTTCCAATTTACGCAATGAACGCAAACGCATATTGAGAATGGATTCTGCTTGCAGATCAGTTATCGAGAACCGCTCCATCATCACAGCCTTGGGATGATCTTCCTCGCGGATAATTTTAATCACTTCATCGATATTGAGATAAGCAACCATAAGGCCGCCCAGTATCTCCAGCCGACGAATGATCGCTGCCAAACGATGCCGTGATCTACGTTGCAGGACGTCACGGCGATGATCGAGCCATTCGACGAGCACTTCGCGCAGGGACATAACTTTTGGTACTTTGCCCTGGCTAAGCACATTCATGTTCAGCGATACACGATTTTCAAGCTCAGTAAGTTTGAACATCGATGCCATAAGCAACGCCGGGTCAACTGATCTATTTTTCGGTGTTAGAACAATACGCACATCTTCGGCAGATTCATCTTGGATATCATCAAGAAGCGGAAGTCTTTTGGCCATCAGTAGTTCGGCAATTTTTTCAATCAGCCGTGACTTTTGTACCTGATACGGTATTTGTGTAATGACGATTTGATAGCCGCCACGCGTTGTTTCTTCCTTTTCCCAACGTGCCCGAACGCGGAAGCCGCCGCGACCTGATTTATAAGCATCAATAATTGTCTGCTTGTCTTCGATAATTACGCCACCGGTGGGCAGATCGGGGCCTTGAACAAACTCAACCAGTTTTTCAATGCTTGCATTGCGGTGCTTGATAAGGTGCAAAGCTGCATCACATAGCTCATGTGCGTTATGTGGCGGGATGTTTGTGGCCATACCCACCGCGATACCGGCGGCACCATTGGCAAGCAGATTTGGAAATGCGCCTGGAAGTACAACAGGCTCTTCATTTTCTTCATCATACGTCGCTCTAAAGTCAACGGCATCTTGGTCGATCCCTTCCAGAAGCAACTCAGCAATAGTGGTCATCTTAGATTCGGTATAACGCATCGCTGCGGGGTTATCCCCATCAACATTACCGAAGTTTCCCTGACCATCGACAAGCGGATAGCGCACTGCAAAATCCTGCGCAAGGCGCACAAGTGCATCATAAATAGACTGGTCACCATGTGGGTGAAAATTACCCATCACATCGCCAACAACTTTAGCGCATTTTTTGTGAGAAGATGTTGATTTCAAACCCATGTCATTCATCGCATGAACAATGCGACGGTGCACTGGTTTCATTCCATCACGCACATCGGGCAAGGCACGGTGCATAATGGTGGATAACGCATAAGCAAGATATCTCTCTTCAAGCGCTGCCTTTAAATCTACTGACTGAATATCATCCGGGCCGCCAGCGGGCGGTGTAAGCTCTTTTACCATGCCTACCGACTAACTTAAGCCTTGATTCGAAACAAGTGGTGAAAACGCAATTTAGATAGGCTTTCAAGGGGTTTTCAGCATAATTCATTAAAAAAATATCGGATGATTTCTCAATTTGACAACCAACTGCATCACTATTTAATCTCACTCACAATCTTGCCTTGCGATTGTCATGTTTCGTTATTAGATTGCAAGCAATATAAATTATCGCCAGTTTCGGCTGGTCTATTTCGGGAGTTTCCATGACGCTTAACTTAGCTAAACACGCATTTTTATCCAGTTCAGTTTTACTAAGCTTAACTTACAGTTCATTCGCATTGGATGCAGATAAGTTTAGCGAAAACCTAAAGGCTGTATTCGCCACGAGCGGTGCTGGTATCGAATATAGTTCGATAAAGGCCGATGGTGATAATATTTTGTTGGAAAACGTGAAAATGACCTCTGCTGCAGAAACATTCCCAATTGGGTCATTGCAGTTTAATGGCGTTACAGAACTAGATGATGGAAGCATTCGCGTTGAAAAAACAGTAGTAGATGATATCAATCATCAAGAAAAAGATATCAAATTCACACTCGTTGATTTTGAAATCGAAGGACTTCGTTTGCCAGCGGCTGATGCAGAAGCTTCTCCATACCTTATATATGAACGCGCAACGACTGGTCAGGCAACATTCACACATAAGGGTGTTGATGTTTTCAAGATGGCTAGTTCAGATGCGCATGTTGATATGACCGATGATTTACAAGCCATGAAGTTTGACGGTTCAGCAAATGGCATCGTCATCGACCTTTCAGCGGTGGAAGACCCTAAAGCGAAACAAGCAATAGCTGATATGGGCTATGAAACATTGCGCGGAGATATACAGATCAAAGGTGACTGGGATGCTAAAACCGGTCGTTTTAACATGCCTGAATATGCGCTCACGCTTAATGATGCGGGACGGATCAACATCGCTCTTGATATAAGTGGCTATACGCTTGAGTTCATCAAACAGCTGCAAGATGTTCAAAAAGAAATGGCTGATCAATCTGATCCGAAAGCTCAACAGGCAGCAGGTATGGCGAGTTTAGCCCTTCTACAACAGCTTACGCTTAATGCACTATCCATTCGCTTTGACGATGCATCTATTACTGAAAAAGCACTTAAATATGCTGGATCAAAACAAGGCATGTCACAAGAACAAATGGCAGAGGCTGCAAAAGCACTTTTACCATTTGGCCTTGCCCGTCTTGGTATGCCTGAGCTGCAACAACAAATCACAGCGGCAGCTTCTGCATTTTTGGACAACCCTCAAAATATCGAGATCAAGGCTACACCGCCGGCGCCGGTTCCATTTGGCCAAATAATGGGTGCGGCAATGGCTGATCCTCGTACTATTCCGGCAACCATTGGCGTTGAGGTTGTTGCCAACCAATAAACTCAAATAATCCAAAGTCAATTCAGCACCTAAGCCCCACTTTAAGAACTTATTTTCCTGGTGGGGCTTTTTTTATCACATAAAGTTCAACATCTTTGCCTCCTTGATGAGTTGACTCTCTCTCCCTCCCTATTCAACATTGTGCAGCTGTTATTGATGGAGTGCTTATTGTTTTTGTGCGGTGTTAGAATACCAATTCTGGGTTTCTTAGCGCTTGCGAGCAGCTTTGGCCTGACAATTAACCTGGCTGAAGCCACCCCTGATCCAGGTCTTGTGTGCGTACAAAACCAAGCCCAATATCTGAGCATCAAAACAGGTCTTGTTGATGGTCTTATGGGACCTAAAACGCGAGACGCATCCCGCGCACTTGTTAAAGAATATCCGGAATTAAAAGATCTTCGCGCGTTAACGCGCGACAACGCTATTGTGTGGTGCCGAGAAATTGGTTTGATTGACGATGAGCAAACTCGCTACTGGCCAAACAAGACTACGCCCAAATTTGAATTTTTACTCTCAAATTTTTTGAGTGACGACCAGCAGATTGAAATACAAAACGCTGTTACATTTGCCTACAGATATTTCGATAGACATAACATTCACCTCGCAGGTACCATCAAGGTCATTGCCTCATCAAATGAAACTGAACTTGCTGAGCAATTGGCTGCCAATAGCCGCTATCCAATGCGGCTTTCCACCGCTCGCCGCATTATACGAGATCAATGCCGCGGGCAGGATCTAAGTGGATTAAATACCCCGAGCATAATAGTACTTTGCATTGGAGCTGATTTTAACTGGAAACAACCTTATTTAGGTTTGCGCAGACTAATTACGCATGAGATTTCACACGAGATACAGCGCCAAATGGCAGGCTATACATCACTGGCCATAGTCAATAATAAAAACCTTGTCGCGCGAATGGGGCCACGATGGCTGGTGGAGGGTTCGGCCATTGCGTTTGAATTAGATGCGCTTTTCCCTTATTTGGATGCGACCCAGCATATAGCAATTTTTCGCGGAGAAAAAACCCGTTACTCCGGCAAGACACTTTCAAAACTGACGTTTAACTCTGCGATATCAGAACTGTATTTTGGTAACTACGCTACGCTCGCAGGTCAGATGCTGGCGAACCGAAAAGAGGGCCTTCGCAATTACTTTACCTATTGGAAGTTACTAGCTCGGATGGATTGGCAAGAAGCCTTTCTCAAAGCATTTGGCTTAACTCCAAAGGCATTTTTTAAGGAATTTAGTCAGGGTTCAGTGCGTTCAAATTCAGATTCATGAGATTGAACTCAATGTGATGCCAATTGAAAGACCCCGAGACAGGGTCTTTCGTTTGTTAATAACCTAATTGGTCCTAGCTTCTTTCGAGCGACCATTCGACCAATCAATGTTACGTGTTGCATACATGGTCACGGCAATTGCAGCGAATGCTATGATTGACCCGATCAGCAGGGCGTATTTGTCTTCTTTGAGGATCAGATACATAATCGCGTAAGTCATGCCTATGATTGCTGTCAGGAGCCACATCGCGTTTTTGCTTTTCAGCGTAGTTCCAACGTACCAAGATACTAACGCCGTGGTTGCTGTTGCCGCAATTAGGTAAGCAAATTCAAATCCAATATGTTCTGCAAGTGCCAACAGCAGAATGTAGAAAACAACCATCGTAAGGCCGGTTAATATATATTGAATCCAGTGGACTGATTGTTTGCCCGCAATCTCAAGGATAAATATGGACAAAAACACAAGTGAGAAGAATGCAATTGCATATTTCAAGGTTCGCGAAACCAGTTGGTAGAATTTCAATGGTTTAACAAAACCAATTTTTATGACCGATTTTGTGCTTGAAAGCGTGTCGCTCAATGATACGGCACTCATACCCCGCGCGAGATTAGGAATAGTCCAATTCGCATCAAAGCCATCTTCCGTTATATTTCGTGTTTCTGGTAAGAACTGTCCGTCAAATCCGGGATGCGGCCAATTGGATTGAACTGCGAGTTTTGTGGTTTTTCCACTCGGTACGATTTGCAAACCGCGCGAACCATTGATGGCAAGCTTGATCTCAAATTGCATCTCATCCTGCAATGCCTCTTTTGCGATGGGTAGATGTATGCCGCTAGATTTGGCATTTATCGCTTGGGGATTGTACATATCATAATCCACAGCAGACCGGTTGGTTGGATTTACACCTTTCAAACCAGGTTTAAATATACCAGCATCATCGTTGTTTATACTTGCCATTACTTCCGAGCGAAAGCCAGTTGGATCGGAAACTTCGACAGCTAGAAAGGCTTCGTTTAAACGAGGCCGACCATTCCTGCTGATAATTACGCTTGTATCTATGGGAGCAAATTTTCCGCTCAATGTAGACTTCATATGATAAAGTGGCGTTGAGTAAATCGCCTTTTTGCGCTCTTCAACCACCAGATCGCTGGTATTTTCCAAAAGATCTGGCGAGTAAATCGCATGACGTCTTACCTCAATATATTTATCTTTATGCTTTTCTGTGACTAAGTACGGAACCACCAGATATGGCCCATTTATGCGCTGTGCTTGCCCCCAACCTTGTGAAATTGAATTGGCCACCTGATTGGCCCGATCCGCACGTTCCTCTACCAAGCCCCAAACTAAGAGAGCGGGAATTGTAAGTAAAAGTGTGATCACTCCAGTGACAATAAATTTCCATCCTGGAGTTTGCGTAAGGCCGGACATGGTGCCCGGTTTTACATGTTTCGTATCGGTTCCTGTTTGTGCGGGTTTTTGAGAGTTTTTGGCCGTCTCTTGGCCTTCACTATCAGACATATCGCCTCCTTTGTCAGTTAGTGGAGCGAATGACTAAGTTCTAAATTGGGCCGAATTATCTACAAAATTTGTAAATTTCGAGGTAAATTGAAGTTTATTTTAAGGCAAAGAACTATTTACGTTTAAATACTTACAAGAAAACCAAAGGTATTAGTTACAAGTTGTTACACTTTGGGGGCAATACTTCATTAATATTCATCGATTCAATTATGCGAAATCCGACGATAAATGATCGGTGAATATTGGGGAACATAATAATGAAGATTTTTTCTCGTTTTAGCCTTGTCAAAACAGTTACATTTTCCGCTGTAGCAATATTGCTTTTCTCTCTGTTAGCAGTTGCGGCGCTTACCAACCAGACCGTGTCGAACAGAATTGCAAAACAGGCAGTCGATAGTCAGGATCAGAGTTTACGTATCGCAGCTCAGATGCTGCAATCAGAGTTTCCCGAAACAAGAATCTCATATCTCGAAAATGGGAATGTAGATAAAATCACCATGGAAACTATTCCAACCGAATTTGAAAATCACGATATGATTGACACAGTTGGACGCATATCGGGAGAAACCGCAACGGTGTTTGCTTGGGATGCCAAGACAGAAGATTTTTGGCGAAAAACAACCAATATCATCAAGCCCGATGGAAATCGCGCGGTAGGTACGCAGCTCGGTCAAAAAGGCGCGGTTTATCCCGTCCTTACCGGCGGGAAGACATTCCGCGGTGAAGCTAATATTCTTGGTACAGATTACTTTACGATCTATCAGCCAATTTTTGCCAGCGATGGATCTGTAAACGGTATCTTATATGCAGGCGTTCAATCCTCTAAAATTCAGGCGATTTCTAACGAAATCCTGTCCAAGCTCATGTACTTTTCCATTGGAATTGTGCTGATAGCCATTGCATCACTTGTACTATTAACACGCAATATCTTTGGCGGCATTCCAAAATTAACAGCTGTTGCAACTAAGATGTCCGATGGAGATTATGAAAATGAACCTCCACTGCAAGAGCAAAATAATGAACTTGGAACACTTGCGCGCGCTATTGAAAACTTGCGCCAACACGCACTAAGTGCGCAAGAAACCGAAGCTGAATCAAAACAAATGCAACATCAGGTTCAACAAGAGCGCGATGAGCGGGAAGAACAGAAAAAGGTGAAAGATAATGAAGTTGCCAATACAGTGCAGCAACTTGGAGCAGGCCTTGATCGTCTGGCGCATGGCGATCTGACAGTTACACTTGATACCCCCTTCCCTGATGGTATGGATGAATTACGGATCAACTTTAACAATTCAGTATCAAAATTACAGTCGACCTTAAGCTCTATTGTGGAAGGTTCTGGCTCTATTGATCAAAATTCCCACGAAATGAAAGCAAGTGCTGACGACCTCTCGCGTCGCACAGAGCAGCAAGCAGCCTCTCTTGAAGAAACAGCAGCCGCTTTGGATGAAATTACATCTACAGTCAAAGAAGCATCTTCTCGCGCAAATGAAGCAGCGGAAATGGCACAGAATGCAAAAGTAGATACCGATCGCTCAGGCGAAGTTGTGGGCGATGCTGTCGCGGCGATGGAGGGTATTGAAAAAGTATCATCTGAGATATCCAACATTATCAATGTAATTGACGAGATTGCGTTCCAGACCAATCTTCTTGCACTCAACGCTGGCGTTGAGGCAGCGCGGGCGGGTGAAGCAGGCAAAGGTTTTGCCGTAGTTGCTCAAGAGGTTCGTGAACTAGCTCAACGCTCAGCCACAGCAGCTAAGGAAATTCAGGCCTTGATTGATCGCTCAACAAGCGAGATATCAAATGGTGTGGACTTGGTAAAACGCACAGGTGAAGCATTGGTTGGCATTGCTACTCATGTAACAAACATTAATGGGCAGATATCTTCAATCGCAACAGCGGCTGAAGAGCAATTGACTGGTATTCAAGAAGTGAACAGCGCCGTTAATGCAATGGATAAAATGACACAGCAAAATGCTGCAATGGTGGAAGAATCCAATGCTGTTACTCACAAGATGGCTGAAGATGCGCTTGCACTTAACGAAACAACCAAACAATTTCAGCTAGCTACAGGTCAAACTTCTTCAAAACAACAATATAGTGAAGTTGCTTAATAATAACTGCATAACAACTGCCCGTATTGCTTTAAGATGCGGGCAGCATCCTGTCTAATATCTCCATTTCAACGAAATCTTATCGTTGAAGACTGATCAAATCAGCGCCCTACACAATCACATTCCCCACATTACCGAGATAGTTGAACGAACCAACCAAGGATTGTCAGTATTCTTAGGTTGCTTGTGTGGCAAATATGATGTGCCTTTCATCAGATAATCATCGTGCCAGATACGCCTTATTAATACCATAGAACTGCCTTTTTAGAGCCAAACTTTAGTCACCGTTAGAATGGACAAATACCAAATCAGTGCAGATCAACCGCACCTGATTGGATAGCTCTTGGGGAGAACTCTTTTGAAAAAACATATCAGTAAATTCATAACAACAACCGTCTTTACAACAGCATTTATTATACATTCTGCGTCGGCAGACATTAAACCAAATTCTGATAAGCAATATGCTGCAAATAGCGATATTGTGGAAGTGGCGTTTGTTTTAGATACCACCGGATCAATGGCTGACCTGATTGCAGGTGCCAAACAAAAAATCTGGTCCATAGCCAATACCATTGTCGACATAAATCCAAATGCTGATATCCGAATGGCGCTGGTTGCCTATCGTGATGTTGGCGATGATTACGTGATTAAGCCTTATGAAATGAGCTCTGATATACAGGGCATGTATGGCAATTTGATTGGCCTGCAAGCTGATGGCGGGGGCGACACGCCCGAATCTGTCAATGAGGCATTAGATACAGCCGTAGATGATCTTAAATGGACCAAAGGTGCCAATGTACGTCGCATTGTGTTTTTAGTCGGGGATGCGCCCCCACACATGGATTATCAAAACGGCCCGAAATATCCGGCCATTCTTCACCAAGCCGTTCAAAAGGATATCGAGGTTCATGCTATTCAAGCTGGAGATTCAAACGCAACAAAAACGATCTGGAAAGACATCGCGCTGCGAGGCGGAGGAAGTTATATTCCCATTCCGCAAGACGGGGGCCAGATATCCGAAGTGCAAACACCATTTGATGACGAAATTATAAATCTACAGCAACGACTTGATAAAACAGTTGTACCGTATGGTGCTCAAGAAACGCAGGCTGCACTTGAACAAAAAATTCTTGATAAGGCATCTGGTAGTGTGAGCAAACGGGTGGATAATTCGGCCTTCTACTCCAAACGCAAAAGCAGAAAAGAAGTCGTCACAGGAGGTGGAGACATCATTTCTGCGGTTCGGAATAACGATGTTGAACTTGAGAGTGTTGAACAGGAAAACCTGCCTGTGCCGATGCAAAGTATGTCTATCGAAGAACAGAAAAATTACGTTGACGGCATCATCAAAGAACGCGTTAAGATCGAAGCAGAAATGTTGGAGTTAGTTCAAAAACGCGACGAGTTTATCAAAAGTTCCGAAACCAAAGCGGAGAGCACAGAAGAACTATCTTTTGATAAAGCAGTTCGAAACGCCCTGTAAGCAACAGATAGTGTGTTCACATCAGAACCTCGCCTGCGATCGCATGGCGAGGTTTTTTTGTCATGAACCTATTGCAAGTATCTGGCATTTCTCACAGCGATAACTATATCTATCTTGATAATTAAAAATTTTGCCAGGGCGTACAAATGAAAAAAAACATCTTTGGTGTAGGTATTGCAGCGCTTATATTGATCGTAATTCTTGCCTCACTCCCTATCATCCCGAATAGTGACCCATCTTTTCAAACAGACCTACGCCAAAGAGATCTTCTGAATGCGGAAACGAAAGCTCGTTTAAAGACTGATAATGTTTCTGATTTTGAGCACTCGGTCATGATTCTTCACAAAGGGGAAGTTGTCTTTGAAGACGGTCCGTCTGACAAGATCATGAACACGCATTCCACCCGAAAAGCCATTATGAGCCTGATATATGGCATTGCTGTCGATAAAGGTTTGATTGATTTAGATAAGACCCTAGCCGAACTTAATATTGATGAAGTGACGCCGTTAACTGATCAAGAAAAATCGGCGACCATTCGCGACCTTTTGATGTCGCGATCAGGTATCTATTTGCCTGCGCAAGGTGAACACGATGAGCAAGTAACGGACCGCCCTCGCCGCGGGCAGCACAAACCGGGTGAGTATTTCTTCAACAACAATTTCGATTTCAATGCACTAGGCACAATCTTTGTTCAGGAGACTGGCATCAGTATTGGCGAGTTTATGGAAGAAAACCTTGCCAAACCTTTGGGCATGCAGGATTTTAGCGCTGCTAATGTTCCTGTTGGCAACCCGTGGTATTTTCCCGGCGAAGATTCTCTACATGACATGTATCGCATATATATGAGCACGAGAGATTTCGCGCGCATTGCGGCAATGGTTGCTGATGGTGGCATTTGGGAGGGTCAACAGGTTGTTCCCGCTAGCTGGATTAAAGAAAGCACAGCCAACCACAGTGACTTAAGCAAAAGCGCGATCAAGTATGATCGATATGAATATTTTGGCTATGCTTGGTGGATTGATCAAGACACCGGCATTATTTGGAACGTTGGGATTGGTGGCCACATAATGATGATCGACCCAAAGCAGCAGCTTGCCCTTGTAGAACGTAACTTTACAGGTAACTCCCAGTTATCAACCGCTCTATGGCTAATTGGATCCCGTTCCGACAGAGGCCAAGATTACATCATTAAGGCACATGGAGTTATTTCAGATGCATTATCTGGAACAATACACTAGAATCCATTCAAGATGAGAGCACTCTCGACCTACGTCGGATGAGGAAGTTATAGTTATACCGCAATCGCAGCGTCTAGTTTTGCAGCACAGATGAAATCATTTCCTGTCAAACCACCAGCTTCATGCGATGTAAATGTGACCTGACAGTAGCCCCAACCAAACGCGATATCTGCGTGATGGCCTTCCTTATCGCTAATGAAGGCTGCTAGATTGGCCATGTAAGTTGCCTTGGCGAACCCTTTAAACGTAAATTTACGCATCAGAGTTTTAGCTTGTTCATCGATGACCCAATTTGAATCAAGTTCTACCTTTAGCTTGTCTATCTCTTCTTTGCTCAATGGTGGTGTTGAGCCATCGCATACTGCGCATTTTTTCAATGATAAATCAGTCATCTAAGTTAGCTTGCTTTCTGTTCTAATGGCTGTTTTGGCGGATAGGCTGGAGCATGTAGACCAAGCCGTTGCGCGGTATGAATGTCCTCTAACAATTTACGATCAGATGCTTCAAAAAGTTGATCAGCGTCATCTAATACAAAATAGATTGGTTGATGAATGTCAATTCTATAAGGTGTTCGCAAGATATCAATCACATCAAACGGCTTGCGAGTGGCCGTCTCATCTTCGATTGAATAAATCAGTTCCGTTGGAGATGATGCAAGGCCTGAGCCAAGCGCTTTGATCTCATTGCCTTGGCGTATCAAACCAAATTCAATAGTAAACCAGTAAAGACGGATCAGCCATGAATAATCTGCTTTTTCGCATTCAAGACCCGTCTTGCCAATCATTTCAGAAAATTTGGCAAAACGCTTATCTGTCAGTAACGGCGTATGTCCGTATATTTCATGAAAAATATCTGGCTCTTCAATATAATCAAAATCTTCTCTCGAGCGGATGAAGGATGCGGCTGGAAATGTTTTATCTGCCAACATTGCAAAGAATTGCGCAAACCCTATCAATGCTGGAACGGGCTGCACCCGCCAGCCTGTGAGTTCGCGCAGCTGTTTTGAAACTTCAACACATTGCGGCACGCGATCTTTGGGCAGATCAAGTTTTCGCTGCCCAGCCAAATATTCATCCGCCGCAAATCGATTTACATTGGGTTGCTGCTGTAAAACAAGATCATGCCAAACAGCATCATCCTGGGCAGAATAATTGATCCTGCCGTCTCGATCTGCTTCTTTGGCTATATATTTTGTAGATTTTGGCATATTTGACCTCAGTTAACGTTAAAGGTAACTTGACATGAAATATCGGCAAAATATCTTCTAACTAAGCTTTATAATTGAATATGTGGAAAAATTTTGCCTAAAATCGCTAATATACAGGTGAATTATGCTTGATGCCTATGAAGAACAAATTTTACGACATCTACAAAAAGATGGTCGAGCAAGCACACAGGAGCTATCTGAAGCAGTGAGCCTATCCGCCTCACCTTGTTGGCGGCGCGTCAAAAAGCTTGAGGAGGAAGGATATATAAAACGATATGCGGCTATTGTAGATGGCAAAAAACTAGGATTGAATGCCCTCGCCTATGTTCATGTCTCGTTGATCGAACATAGCGAAGCCGCCATAAAGAAATTTTACAGCTTTATTGAAACCAGCGAACGCGTTATCGAATGTTCATCTATTACCGGTGAATTTGATTTTGTTCTTAAGGTCGCAGCTACTGATCCCGAAAATCTGGAACAGTTCATCATGCAGCGCATCTTGCGTCTTGGTGTTGTTCGCACCACCACGACAACATTCATTCTGCGTCAGAATAAAGTGGCGGGTCCGTTGCCTGTGGGGCTGTAGATTTTATACGAGCCGTTCGATCGCTGAACACTTGATATTTTTATTTAGCAGTTCTAATTTTGACAATAAGAATTGAATGGTAACAAGGAATAGCAGCATGATCAACGGCAGATGTGATTGTGGTTCAGTTAGCTTTGAGGTCGAAGGGATTAAACCTGAAGTAACGATATGCCGTTGTGGTCAATGTAGGCGCGCAAGCGGCCACGTGTGGGCATCAACTCATGCGGATTATGACAAGATGCGTTTTACAAATGATCAAGGCCTTGCATGGTATAAGTCATCTGACTTTGCCAAACGCGGCTTCTGCAATAAATGTGGCTCAAGCTTATTCTATCGCATGAATGACGAGGATGGCATCAGCATTGCCGCAGGCTGTTTGGATCAGCCAACTGATCTTAAAGTGAATAAACACATATTTGTTAAAGACAAGGGCGACTATTACGAGATAACTGACGATGCCCTACAAATTGAAAAATATTAAGTCCGATCTCAAATTAAGCTGAATCTCACTGCTTAATCACGCCCCGAGCCGAACAGCCATGCCCTACCCCAACAGCAAAATAAAACCCACCATGTTTTCACATAGCGGGTTTTTCAAGCTCTAACTTAAAGTCAGTTCTAGCTTTTCGCTTGCGGCAAAACCCGCAACCCCAATTCGACGAGCTGTGTATTGTCTGCCGGTGCCGGAGCTGCCATGAGCAAGTCTGCCGCCTGCTGGTTCATTGGGAACATAGTGACTTCACGCAAGTTCTTAGCGTCAGCAAGAAGCATCACAACGCGGTCAACACCCGCTGCCATTCCACCATGCGGCGGCACGCCATATTGGAATGCACGATAAAGACCACCGAAGCGCTCTTCAACAACTTCTGGACCCAAACCCACTTTGCCAAACACTTTAAGCATCATTTCTGGAATGTGATTACGAATACCACCTGAGGCTAATTCGAAACCATTACACACCATGTCATACTGATAGGCTTTTAGAGTGAGCGGATCTTCTGCTTTATCAAACGCATCCATGCCACCTTGCGGCATTGAGAATGGGTTATGGCCGAAATCGATTTTCTTATTGTCTTCATCCCACTCGTAGAATGGGAAATCAACAATCCAGCAGAATTCGAACTTGTTTTCGTCGATCAGTTTCAGCTCGCTACCAGCACGATCACGTGCAGCGCCCGCAAATGCTGCGAATTTGGATGGAAGACCCGCCACAAAGAAGCAACTATCACCAGCTTCCAGACCAAGCTGTGTGCGGATAGCTTCTGTGCGCTCTGGGCCGATATTTTTAGCCAGAGGCCCTGCCCCAACCGTTGCACCATCTTCCTCACGCCAGAAGATATAACCAAGACCTGGCTGGCCCTGCTGCTGTGCCCATGAATTCATACGATCACAAAATGCGCGGGAGCCACCTGTTTTAGCCGGAATACCCCAAACTTCAACTTTCGGATCTTTTTCAATCATACCAGCAAAGATTTTAAAGCCAGAACCTGCAAAATGATCGGTCACAGCTTCCATCTCGATCGGATTACGCAAATCAGGTTTATCAGACCCATATTTACGGATCGCCTCATCATACGGAATGCGTGGGAATTTTTGTGTAACTGGACGACCTTCCGCAAACTCTTCAAACACTGCCCTCATCACTGGTTCCATTGTGTTCAAGATATCTTCTTGTTCAACAAAACTCATTTCCATATCAAGCTGATAGAATTCACCCGGCAAGCGATCAGCTCGCGGATCTTCATCACGGAAACATGGTGCAATCTGGAAGTATTTATCAAAGCCAGACGCCATAATCAGCTGTTTATATTGCTGTGGCGCTTGTGGTAGGGCAAAGAAATTGCCCGGATGAATGCGGCTTGGCACGAGGAAGTCACGCGCACCTTCTGGTGAAGATGCTGTCAGAATTGGCGTTGCAAACTCGTTGAAATCAATCTCATTCATACGGCGACGCATGGACGAGATAATCTTCGAGCGAAGCATTATGTTGCTGTGCAATGTTTCGCGGCGCAAATCCAGGAAACGATATTTTAGACGCACATCTTCAGGATATTCAGGCTCACCAAACACAGGTAGTGGAAGTTCGGCAGCGGCACTTTGCACAACGATGTTTGTCGCAAAAATCTCAACTTCGCCTGTATCAAGATTTTTATTCACAGTCTCTTCGGTTCTTGCTTTCACTTCACCTTCAATTGTGATCACCCACTCGCCGCGAACTGTTTCTGCGGTTTTAAAGGCTGGACTGTCCGGATCAACAACGATTTGTGATAGACCATAATGATCGCGCAGATCGATAAACAGCAAGCCGCCATGATCTCGAACGCGATGAACCCAGCCAGACAAGCGGACATTATTGCCCACATCTGTCCCACGTAAGTCTGCGCAAGTGTGAGAGCGATATGCGTGCATAATAAAACCTCTTAGTTCATTGATTTGGGAGACGATATGTTTCGTCTATTGGTGGTTACCAATTAAATTGTAATTTGCGCCGGACAAGCCACGTAGCAGGTGATTTGTCAAGCAAAAACGGTAATTTTGCCACGCATATACGGCGTAGAAACCATCACTTTTGTTGGGAAGTACGTCGAACCAAGCTTTTTTGAAGACAAATGCCTTGTTTTGGGTTATTTGGGCCGAATGGAAATTATTACAACAACTCAAGACCTAGAATCTGCTTGCTTAGACCTTGCGACAGCAGACTTTATCACCATCGATACCGAATTCCTTCGCGAGAAGACGTTCTGGCCAGTTTTGTGTCTTATACAGCTCGCTTCACCGGATCGAGCGCTCATTGTCGACCCGCTTGCAAAGGGCATCGATCTGGCCCCATTCTTTAAGCTTATGGCAGATCAAAGCGTTCTCAAAGTCTTTCACGCAGCGCGACAAGATCTGGAAATCGTGTTCCATTTGGGCGACATGCTGCCCAAACCGATCTTTGATAGCCAAGTAGCGGCAATGGTTTTAGGTTTTGGTGATAGCGTTGCTTATGACAGTCTTGTTTCACGCATTACAGGCGCGCATATTGATAAAACGTCGCGCTTTACTGATTGGTCACGTCGCCCGCTGACAGATCAACAACTTGATTATGCATTGGCTGATGTTACTCATTTGCGCGATGTATACCTTGAATTGGCATCACAACTTGAAACACGCGGACGGTCAACATGGCTGAATGAAGAGATGGCCATTTTAGAAGCGCGCAAAACCTACGATATGCATCCTGATGATGCGTGGCGCAGACTGCGAAACCGTATGCGCAAACCGCAAGATTTAGCCATATTGCAAAAGATTGCCGCATGGCGCGAAAACATGGCGCGGGGCCGTAATGTGCCACGAGGCCGCGTGCTAAAAGACGATGCACTCTATGAAATAGCCCAGCAAAAACCGCGTGATTCTGGCGCACTTGGCCGCCTTCGCACCATCCCAAAGGGTTGGGAGCGTTCCGAGCTTGGCAACCTGTTGATGGCGGAATTGAATATTGCTTACGAAATTCCAAAGGAAGAGTGGCCGGAAATTCCGCGCCATAGACCTGCGCCGGAAGGCACAGGTGCAGCTTCCGACCTCCTTAAAGTTTTGCTTAAGACCATTGTTGATGAAGAAGGTGTTGCAGCGAAAGTCATCGCCAATGCGGATGATCTAGACAAGATTGCTGCCAGAGGCGCAGACGCCGATGTCGCCGCCCTCTCCGGCTGGAGACGCGAATTATTTGGCGACAAAGCATTAAAGCTAATTTCTGGTGAACTAGCGTTGAAATTTACCGATAAACGCGTGCAAGTGATTGAGAGTTAGTCGACGATGAACTGATGTCCTGACATCATATGAGCAAAGGCAATGCTTTTGCTCATTTGTCTTTCTAGCAGTTTAGTTGTTCAGCTCGATAGAGATCGCAAAAATGTGTAGTATCTAAATCAAATTCTGATCGCGCCCAAACATGGCTGCTTGAGTGCGATTGCGTGCTGATAGTTTTTTGCAAAGCGTTTTTACATGTAGTTTAATTGTTACTTCCTGCAGGTCACAGTCAAGCGCGATTTCCTTGTTGGAAAGGCCTGCGCAAATTCCACGCAATACTTCGCGTTCACGGACTGTCAGTCCAGCCTTGGGAGCCTCTTCATCTTGCTGCATAAAGCTGGCTGGCAAAAACACCTCACCAGCCGCCATAAATTTGACAGCCATCACCATGGACTTTGATCCAAGTGTTTTTGGTACAAATCCAGCGCCGCCTTGTTTGATTGTTGCCTCTGCTACATCCCTTGATGCTGTTCCAGATATAATCGCCACTGGATTATCGTCGTTGGCTTTAATCATTTGGTCCAAACCTTTTAGACCATCCATGCCAGGCATATTATAATCGAGCAGAATGAGGTCATAGCTCACATTTAAATGAACCAACTCCAGCGCTTCTTCCAAATTCGCCGCGCTGTCGACATGCTCTATGCCTTCTTTGAGCAAGAATGCGCCGATTGTTTCACGAACCAAATCATGGTCATCTGCAATAAGAATGCGCATATTTTCCTCATTTCATTCATATGTCGGACATAGTTACCGGAGTGAATTTAGTGACATTATATCAATAAAATTTCCATTAAACCAATTTAACCAACCAAATTTGAATTAAATGAGTTTAATCATGATGTAACATTTTTAAAAGATGTAATTTAAGCTCATACGATTATACAAACTATACGAAAGGATAGTCTCCTATCCGCATGATTTGATGCAATTGTCTTTGATTTGTGTGACGTAACTTAACGAAATATTTTTAAGGTAAGTTAGATGAACATCTCGAAAAAATTGCATATTCTTGTTTCCGCGTTGGTTTTATCGTTCGTATTTAATGCAAGTGCTGACCAGAGCGGCACCATTCTAACTGTTCGCGAAAATGCGACAACAATGCAAGTGTTTGATTTCGAAGATTTGAGCACGATGAAATCTACTAAATTTGAAACAACCACAATTTGGACTGAAGGCGTGCAAAGTTTTGAAGGCGTCCCGTTAAAAACGCTTCTGGAAGACTTAAACATTACCGATGGCATGGTTTTGGCAACGGCTGTGAATGATTACGCTGTTGAAATTCCCATATCGGAGATTTCAAGCTCCGCACCAGTAATAGCATATAAGCAAAATGGAGAACGAATGAGTTTGCGTGATAAAGGCCCACTATGGTTGGTATATCCATATGACGCTCATCCCGAATTTCAAACCGAAGTTACCTATTCTAGAAGCATTTGGCAGCTAAATCGTATCGAAGTAAAATAATCATCAACTGGGGCATAAATTGAAAAAACTTTATCTGCTATATCGCCCCTTTCAAACCGCAATAATTCTGATCGCATTATGTTTGATAATCTTCTCCATTTTCACTTTGGCTAACAAGGTGTGGAATGACGTTAGCAACCTTAAAACTGCCAAATCAGACAATGTTCATTGGATGCTATCTCAGTTGGAGGTGGATTATCTAAATCTGAGAACCGAACAAGAAACAGTCATTTCCGGCAAACATAAATCACTGAGTGAGCTTCGAAATAAGTTTGATGTATTTTACAGCCGCGTTACGATACTTAGGCAAGGATCTCCATTTAAAATATTGCGGGACGACCAGAAAACGGGGAAAATCGTAAATGATGTTTGGTCCTTTTTACAAAATTCTACCGAATTGATTGATTCTGATGATCAGACATTGTTCGAAAACATCGATAACTTCTCGTTAAAAACGTCCGACTTAGCAAGTGAATTACGCTCTCTTGCGCTGCGTGGTGTAGAGTTGGTGGCAAATGCATCTGAACAGCGCCGTGAGGGCGTGTCGCAAACATTGTTACTAATTGCTGGTTTGTCTCTCTTCCTGTTTGCAGCGCTTTTACTCATGCTATGGGTATTTTTGCGCCAGTACAGGCACATGAAAAACCATGCCAATGACAGCCAAATCGTATCCAATCGACTGAAGGCTGTCGTAACAAGCTCTTTGGACGGCGTGATCGTCATAAATCGAGATGCCAAAATTCTGGAGTTCAACGGTGCCGCAGAAGATATCTTTGGGTATACCAAACATGAGGCCGTTGGTGGTGATTTGGCTGAAATGATTATACCCGTCCACCTTCGACAGGCGCACAGAGACGGAATGCAAAGATACCTTGATACCAATGAAAAAAGAGTGGTTGGTAAGGGTCGTCTTCGTCTGGAAGCAAAACGTAAATCCGATGAAGTATTTCCGATAGAACTATCAATCTCGAGTGCTGAAAGTAAAGATGGTGAGGTATTTGTTGCATTCTTGCGTGATATCTCCGATCTCGTGCAAGGTGAGGAAGAGTTAAAACAGGCGCGAGACGATGCTTTGGCAGGCGAAAAAGCCAAGGCGCAATTGCTTGCCGTTATGAGCCACGAAATGCGAACACCACTAAATGGTATGTTAGGTACGTTGGAATTGATGTACGATAGCCCTTTGAGTACAAAACAAGAGCAATATCTGGATATCATCAATACTTCCGGGAAAATGCTTTTGCATCATGTGAATGACGTTCTTAACATCTCCCGTCTGGATTCAGGTAAATTTGAGACAGAGCTGAATAAGTTCGATATCACAAAATTGATGAACCAACTTTGTGATAGCCAACGTCAGAGCGCTGCAACCAAAGGGAATGAAATCTCAACGGATTTTGTTAGTCTAAAGGACCAAATTGTTGTTGGTGATGACTTGCGATTGCAACAAGTTCTACTCAACATCCTTGGCAATGCTATCAAGTTTACTCGAGACGGGAAAATCTCCGTAGAAGCCGAACGAAAAGAAGGTGACATCATCGAAATCCGTATCTCAGACACTGGCATAGGAATAGATGAGGCCGATCTGGATAGAATATTTGAGGATTTTGTCACTTTGGATTCATCCTACGGACGTACCGAGGCCGGAACAGGTTTAGGTTTGGGAATTACAAAGCGCATGATTGCCGCAATGAACGGCTCCATAGGCGTTGAAAGTGTGAAAGGAGATGGAAGTTTATTCTGGGTTCGATTGTCGTTACCAGAATTTACAGAGGATGAAATTGCGGAAGAAACGAGCGATATAACTGATACTTCCGCCATCATACCGCAGCGCATCTTGGTGGTTGAAGATAACAGTATAAATCGTTTTGTTGTGCGCGAGATGTTAGAAAAAGATGGGCATACGGTCATTGAAGTTAAAGACGGAGTTGAAGGTGTTGCCATTTGCAAACAGCAAACATTCGATACGATCCTTATGGATATCAGCATGCCGCGTTTGGATGGTGTTGAAGCCACCAAAATCATTCGCGAAAGCGGTGGACCTTCTGCCAAAACACCGATTATAGCTCTCACCGCGCATGCACTGCCGGAAGAGATCATAAAGTTTAATGAAGTCGGTATGAACGACACATTAATTAAACCCATATCAAGTGTGTCCTTACGTAATGCTATACAAATGGCAACGAATAACAGCAAGAAAACCGCATTACGACCCAACACTGATGAACACGTTCAAGTCATTGATCATAAAACCCTAAATGAGATTAAAAACACGCTAGATACAGAAAAATATGAGGTACTGCTGCAAAAGTTTATTGGTGAATCTGATATGGAAATAGACTGGATTTCGTCGAGTAATGGTACGACCACCAACACAACGGAGTTTGTGAAACGCGTTCATAATCTGGCGGGTTCGGCCTCCCTTTTTGGCGCAGTTCAACTACGCGATGTGCTTTTTCAGATAGAAACGATTTGTAAGACTAAGAAACCAGACGAGCTAGATCAATACATCAATCGACTTCCGGAAATTTGGGAGATTACAAAAACCTCATTGTTAGCTTAGATCACGCCACCCGCAAGGGTTTGTCGGGTATGATATTGTTTTCGTATGCCAACTCAAGAACTTCCCCATTTGACGACACAAGAATGCTTAGCATAGATTCCAGTGTAAAATAGGCGCGTAGCACTCTGAAAATGAGATATTCAGGCAGGGCAAAAACACCCCTCGGCAGGCCATTTAAAAATGCAGATACTACAGCCACGATGGCCGGTGCACCTGTTGTCACGGCAACAATTGACTGCCAGATTATGGGGCTATCTGGATTAAATCCAAACGCGTATTCCATCGTTCCAAACAAGATTAATGGGACCAACATTGCCCGCCGACCAGAGTTTATAAGCATATAGGGTAGAATGATTTTCCCGCGCAGTGTTGCATTCCGTGAATAAATTAAATCTCTGCAACGTGAACTTATATGATAGATGGAGCGAAACCAGCGCATGCGCTGTTCTCGCATATGTGGATATGATGCTGGCACCTCAGATACATATCTAAGCTTTGGATCAACAACAGAATGATAACCAAGCTCACCAATTCGTAGTGAGATATCAGTATCCTCACCATTCATTCCCTCGACAAAGCCGCCAAGATATATTGGATGTTTTGTTCGATAAACAACGAACATGCCAGGAATGCCAACCACTCCGTTGACCGCACCCATTGCTACGGAATAAAATCCATGTTTTACAATCACTTCCAAAAGCCGAGCGCGATCAAAAAGGGCACCACCTGGTGGGATAGGAACACCGCCCACAACACCCACCGCGGGATCGGAAAAATACGGCATTGCCCTGGACAGGTTGTCTTCACCTACCAAAGTATCGGCATCCACACGGACTAGAAACTCGGTTTCAGTGGCTTCCAAACCAGCATTTAACGCGTTGGATTTTCCTGGTTTTGGCACATTGATAACGCGTCCTTGCGCAGATGTGCATGCAGCAAGAGCTTCGCATGCAATTTGCTCGGTGTCATCAGTCGAATTATTGTTCATGATCAAGATATGCACCTCGCCCCCATAATGGGCAGCGGCTTTATCCATCGCATTTATTGTATCCTTGATAATGTATGATTCATTATGCGCAGGAACAATGATGCTAACTGGAGGTCTAAAGTTGGCTTTCTTTGCAAGAGCCACATCCAAAATTGCCAAAGCATAAAGCTGACCGAACAGCGTTGGCAAAAACAGAAACACGCCAGGGCCGATACCGCCCAATAATGTCAGTTCCCGCAGTTTCTTAACAATATAAAGATCCAAACCACCAATATAACTGGACACAATAATTGCGATAATCGTCGTCGCAACAAGTCTGATAATTGCTTTCTTGTTGCTGACAGGTCGATGCTCCAGCGGGATACGCACAGGCATTCGTCCCCGTTCCAGCAACTTAAAAGAATAGATCGCAAAACCTAGTAATCCAGAAATAATGGCACTGAAATGGAGAGAGTACGCCATGTCAAATCGCGCACCTATCGTGATATTTGCGAGGTCTAAAAAGGTGCAAACCAGAACATAACTAAAAACCATATCCAGCGCGAACAGAAAGCGTCCCAAATTGCTGCCAGAACTGAACATGGCAAACGAGATAAAGAAGGACAAAATAAAAATGCGCACAGCAACTGCATGACGCCCCTCATAAGGCGATAGAACCAAGTCCCTGTTTGGAAAGTGCTGGCTAACCTCTGGTGTATTTATCAGCCAAAGCAAAAATATCGCAATAACGCAGAAAGTTGCGAGCATTGCAGGTGCACGCATTTGCGATACGGGACCTGCAAAACGCTTTGGCGCGCTGTCTACCGATACAAAACTAATCTGATCGCGATTGTCTTCTGGGGTTAAATCACTCATCCTTCACCCCCGCCTATTGGTAACTGGATCAGCACTGCATTGGGCGAAATCTCATCTGTTGATCGGTTATCGGATAAATCTTCTAATCGCGATACTGAAAGTTCTCCGGCGTCTGTTTGAAAGAGTATCCACTGTTCGAACATTTCATTCTGAAAATTTTTAACAGCATCAAATTGCCCTCTTTCCAGAAAATAAATCTGCGCCCCGCCGCTTGTATCACCTATATCTATAGTTTCGGGAAGCGCAGATGCCAGTATATGTGCGAACAGATTTGCCTGATTATCGGTGATGTTCTCGTTGCCTGAGATACCAATTTCCCCAACCGATTTTAAGGCATTTTGAAGACCGTGAAACTGATCATCCAATCTCTCAGAACCAGCAAGTAGCACAGTATCCTGTTCCATCTGCGCAATCAAAATCGGTCCATTATTACAAATTCCATCGTGATTTTCAGATGAATTTAGTGTCACTTCAATCAGATTGTTGGCTATTTGACTGCGTTCATTCAGCAAAATTTTCCGGCGATATTTGCTGGTTTGAGATTCTAAAGTTTCTGTGTGTATCAATGAACCATTTAGCGTAACTGATACCATCCAATTGGTTTCTTGTCTTAATCCTGATAACATAAGACTTAAATCTATTGCGCTTGGCAATGTGCGCCCAGAAAACTGGCTTGGCTTATATTTTATTCTCCAGCTTGTTGACTTATAAAAGCGCCGTACACCAAAATTCACACCACTATTGGCAACATAGTAAGGCCATTGTTGCTGGTTACTTTTGATCCTTGGAAGCGTTGTTCTAAGTATTTCTAACTCTTCAATTGATAGGCCACCAGCAGCCTCACTTGTTTTGAAGATAACTTTTTCTCCATCGCGGATAAAAGATGTTCCATAGTTGGTTAAGATGTTTTTTTCCCGTTTCGAAAACTTGTTATCCCAATGAATAGAGATCAATCGTCCGCGGGATAAAACCTGGTCACGGGGAGTTTGAATGTTACGATCAAGATTTAAATAAAGCCCGCTGGTCGCCTCAATTTCTGCGATGGCTTGAATGCCATTCTTTGATGTACAGCTGTTAGTTTCATATTCACCTAACAGACTGAACGAGACGACCAGCCGCTCTTTTGCTAGTTCTTCGGACAATAGAGGAACCAACAAGGAGCGTCCTACCTCTCCTGGATACAATAGCATTTCACCGCGTTTGGTATTGTTGATGGAAATACGCAATACGCCGTTCACATCATCAAGTACCTGCGATGTAATGTCTATTTGGAGGTAACCAGAAACAGGGCGTGCATCGATTGGCAGCGGAAATGCAGCGCTCTGATAGGAGGGTAAACCGGTAAGAATTATGGGGGCATTACGAGTAAATCCAAAAAAGACTTTCTCATTTTTTCCCAATTCTGATGTGTTAAAAGTTTCTGCCTCAAAAACCAATTGTGGACCAAAAGCCAACTCATTGAACTGGCGCAAACCACGTTGCGGAATATTATGTGAAGACAATAAAAAAACTGCCCACGCTATAAAGAAGGCCATCAGGCCAATGCCAATCGTTCTCATTTGAAAACCTCATACAAGTTAGCACTGCTGAACCCGCCTCCAAGCGGGAACAACAGTGCTGAGTTAGTTAAGCTGCTTGCGGATCTTGGACCACGCCAGGACGTTGATTTTCTGTCCAGGTTGAAACACATGGGATCATGTGCATGCGACATCTGTCAGCAAAGCGCATTGCAATATCCTGCGTTTCTTCCAACAATCCCTCTTCCAATGTAATCGGATTTAAACCCAAGGTGATGAAGGTTTTATTCGAAACACGAAGGTCGTTTTCTGCCGCCTCATTGCGTGGATTGTCCACATTAGCAATTTCTGCGCCTGAAACTTTGGCCACGATTTCTGCCAAATAACGAACCGTATGAGTTTCTGTCATTTGATTTAAGATTTTCACCTGACCATCTTTTTCAGGTGGATTTGCAACAGCCAGAGCCAAACACTTAACAGTGTCCTGAATATGGATAAACGCTCGCGTTTGTCCACCAGTGCCGTGCACGGTCAAAGGATGACCAACAGCTGCTTGCATGAGGAAACGATTTAGAACAGTGCCATAATCACCATCATAATCGAAACGGTTGATCAAACGATCGTCCAGCCTGGTTTCTTCTGTTTGAGTGCCCCAGACAATGCCCTGATGCAAATCAGTTATACGTAAGCGATCATTCTTGGCATAAAACTGAAATAGCAGCTGATCCATAGATTTTGTCATATGATATACGCTGCCCGGATTGGTTGGATACAAGATATCACGCTGAAAAATTTGGTTGTCGTCACCTGGTACATAGACTTTTAGATAACCCTCAGGAATCTCCATTCCATCATCGTCGTAGCCATAAACACCCATTGTTCCTAAGTGAATAATATGTGGCTCAAGTTTGAGCTGGGTAACTGCAGCCAGAACATTATGTGTCGCGCCAATGTTGTTGCTAACTGTGTAGCGTTTTTGACTTATCCCTTTCATGGAATACGGTGCTGCGCGCTGTTCGCCAAAATGGATAATTGTGCTTGGTTTTAGTTCCGCGAGCAATTCTTCTAAACGTTGATACTCTGCTGCAACGTTGAAATTTTCAAAGGCGATATCTTTGCCCGTTGCCTCTTTCCATGCTGCCAACCGCTCGTTCATAGATTTAATTGGTGTCAGGCTATTGGCGCCCAAGCTCTCATCAATTTGACGACGTGAGAAATTATCCACAATCGTAACTGCATAACCTTTTTGCGACAGGTGTAACGCTGTAGGCCAACCACAAAATCCGTCACCGCCAATTATAAGAATATTTTCCATTTTTCGCATCCTTTGTTACCGCCTGTCGGAATTGACCTGTACAAACTAGATCTGCACATCCGGCGTTTATGGGATCAACATACGATGATGAAAAATGGATTTCTCACGTCTGGGTGTATAGATGCGCAAGGAAATGGGTAGATTAGATACTCGTTTGGGATCATGGGCTTAGCAGATCGGATAGAAAGACTATCCTTTCGGATATAGAATAAAGGAAATCTGTCTCATTCATGCGTTAGGCAGATCGGTTGGCTACAAAACGGCCTTCTACACATAAGTATAGCCGCATATACGAATGCTCTCCCGACTATCTTTTTCATCTCAAGACGTTCACCGCGCGTGCGCCTACATTCAATTAAAAGAAATAATAGCGCCGCAGCGCAAGGAGAGTTCCAATGGCACGAAAGATTTATGGTACAAACAACAATGACACTCTAGAAGGTGGCGCAGGTGCTGACATTATAAATGCGAAAGCTGGTGATGACATTGTTTCAACAGGAGCTAGCGCGGACAAAGTTTTTGGAAAAACCGGAGAGGACACAATCACGCTTGGGTCTGGATCCGACAAAGCATACTCGGGGCAAGACGATGATTTTGTCGATGGTGGCAACGGTTCAGATATTATCTACGGCGGCCAAGGAAATGACGTGCTCTATGGTGGCGACGTTATCCAGTCTGAAGGAGCGGACAATTCTGCTGGAGGCATAGATGATAAAATTTGGGGTGGTTCTGGCAACGATGAAATATACGGCCAAAGCGGGAATGATCGCCTTTTTGGCCAAAATGGTGAGGATGTTATCTCCGGTCAGGCGGGAGCCGATGAAGCCTATGGTGGGAAGAATAGTGATGTGCTTTCCGGCGGCTTGGGCAATGACATTCTTGATGGCGGAGAAGATGCTGATATTCTGAGTGGGAATGAAGGTAGCGATACACTCAAAGGCGCACATGGAACAGATATTCTATCAGGTGGTTCTGGTAATGATTTACTGGAAGGTGGTTCTGAAGATGACACGGTTAATGGTGATGCTGGTACTGATGCTGTTTTCGGAGATGCAGGAATGGATCTTCTGTATGGCGGCTCAGGTAATGACGAAATCCATGGCGGTGATGATAATGATACGGGCTACGGAAACGAGGGCAATGACCGCATGTTTGGCGGTTCAGGAGCGGATGTTCTAAAGGGTGGAACCGGGGAAGATTTCATACAAGGTGATAGTGGCAATGACGTTATTCACGGTGAAGAAGGTGATGATGTCATAAATGCTGGAGTTGGAAATGACACAGTTTATGGTGGCGAAGCCGATGACGAGATCAATCTTTACGATGGTAATGACATAGCCGTTGGCGGTGCGGGTGAAGACAATATTGATGGAGGAAATGGAGATGACCTTATCTATGGTGATAAACTCGCGGTCAATATTTTGTCAGAAAGCGCTGAACACGTTGGACAATCAATCGCACAATTTAGCGGGTCTGACTGGACCGTTGTTGAGAATGCTGAGACAGGACAATCAGAGATGTCCCAGAGCGTCAACACCGATGTAAAAACGACTTACACTATAAGCATTGATGTTGCGGCGAACTTCGCTGCAGGTCTGACATCAGGGGCTGTTGAAGTATTGTGGAACGGGAATGTAATTGACAAAATCGAAGTTCAAACGGGCGTGTTTGAAACCAAGAACTACGATGTTTTGGGCGCAGGCAATGGCACCGGATTGATGATCCGCACCGCTGAACCGGAAAATGAAGCGTCTTCGATTTATGATACAAGCGGTCCGATTTTTTCATATGAGAAAACAATCGATCTCGGCAATGGTGCCATCACGGTTGATGCATTTGCTCCCGGGCAAGCCAAGTTATTTCAGGTCATCAGTGGGCAGTTGCAGGTTTTTGATACTGCAACACAAACATATATTGGTGCAGGACCAGAAACCGGTGTGAAAGTAAATGCAATCGGTCTTAATGTAGAAGACGACCTGATCTATGGATATGCAAAAGCGTCAGGCAAAGATGCCCTGGGCCAGACAATAGCAGATAACAGTCTTGTTATGATGGATGCCAAAGGCCAGATATATAAACTGGGAGACGGTGATTATCCGGATTTCGTTGGTGATTTTGACGGAAAAGGTAACCTTTGGACGTTCCACACAACGTTGGATCGTGTCACAAAAATCGACGTCGATAATCTTGATGCTAACGGAAATCCCGTTGTCGAAACATTTTATTTCCCGACCGATTTAAGCAAAAACAACATGTATGATGTTGCGTTCAATCCACAAAATGGAATGTTCTACGGGGTCGTTGCACCCAATATTCCCGGTGGTCAGGGCAAAATCATAATGATCGATTTGACTGAAGTCGAAAATGGCGACCAACCAGTTATCGCCGAAATACCTATCACCCATTCTCAAGTGAATGAAACTCTTTACGAAGGCATGGCGAAAGGTGCCTATGGGGCCGTCTTTATGGACGGGCTTAGCAATCTCTACACAGGCCTCAATAATGGTGACCATGACCTGTCCGCCAATACGCCAGATAATGGCGGAGTTTATCGCATCGTTTTTGATGAGGCCGGTCGCGAAGCCACTGCAGAGTTAATGGCTGCATCACAATCCACCGGAAACAATGATGGCGCAATGGATACACGTGGCAATGATCCTTTTGCAGATGTTGATGCCACTGCAAATGTCCTCGTTAAAAACATCAAAGTTGTTCAAACCGAAGGTGAAGGTTGGAACGACATAATCTTTGGCGGTCTGGGCGATGACGTCGTATACGGCGGTGGTCGTGATGATAATATTAATGGCGGCTTGGGTGACGATACCCTTTACGGTGAGGCAGGACTGGATTTTATCTACGGTTTGGAAGGCAATGATGAACTATTTGGTGGCTCCGGTAATGACAGCCTTTTTGGTGGTCTCGACAACGATAATATAGATGGTGGCTTAGGAAACGACACTATTTTTGGCGATGAAGGTGATGATATTCTGCATGGTGATGCTGGAAATGATCTTATCAACGGAGGTGACGGTTCTGATGCGATTTTTGGCGGAGACGGACGAGATGCACTCTCGGGAGGATTGTCCGATGACACGTTAGAGGGAGGATCTGGCAACGATATTCTCAATGGTAATGAGGGTGCGGATTGGCTCTCTGGCGGTAGCGGAAAAGATGAGTTATTCGGAAATACTGGCGAAGACTATCTGCTGGGCGGAGCTGGTAATGATGTTCTAAACGGAGGCGCCGGCAATGATACGCTCAATGGAGGTTCAGGAAATGATAATCTGCTGGGCGGCTCAGGCGCTGATACTCTGACGGGCGACAGTGGAAACGATCATATTCATGGCAATGAAGGCAATGATCAGATCAACGGAGGAGCCGGCATTGATGTCATTATCGGTGGCTCTGGATTAGACATAATATCAGGTGGAACTGGTGGTGATCGTATTTTTGGCGGCTCGGACGGGGATACGATCTTCGGTGATGCGGGTAACGATCAACTTAACGGCGAAGCGGGCTCAGACATAATTCGCGGAGGAAACGGTGCTGATACCATCTCTGGAGGAGACGGAGATGACTGGATAGAAGCCGGGAATGGACGAAACATATTATCAGGTGGCGATGGCTCTGATACTTTTGTCTTCCTATCAGACAATGGATTTCATCACGACATCATCACTGATTATCAATGCTATGGCGAAAATGCCGACACGATAGATCTGGCTAGTTTTCAGTTTCTTGATAACTATGAAACGATTGAAGATTGGCAATCTGATTGCATTACCTTTGGAGAAGACAATACTATTCAGATCAAACTCGGATATTGGCAAAGCATTATTATTGAAGATAGTTTTGAAGCAGGATCAAGCTTTATGCCAACATTTATCGACACATTGGATTTTTAATGAGGTGATTTTCATTCGGGTAAATTCCTGCCCTCTTAACTGACAAATTTATGGCTTTCATGAATTTGTCACACTGCACCGTTATTGTGCATTCAACGATCAGAGGCAATTTTAGAAACAATTCATAGCTTACAATTTAATCCAGCATCGGTGGCTTTCCGGGTAAAATCATAGCATGACTTGACTCATAAAGTTATGTGTGTTCAATTTGTGGAAACGTTTCCATTGGGAGGTAGAAACATGAGTACCAAGGTTACTATCAGGGATGTTGCTAGCCTAGCTGGCTGCAGCATCGCGACTGTATCCAGAGTGCTCAATAAATCGGGCCCTTCAAGTGTAGAGAATCAAAAGCGCGTCTTAGCAGCGGCTAAGAAGCTTAATTTCGAGTTTAATGAAGTTGGGCGCTCACTTCAGCGACAGGCATCAAAAACGCTGGGCGTAATTGTACCTACAATTTCCAACCCTGTTTTTGCTGATGCAATAGAAGGCGTTCAAGAATGTGCATCTGAAAACGGCTATCGAATATTGCTTGGTTTTGCCAACTATAACACCAAGCAGGAATTGAAGAGCCTAGAGACATTGCTTGCTCATCAGATTGATGGCGTTGTTCTGACGGTTGGGGATATTGAAGATAGTCCTGCAATCAAACGTTTGGAGCAAAGTTCCACGCCTTACTGTTTGATGTTCAACCAATCCAGAAATCCAGGTAGCCCAACGGTTTGTGTAGATAATGCTTTGGCAGCGCAAAAGGTGGGTGAAGAAATTTTTCAACTCGGGCATACGTCGGTTGCATTTCTTGCAGTGCGAATGAATTCTTCTGACAGATCTCGCCAGCGCTACGCAGGTCTTTGTGAAGCAGCAAGACTGGCAAAGATGCCTAAACCACCTATTGTGGAGGTTAATTATGAACCCTCAAATCTTGAGGTATCTTTAGCTAAATTGTTTGCGGAGAAGCCTGATGTTGGAGCGATATTTGCATCAAATGACATGTTGGCCCTCGCTTGTATACGAGCGCTTAGAGCCATCAATAAACGCGTCCCTGAGGACGTCAGCATTGTCGGTTTCGATGGAATAGCAATAACGGACCTGGTCCAACCAAGCATTGCAACGGTACTGACGCCTTGCCGTGAAATGGGCAAACAGGCAACAGCCCTTGTTATAGATGCGTTACAAAACAACCGAAGTGTTACACCCCAAGCTGTAATGCTTCCATTCGAATTTCGTTCTGGTCAGAGTTTAGTTTCCAGCCAGACGAATGTGTCGACACGCGAGCTGCAACCCGCGAGTCGACTATCTTGACCACCCCAGACAATTTCAAATCAAATGGAGTAACAGACAAATGAGATATATACTTGGAACTGCATTAGCAGCAACACTTTTGGTCACAATACCTGTGAGTGCCGAGGATTCAATTTGCTACAATTGCCCACCTCAATGGGCGGATTGGGCAAGCATGTTAAAAGCGATTGATAAAAATATCGACGTTCAAATGCCACACGACAACAAAAACTCGGGCCAAACATTGAGCCAGTTGATTGCGGAAAAAGCATCGCCAGTTGCCGATGTGGCTTACTATGGTGTTACCTCAGGCATTAAAGCTGCCAATGAAGGTGTTGCCGCAGCATATAAACCAAAAGGCTTTGATGATGTTGCTGAAGGTCTAAAAGACCCAGAAGGCCGTTGGGTCACAATTCATTACGGTACGCTCGGTATGTTCATTAACAAAGACGCCCTAGGCGGTGCACCCGTGCCAGCTTGCTTTGCAGATCTAAACAAGTCCGAATATAATGGCATGGTTGGATATCTTGACCCATCCAGTGCATTTGTTGGTTATGCTGGTGCAGTTGCTGTCAATCGCGCCTTTGGAGGGGATCTTGATAATTTTGATCCAGCAATCAAATACTTCAACGAACTAGCAAAAAACAACCCGATTGTCCCGAAACAAACATCATATGCTCGTGTTGTCTCAGGCGAAATTCCGATCCTGTTTGACTATGATTTCAACGCTTATCGCGCCAAATATACAGAAGGCGGAAACTTTGAATTTGTTATCCCTTGCGAAGGCACAGTCGTCGTTCCTTATGTGATGAGCCTTGTGGAAAATGGTCCTAAACCTGAGGTTGGCAAAAAGGTATTGGATTACATCATGTCTGATGAAGGGCAAGCGATCTGGACAAATGCATTCCTAAAACCTGCTCGCCCGGTGAAACTTGCGCCTGAAATCGCTGCAAAATTCTTGCCGGACAGTGAATATGCCCGTGCTAAACCAGTAGATTATGCCAAGATGGAAAAAGTCCAAAGGAGCTTCGGTGAACGCTATCTCAACGAAGTGAAATAGACTTTTATCACACGCTTATTTAGGCAAACCGGGGAGCGGTTTTCTGCTCCCCTAATATTTCTTGGATTACTATCATGAGCCCCCGTTCTTTTTTTGTAATATGTCTATTGCCTCTGGCGATATTTACTCTGGCGTTTTTGGCGCTGCCGCTAGTTCGTCTGTTTGTTTCGTCCATTAGCACGGAATCAGGCTTTGGCATTTACGTCGAGATTTTAACAAACCCGCGGTACATGAGAAGTCTGCTACAAACCGTTCTAGTATCAGCTGCCGTAACTGTTGCTGCATTATTTATCTCCACAACTTCCGGATTATTTTTAGTACGTAACCAATTTGCAGGACGGGGCGTATTAATTTCCGTGCTCACCTTTCCATTGGCGTTTCCTGGTGTGGTGATTGGTTTTCTTATTATTTTACTGGCTGGTCGACAGGGGCTTTTCAATATTTTGGCAAAGGATCTATTCGATGCGCGGCTTGTGTTTGCTTACTCAATGACTGGCTTGTTTTTTGGGTATCTGTATTTTTCTGTCCCGCGTGTTTTGCTCACGGTCATGGCAGCCGCCGAGAAACTTGATTTATCTTTGGAAGAAGCTGCTCGCTCTCTTGGCGCTTCGCCAATAGCAGTATTACGCGACGTCATCTTGCCGGCATTGACCCCTGCCCTCATTGCAGCAGGTGCGATTGCATTCGCAACGGCCATGGGCGCATTTGGAACCGCATTCACGTTGGCAACAAATATCGATGTATTGCCCATGATCATTTATACCGAGTTCACGCTCTCAGCTAACATTGCCATGGCCGCTGCACTATCGGTTGTATTGGGCCTCGTGACATGGATTTTACTTGTCATCAGCCGCTCGCTCACTGGCGGCGCCATTGCGGCGGCGGGGTAACGTCATGAAAAAAAGATCATCAAGCTTCATCTTTCAACTGACAGTAACTTTGCTGGCCTGCGCATTCCTGCTTGTACCCGCAATAATGTCAATAATGGCGGGCTTCACCGTCAATTATTTCCAAGGCATCTCCAGCGGCGTGACAACAAAATGGATTATTGAAGTGTGGGGGCTTTATTCTGATAGTATAGTACGCTCAATCTTGCTGGCAATTGCCTGTCTGATTAGTACGCTCATTATTGGTATACCAGCAGCTTACGCTCTTAATCGAATGGGGTCGCGAAGTTCCCGCATATTAGAGGAATTTGTCTCTCTGCCTTTATCAATTCCTGGCCTCGCTCTGGCTTTGGCTTTATTGCAGTTGTATGGCAGCATGAAAGGATTTCGAATTTCTTCCTGGTTCATTCTATCAGGCCATGTTCTTTATACACTACCCTTTATGATCCGTTCTGTTCTGGCCGTTTTTGCAGCCATTGATCTAAAAACACTTGAAGAAGGCGCCAGTTCCCTTGGGGCTACGCCGTGGCAACGGTTTCGCGATATTGCGATCCCTAATGCCATGCCGGGAATATTGGCTGGTTCATTGACGGTCGTTACATTGTCGATCGGTGAATTTAACCTGACATGGATGTTACACACCCCTTTAACAAAAACACTACCTGTGGGTCTAGCTGATAGCTACGCGTCTATGCGACTTGAGATAGCGTCTGCCTACACATTGGTGTTTTTCGTCATGATCGTGCCGCTTCTGATTGCTCTGCAATGGGCATCAGCGCGCGCGCAAGCTATAGGAGATATACGATGAGCGGTACAAAAATTCACTTAGAAAACTGTTCCAAAACATTCCCAGATGGAACACGTGCGTTATTGCCGACAAATATTGATGTATCCCCCGGTGAGATACTGGCATTGCTTGGCCCATCGGGGTGTGGCAAGACCACAATGTTGCGCATCATTGCGGGCTTAGAGATGCCCGATGCAGGCGGTCGCATTATGTTTGATGATACCGATGTCTCAACGGTAGCAATCGAAAAACGTTCTGTTGGCATGGTTTTTCAATCCTATGCGCTTTTCCCGAATATGACCGTACGAGATAACATCGGTTATGGCCTTAAAATCAAAGGTATCGATCGCGCTAAAATCAGTAAACGCGTTGATGAAGTCATAGAGCTCTGTCAGTTGGAGGGTTTGGGTAATCGCAACATTAAAGCGCTTTCCGGTGGACAAAGGCAGCGTGTAGCCGTTGCAAGGGCTGTTGCCCCGCAACCCAAGATATTGCTGCTTGATGAGCCATTATCGGCGCTTGATGCAGGATTAAGAGATCAATTGCGTGACGAGCTGGCTCTTCTTCTTCGAAAACTGTCAATTACGACGGTTTTCGTCACTCATGACCAATCTGAAGCCATGGCAATTGCTGACCGTGTGGCGGTTATGCGCTCTGGTAAAATGTTGCAAATTGATGACCCTAGAAGCCTTTATTCCAAGCCATCGAGTGCATTTGTTGCTCGTTTTGTTGGGGCTGCTAATGAGTTATCCGGCGTGGCAAGCAACGATAAATTATCATTACAGACGGGCACACTGACATTACCAAAGACTGGATCGTCACAAGGCCCGACAACCGTGTATGTACGGCAGGAAGCTATCAAGTTAACCGAAACTAAAGGCAACGGACTTGAGGGAACGGTTGTTTCAAAAACGTTCTTGGGAAGTTCGCAAAAGGTTGTGCTGTCCGGTGTTAGCGACAAGTTAATCAGTGTCGTTACAGATCCATCGACACAGTGTGAGATCGGGCAGACATTTGGGTTGTCGATCAAGACTGAAGATATTCTTGTTCTGGAAGATCAATAGCATATGACAAAAATCACGAAGATCATTCAATTATCTGACACACATATTGTTCGGGAAGGCACACTGGCTTATGGTGTTGTCGACACGGCTAAATATCTCGAACAAGCTGTTCGGGCGATCAATGAACGCCTCGAAAATATGGGCCCAATTGATGGGTTGGTTATCAGTGGTGACTTGACAGATTTTGGAACACCGGAAGAATACGAGCGATTTCAACGCCTTATCGAACCATTAAAGTTTCCTACTGTCGTGATGCCCGGCAATCACGATGACCGCGAGGCAATGCGAGGGGCCTTTCAGTTTGAAAATCAATCGGGGCCATTAAATACGCATAGGATAATCGGGCCAGTTCATGTACTGGCGCTCGACAGTTTGGTCACGAGCAAACCACACGGTTTTCTAACCAAGGAAACCCTTGCGTGGCTAAAGCAGAAACTGGCTGGCATAAACAACGAACCAATTATGGTTGCTCTGCACCACCCTCCTTTTGATACAGGCATTGAGCATATGGATTGCCAACGCTTACGAAACTCTGAGGAATTGTTGGACATATTGAACAATCACAAAGGTGCCAAACAGATTGTTTGCGGACATGTCCATCGCCACATCACGAGTTTTGACGACCGTTGCCCGGCCATCATAGCTCCCTCCCCCGCTCATGCAGTAGCATTAGATCATAGGAAAAACGGACCGTCTGATTTTACAATGGAACCAGGTGGAGTATTACTTCATACTTGCTCCAATGATGACATCTGTGGCGGCATGGGATATAGGTTCAGGTCCGAGTTTGTGCCGCTAGGAACCTTCGATGGACCCTACAGTTTTGGATTGTAAATTTCTGTAATGCCAGATCATTCAGTTTATGTTCCTTAATGAGGACAAATACATAAACTAGATATGTCTGATCTGTAGCCTGCAACGGGAGAAAAGATGCAACTATATATATTCGTTCTACAGTTAACAGCGGCGGTGATGTTGCTGCTTTACTCTACGCGCATGGTTCGTACAGGGGTAGAACGAGCTATGGGGTCCTCGTTAAAAAACATCTTTATGCGAAGCAGGCGCGGTGTCATTCTCAATGTTTTTGCAGGTGTATCCGGTGCTGTGTTGCTTCAAAGTTCTACAGCTGTTGCTCTACTCGTTTCCGGATTCGCTGCAACCGGCGTTATGGGTGTAACGGGATCTTTAGCTGTTGTTCTTGGCGCAGATTTCGGGACTGCTATAGTGGTTCAATTCCTAAGCCTTAACCTTACGGCACTCATTCCTGTTTTTCTGGCAATTGGTGGGATATTGTTTCTCAAATTTGAAAAGAGAACAGTTAAGCAGATTGGCCGTATCTTAATCGGTATCGCCTTCATTCTCTTATCACTAAAAATGATTGGAGAAGCTACAACACCAATGAGGGAAAGCGCCTTTCTGCCAGCAGTCGTACAGTATTTGGGTGAAGATGCATTCACGGCCTTCCTTGGCGGCGCATTGCTGACATTTATTTTTCACTCCAGCGTTGCGGCAATCCTACTATTTGCTACATTTTGTGCCTTAGGTGTTTTGCCAGTTGCAGCCGGAATATCGTTAGTATTAGGTGCCAATGTGGGTGGAGGATTGATTGCGGTTTGGTTGACCCGTAATTCCCACATTAAGGCGCGACGTATCACTATTGGCAATCTGATTGTACGGGCAACAGGGGCAATCATCGTCCTCATCGCCCTGCAATTTTACTCCCTGCCCTATGACGTTCTAGGTGTTAATGCCGAGCGCCAGTTGGTCAATTTTCATTTTATTTTTAATGCCGGCCTCGTTTTGGCATTTCTGCCATTGATTGTTCCACTTGCTAAGTTAAGCAAACAGCTAATTGGGGAAAACGGACCTGTCGCTACCGATTTCAAACCAGCAAGCGCCCTTAAACGCGATACGCTGGACAATCCAAGTCTGGCATTAGCCTGTGCTACCCGCGAACTGCTGCGAATGAGTGAGCAAATTGAAGTGATGTTTGCTCCCGTCATGGATTTTTTTGTTGTGCGTAATCCTGCTGAAGCGGAACGCATCCGCAAGATGGATGAGGAAATCAATCTGCATCATACGGACATCAAATTATTCATCGCAGAACTCAATCAGCGTGAACTTACAGCCGAGCAGGCTCAAAGAGGTATGGAGCTTATCAATATAACCATTAGCCTGGAGCATGTTGGTGATCTGATATCCAGAGATATGTTGAAAGTAGCATCTTCCATTCATGATAAGGAACTAAGCTTTTCCGAGGAAGGATGGAATGAACTGACCAGCCTTCACAATCGAGTAAGTACCAATATTCAACTGGCACTGAATGTCCTTATTTCTGATGACCTGGAATCTGCAAGGCAACTAATCAGAGAAAAAGAAATTGTGCGTAATTTGGAAAAACAAAGCCATGACAAACATCTGAACAGGTTAAGTAGTGGCGCACGAGACAGTATCACTACAAGTGATATTCATCTGGAAACAATTCGAATTTTGAAAGAAATAAATTCACGTTTTGTGACTTTTGCATATCCAGTTTTAGCTAATTGTGGAGAACTGCTTGATAGTCGGTTGGCCGAGGGAGAAACAGCCCCTCAAAGAGGCGTTTTATAACTAAATCAGTCGTTATTCCCACTTCGATAGCCGTAAAATATCACGTTATTCAACACCCGACCAAAGACTCACTCCATGATGACGAGTTAAAGCAGCATTCAATATAGCTTATAAAACTGCGCCATACTTTCTCAGGCGCAGTTATATCATTTCTCTTTATGCGTTCTCAACCTCTTTAGCAGCGTAATCGGTATAGCCTTCCGCTCCACCGCCATAGAACGTTTCAGGGTTCGGCTCCGTCAAAGCTATTAGGTTCTTATACCGTTCAACAAGATCGGGATTTGAAATGTACGGGGTGCCGAATGCCACGGCATCCGCTGCATTGGAAGATAATACATCCTGTCCTGTTTCCTGGTTGAGCGAACCGTTTAAGATCATTAATCCATCATAAGATTCTCGCAGAGCAGGCGCGACAGGCGGAAGACCGGCGACCATTGAGTTACCGCTATCCAGTGCTGGTTCAAGAACATGTAGATAAGCCAAGTTACGCTTTGTCAATTGCCTTGCTGCATGGGTAAATAATGCTTCAGGATTGGTATCTTTGATCCCAAACATTGCATTGGTGGGCGAGAACCGTATGCCCACTTTTCCCGCACCAATTTTGGCAATGATAGCGTCAACAACTTCCAGTAAGAACTTGCAACGATTTTCAATAGAACCACCATATTCATCGTCACGTTGGTTGGTACCATCACGCAAAAATGCATCTATCAGGAAATTATTTGCGGCATGTATTTCCACCCCATCTAACCCAGCGTCAACCGCACGGCGGGCGGCATCGGCGAATGCGGAGACGGCTTCTTTAATCTGAGATATGGACATAACTTCAGGGATTTCAAAGGCAGTCGGAACACCTTCACTATTGGGAAGCATACCCTCTGCCGGGATTGCTGAGGGTGCAAGTGCTTGTTGCCCCTGAATACTTTCGCGTAACACAGCGCGGCCCATATGCCAGATTTGCATAAAAATTCGCCCACCTTTTGCATGAACAGCCTTAGAAACTTTAGCCCATCCTTCCTGTTGCTGATCTGTGTATATACCTGGTGCACCCGGCCAACCATGACCTCTCGGGTGAACAGCCGTTGCCTCCGTAATGATTAAGCCAGCGCTCGCCCTTTGAGCGTAGTATGTCGCAACAAGTTCATTTGGAATGCCTTCCGGCCCAGTGCGCGCACGTGTCATCGGGGCCATGAATATACGGTTTTTAAGGTGATAATCGCCCAATTGAATGGGGTCGAAGAGTGTTACAGTCATCAGTTTTTCTCCGTAGAATTTCTATGATGACAATATTGCTTTTTCTGCATGGATACACTATCCGTTGTTTTTGCAAATGACTATTACTGGATAGTAATAATGAACTCTGATGGACTAACCGAATTTCTTGCCGTTGTACGTTCAGGATCATTCACGCAAGCAGCGAATGTTCTAGGTGTCTCGGTAGCCCATGTTAGTCGACAAGTCGCTCGTCTGGAGGAACGATTAGATACTAAGCTGCTGCAGAGAAATACCCGTTCTATCCACCTGACTGCACCTGGGAAACTATTACGTAAAAGCTCTGAGAAAATCGCTGATGATCTGGAAGCAGCTTTTTCCGAGGTTTCCAGTGCACAACGTAATTTGGAGGGTCGCTTACGGATTGCTTCGCTTTCGGGTTCATTTGCAGATCATGTCGTCAGCCCCGCAGTGAATGAGCTGGCCACCCAACATCCCAATATAGAAATTGAAATAGATTTCAATCCACGTCAGGTCGATATACTAAGTGAAGGGTATGATATTGCGATCCGCGCAGGCCCTATGCAAAGCAGTGGCTTAATAGCAAGGCTGCTTTCATCAAGAACAAAGGTTGCGGCCGCATCGCCCGAATACTTGTCCAAATACGGCGTACCTGCGCACCCAAGTGAATTGAAGAGGCATCAGTGCATACTGACACATTCCAATTCATGGCGGTTTTCAGAAAATACGAAACCTCTGGATGTAGCGGTATCTGGCCGATTAAGGTTAAATTCTGGAACAGCCATCCTTGATGCCTGCTCGCGCGGATTAGGGGTTGCCTACATGGCCGTTGGCGGTTTTGAAAATGCGCTGTCGCTGAGTAGGCTAACGCCAATTTTGGATAGTTTTTGGTATACCGAACCATCAATCTATATTGTTCGGCCAGACCGCAGATTTACGCCACGTCGCGTGGAGGCTGCTATTGAAATTCTTGAAGCTTTTGCAAAGCGGGTCGAAGCAAAAGAAAATCAATTGGTATCGGCTCTTCGCCGGTACTAATTGGTTTTGATATCAATGCTTTAAAGGCCCAACGAGCGAGAATTGATACATATCAATACCAGTTATTCAAATCCCTTCTAGAATCCCCTTAGTATAAACATTAATCAGATGCTCTAATGAGAAATACTACGAGATAAGCTTTTAATTGGAGTCGAAAATGAACTTAGAGGTGGATGAAATGAAAACACTAATACTCTATTATTCACGCACTGGCACGACTGCCAAGGTTGCAAGAACACTGGGACTTGCGCTTGATGCGCAGATTGCAGAAATAAAGTGTTCACATTATCGTTCAAACTGGCTTGGTTATCTGATTGCCGGATACGACAGCGTTAAAGGAAACCTCCCCCCAATCGAGGTTCCTGATCTTTCGTGGAAGAATTATGATTTGGTGATTTTGGGTGCGCCGATCTGGACAAGTTACGCCGCTTTACCATTACGTTCATTTTTGTCACAAAAACCGGATCTGCCAAAACGAGTTGCTCTGTTCTTAACCCATGGTAGCCATTCACCAGCTCAAAAAGCAGTAGATTTTGTGTCGAGTTTATTGCCAATCCCACTGGAAGGTGTTCTTGATTTACCACAAAGTCAGATTACCAAAGACCAATTTTCCGATCAGATTGACGGGTTCGTCGAAAAACTGACAACACCAACCGTAGTAACCTAAACCCATTTATGGGTGGGCTACACAACCTTTCAAAGAGCACCCTAAACCCAGCTTAGGCCCTTGGCTTGGGCCAATTTTTCATACTGGTGAATTTGCTGGACGGTTAGATCATACATGTCCACGCTGCCATTTAGATCCTTTTGGTACCAATCCGCTATAAACTTCACGGCCTCAGAATAATCCAAATTTGCTTCCCAATTCAAATGATGCATTGCCTTTTCACAATTGAGTTTTAGAAGTGTCGCTTCATTAAAAAGTCGATTTTCTGCAATTGTGAATGCATCAGCGTGATCTTTAAACCCCCAGTGTTGAGCAAAATCTTTTAGCAACTGCAATACTGTGCGGTTCTCCACATCTTTTGGACCAAAGTTAAATGGCTCTCCATGCAAGTCAGCCCGACGACCTAATTCAGCCGCAAGATGCAGATAACCGCTCAGAGATTCAAGTACATGCTGCCAAGGGCGGATGGCATTTGGGCTACGAATCTCAACCGGCTTTCCGTCAGCCCAAGATTTAATCATATCAACGACAATGCGATCCTTAGCCCAGTCTCCACCACCTATTACATTTCCTGCGCGACCAACTCCCAACCGGATATTGTCATTTTGCCCTGCTTGAAAAAATGATGCCAGATACGATTTGATGATGAGTTCTGCCGCACCCTTGGAACCGGAATATATGTCCTTGCCACCCATGGGCTCAATCTCGCGATATCCCCAAATCCATTCCTTATTATCATAGCATTTATCACTGGTAATAAACATTGCAATACACCGATGATCCAGGTCTCTTAACGCTTCTAATAGATTAGCCGTCCCAACAATATTTGTGGTGATCGTGTCGATAGGATCAGCATATGAAACCGACACAATAGATTGTGCGGCGAGATGGAAAACATAATCAGGTTTCTCTTCCACGATAATTTTTCGCATGGATGTTAGATCACATATATCACCAATCACATGGGCAATTTTCTGTTCCAAACCTAATGTTTCAAACATAGACGGGTTTGTAGGAATATCCTTCGAATAACCGATTACATTTGCACCTAAATGCAACAGCCAAGTGGTCAGCCACGCCCCCTTGAAGCCTGTATGACCGGTTATCAAAACCTTCTTTTTGTTAAAAGCACCACCGAAGGAACTTAACTCCAAATTTTCCAAGTTACGTCTCCCTCATCCCACATGGAGGTCAAAATTATCTTATCCTCAAGAGGGCCGATGCAATCTTGCATAAGTGCCAACATCTTCCAGGTTGACGGCCAAGCCAACGTCATTATCTCTCATTTTTTCGCTTGCATGGCAAATAAGTAAACACCTGAAAGGATATGATCAATCACAATTGATTTTGCCTTGTGGAAAATCCAATCTCTAGCGCGTACTTCCACATGAGATCACTCTAGCGAAGAGTTTTATTCAGTTCCCTCAATAGAAGGTCTAATGCGAATTAGGCGTTCTGCGATAAAATCGGCTACTGCTCTTACTCTTGGTACGGTGCGGAGGTCTTTATGAACTAGCAGCCAAAGATCTAAATCTGGTTTTGGTTTCGTGGAGTCAATTCTTTGCAAACCCGCATGATTATCTCCCACAAAACAAGGCAATACACCAACACCCAATCCGGCGGCTAATAGCTCGGCCATGGCCAAAAGTCCATTTGCTTGGATCGAGACATCCACATCTCCCGCAAGTTGATGCGCAGGATCATAATCAAAACCGACCCAAGTATCGGGCGAAGGACGAACAGCAAGGTATGAAGACGCCGCATACACACAAAGCGGGCTTTTAGCTATGCATCTACCATACGCGCTATCTGGCGGATTTTTAGTCAGGCGCAGCGCTATATCGGTTTCATGCGTATTTAAGTTAACTAGCTTGTTTGACAGTAAAATTTTAAGCGAAATTTGCGGATATAACTCCCGAAAGTCTTGCAAAGCGGGAGCAATCAATATCGTCGCGATGGCTTCTGGCAGCGAGAGCGTGACCGTACCATCAAGCTTGCGGTCAATGGATTGCACACGCCGCTCCAAATCGAACACGTTCGCTTCGGTTGCTTTTGCCAAAGGTAAAATTGATCTGCCAGCATCAGTTAAAACATGTCCAGTAGGTAAACGCTCAAACAAGATGGTGCCAATCTCATTTTCAAATGCGCGAATACGGCGCGTCACGGTAACGTGGGTGAGTTCCAGCAAATCTGCAGCCCCACGTATTGTTCCCGCATCAACCAGCGCCAAAAATATCTTGATATCGTCCCATTGCTTCATTGGTACATATATGTTCCGATTTGGTAATATATTGGTATCTATTCTATATGATTAATCGAGATTAATAAAGAGCTCCAGCAATTAAAGGAGCCAAAATGATATACAACTTATCTCTCAAGCAAGCCGACGTACCAGACCCACATAATGGTGATGTTAATTTAGGGCTTCATCACGAAGGCGCGGAAATAGCCAGCATTGATCTACATTGGGATAACACTCAGTTTACCGGTCGGTTTAATGGCTTTGCACCAGACCTGCCCACAAAAGCGCACCCTATGGCTTATATCAAAGCGGCCATTGATGCGATTTACAACGCCAAAGTCACACCAGATGAGCCAATTTCCAGCGTTTTTGGACGCAGCTCTCTTCAAATCGACGTTTAATCAGGAGAAACTCATGAAAATAGTATTACTGTCCGTTGTCACACTTTTAACCACGAGCGTAGCGCAGGCTCAAACAGCACTTTATCTTTCAATTCCTTCCGTTTCGGATGCAACACTGTCGAGCTGGGATGCCGAAGTTAGCTCTGTCTTTTCTAGTGCGGGATGTGAAATTCATCGTTCCGGGAAAATTGGTGGAGCGCTGGGACCGTTAGCGTGGCCTGAACTCGATACATTCCGCCTATATCAATGCAATGAAAGTGTTTTGACTGCTCTAGTTGAAGCTGGCGTGACAGACAAACTAACCAGCGGCTCACGCCAACCAGTATTAGTAGAAGGTGATTTGGTGACAATGGATGCACCAATGCCAACTGTTGCTGCTGAATATATCATCAAAGTCTCCTATTACAGCGACACTGACGGAACGTTGCGGGATAAGGATCTTGTTGCATTAAATACAAAAGTATCTTCAAAAAAAGGAGTCTGGCACACGGAGGGCGTACTCATCCCATCAAAAACCGTAGGGACAATTCGCCCAGATGAGTTGACATTTCTATTCTATGATAGCTCTGATATTGCAAACAAATTTCGCGATGAACACCCTGAAATCCTTGAAATGATAGGTCAGTTTAATGGCGCCCACTTAACATCTTTTCTATACCTTGGCGCGACCATCTCTGAAAATTAGAGTTGTGATTTGGTGAGCGCGTAAGCTTTTGCACTTTCATAATATAAATCAGCCGCCCAAGATTAAACTTTGGGCGGCGATGAAACTTTCTCATTTAAATCACAAACTAGATGGAATTGATCCTTATAGCGCTGCCGTCATTTTCTGTATCATTAGTCGCTGTAAAAGTATGACCGTTTTGGCATCGCAGATCTCACCACTTTCAATCATGTCCATCGCATCTTTGAGCGGAACATGTATCACTTCGATATCTTCACCCTCTTCAATGAGCCCTCCTCCGACAGAGGTCCGCTCATTTTCGGAGTAGCTCCCTTGAAAAAACACAAGATATTCAGTGACTGAACCAGGGCTCATGTAAAGATCGAATATATGTTCGAGAGTAGCTATTTCATAACCTGTTTCTTCAATCAGTTCTGCCCGCATGCGCTCCGCAGCTTCTGCACCATCTAGCAGCCCCGCAGGGGTTTCTATTAGTGAGGTTATACCGCCGTTCAAAAATGCAGGTAGACGAAACTGCCGTGTGAGCAACACGCAATCGGTCGCTGAATTATAAAGAAGGCAGGTTGCGCCATTTCCCCTGTCGTAGGCTTCACGGGTTAAACGTTGCCACTCTCCGCTACGACGTTTCAAGTCGTACTCGTGCTTGGTCAACTTACCCCAATCATCTGCCAAAACCATCTGATTGATAGAACGGAACACCGCTGGCTTGCTCAAATTGGCGACTCCTTCATTGAAATAAAATTCCTGCCCAAAATCACAGAGAATCGTGGTCACGCAGCTAAAACTAAGCCATGGACGAGAGTTATGGTTGTTGTCAATATTTGAGAAACTCTGAGGGTTATAACGGGGAGTAAAATGTGCACTGTCAGAAAATACCAGGAACAATATCTTCGTTTAATTGGCTATTACTCGCAAAATTGACCTAACCGGATCGATGAACGGGGACGGTAACTTCGATGGTAGCCAGCAGGCCAGATATGAGCAGAAGCTCCTCCTGCGGTGTGATGCTGGCTGTATGGGTGAACACCCAATCATGTGTGATCATCAATTTCTTAAGCCGACCCAAGAAGCTTGGCTTTCCTGAACGACGCCTATCGCACGCTCCGCTACCGCGCTCTTCACGTCGGATTGCACCGATTTCAGTTCCATCTTCAATACATGAATAAGCATCTGGCCAACTGCCCAATGCTGAGCGCAAAATACCTTCGCCTATCCCTGTTTGATCACAGATGTCAAACTTACGTCCTTTGGATGTCGTCAGTTGCCAACCCGATTTCATTTTATTGCGTGCACTTATATTGCCAACGCGCTTATTATCCACATCATCTAGTTCCCATGCTGTTCCTTGAAGATTGGCGACTGAAAGGAAACCGATATTCAAACCATCATGGTGAAAGCGCGTTACGCCACGCAAGAAGGACTTTTCTATATCGCAGGTCAAGAAGGGTTTTACTGTGTCTTTAAGACCTTGTCCGTGTGTTATTTCGTATCTGCGACGCACACCTTTAGGCAAAGCTTCGCCAGTAGAATCTTGGCTTGTAACTTGCATAAATCTTATGGTCTGAAATTTCTGCATATAATCTGTCCAAGAGAAAAACTTTCGCAAAGTATCACCACTTTACTGCCACTTATCAAGTAACTGACTGGTTCATCGTCCTAGTTGATAAATAAATCATAAATTAAAAATCAACAAATGCAGCAATCTTTTCTATGGCTTGTTCCGCTTCTGGTATATCCATCTGCATAGGCCTTGCACCCAAACGACTTAAGGCCAAAGTTAACAGTACTCAGCGATGCTAAAATTCACGCAAAGATTATGATCAGCTTTGACAGCTCAGACAGTTCAGACAGTTCACTCGGCGCGGCGCAATAATTTGCTACCATTTTGTTCCACCAACACAACAATCAAAACATCTGTTGCCAATATGTTTTTGATTTACTGATTATTTACCGATTGCACCTATTTTTCGCTGGAGTCCTTAGATACCACCGACGTGAAACAACATTAAAAAACTCAGATAAGCCTTTCAAATAATTATACCTTTATAAAGGCACGTACATTTTCGTGCAACACTTTATCTGATACATTATGAATCTGAATCTATTTGTTAGAAAATTAAGCTAAGCTATTTATTTATATCAGTAATAATCTAAACAATACATATTTAGCTAGATGATCTTAATTTCAATTTTTTTATCAACCAATCTTTCCAATTGTGCTATTCGATTGGCAAGGCGCTCGCCCAAAAAGTCGCTCATATTCTTTGGAACACACAGATAGATATCTGCATCGCTTTTCTTATCTGCAAGTTTGAACATCAGCTTGGGGATCGCGCCCTGCACGGAAGCTGAAAACAGATACAAAACACGCAAGATCGCGCCGAGCAACTTTGCTCTGAAAACAAAATCCGGCGTCGCAACATCTATGAGGCTGCGCGACACGCCATCATCAGAAAGCCCTTCATATCGGTAGTAATTCGTCAGCGCGATATATACTCTTCCCGGATGCGAGACACTCGCAAATGATCCGTTGGAGATGATGTTAAGTGCCTGAAGCCCGCGGTAATCAGGGTGCGCACGCCAGCTAATATCAGCCAGATAACATGCAGCAGCGCGATAGCGAGAATTCTCTTTGTTCTCTTTTATTCCAAAAACCGGAAATGCACTTTCAGTAAAATCAACGAGTTCTTGTGCATGGATGGGAGAGCGAGCACGGAGGATTGAAAATTCTCGCGACACTTCCAACAAAGGGTCTAGGTCAGCATTTTTCTTATCAAGCAAAGAGTAGAGATATCCTTCGCGAACGCCCTGCGCTGAAAAAGCAATTCGCTCCGGTTTCATTCGCTTTAAAACTTCTTGCATTGTCAAAGCGCCGAAGGGCATCAAGTTTCGTCGATTTTTGGAAACAGCTCTGAGCGTATCCTTCTCAAACTCATCAAGAGCGAGAACATCATCGAGAAAGTCCATCATCTCGGAATATCCGATTTCATAGCCTTGCATCATATGCATGGGATAATCTGTCGCTTCCATATGCAACTTCGCGATAGCTCGCCATGTTCCGCCTACGGCATAAAACTGTCGTCCCTTTCCGGCTGATAACAAATCAACCTTCGATATATGCGATTTTGCAATTTTGCGAGCTTTGTCCAAATCCCCACCAGATTCATCTTGCAACCGCAAGCCACCAAGCGGGAGTGTTATACCTTTTTGATCCTTCTTATTGATATCGACCAATTCAAGAGATCCGCCACCCAGATCGCCTACGATGCCATCAGGATTATAAACTCCGCTTATCACACCAAGGGAGGCGAACTTTGCTTCTTCCTCACCGGTCAGGACTTTAAGTTTGCATTTGAGCGCTGCTTCCGCATCTTTGATGAAGGCAGGCCCATTTGTTGCGTCGCGTGCAGCGGCAGTTGCTAAAACGTGAACGTCTTCTGCGCCAACTTGATCGCATAATCTTCTAAATCGATAGAGTGTCTTAATTGCGCGCTCAACGCCTTCTGGGTCCATCTGACCGGTCGTTGCCACACCTTTGCCAAGTCCGCACAGTGCTTTTTCATTAAACAGAATATTAGGGGAACGCAAAAGGCCTTCGTATATAACCAAGCGAACAGAATTCGACCCGATATCAACTACAGCAACGGGTCTTATCCCGGGCAAGCGCCCTTGAGCTTCCGATTCAACCATTCAAAACTAGTAACTTAATGATTTCAATCTGCCAAGAGTTTAATGATTGCGTTCTGCCAGGAGGCTTGCAATACGCTTTGGTGCACTAGACTTAAGCGCGTCTCCGCGGCCCGAAAGGCTTGGATTCGTCATAAAATATTCCTGTGCATTAAATGGTTCTTCGCCCGGCTTCACCTCCATCCGCTTCGACGTACCATCAGACAAGATCTCATATGATTGCTGATTATCACTTAGATTCGCCAACATAATTTGCGAAACAACCTGTTCATGAACAGTCTCATTGGTCACGGAAACAAATGTTTCAACACGGCGATCTAGGTTGCGTGGCATGAAATCTGCCGATCCGAAGAATACAATTGAATTCTCCGATGGCATAGCATTACCGTTGCCAAAGCAGATAATGCGACTGTGCTCTAAGAAGCGCCCAACGATGGATTTGACCCGAATACGGTCCGATAGCCCAGGCACCTGCGGGCGCAAGCAGCAAATACCGCGGATAACCAAATCGATCTCAACGCCCTGCTGACTGGCATGATAAAAAGCATCAATGATATCAGGATCGACCAATGAATTCATCTTTGCCCATATTGCGGCAGGCCTGCCAGCTTTGGCATGCTCTACTTCGACCTCAATATGTTTCAAAATTGTCGGGCGCATGGTTCGAGGCGATACAGCAAGACGCGTGACGCCTTCAGGCTCACCATAACCTGTAATATAATTAAACACTTGACCAACATCATGACCAATTTCAGGATCACAAGTAAAGTAAGAAAGATCGGTGTAAATTTTTGCTGTAATGGAATGGTAATTACCAGTACCGAGATGACAATATGAGGTCAATTTGCCTTCTTCCTTACGCACCACCAGCGACATCTTAGCGTGGGTTTTAAGTTCCACAAAACCAAATACTACTTGCACGCCTGCTCGCTCGAGGTCTCGCGCCCAGCGGATATTTGCCTCTTCATCAAACCGTGCTTTAAGTTCGACAAGCGCGGTCACAGATTTGCCAAGCTCAGCTGCATCCATCAATGCGCGTACGATTGGGCTGTTGTTTGACGTTCGATAGAGTGTTTGCTTGATGGCAAGCACATCAGGATCACGCGCAGCTTGGCGCAAGAACTGCACAACCACATCAAAACTCTCATAGGGGTGATGGATCACCAGATCTTTTTCACGAATGGCAGCAAAGCAATCCCCACCATGTTCACGAACACGCTCAGGAAAACGGGCATTATATTCATGAAATAGTAGATCGGGTCGTTTGATTTTCGTAAGTTCTGAAATCGTGTTAAGCGCCAACAATCCGCCAAGTACGGCTACGCCGTCTTCTCGCACATCCAGCTCGTGTATCACGAATTCGCGCAAGCTCTCCGGCATTTCATCATCAAATTCGACACGGATAACCGACCCACGACGACGACGCTTAAGTGCGCTCTCAAAATAACGCACCAAGTCTTCAGCCTCTTCCTCAATCTCGATATCACTGTCACGAATAATGCGGAAAGTACCGGCACCATAAATATCATACCCCGGGAATAGACGTGTGATAAACTGACTGACGACATCTTCAATTGTAATAAAACGGGTTAGGCCATCCGACGATGGAAGGCGAATAAACCGGTTCAATGCTGTGGGCAGGCGCAACAACGCGATAAGCTGCTCTTGATCAACTTTCCGCACCAAGCGTAAACACATAGAAAACCCTAAGTTCGGGATAAAGGGAAACGGGTGAGCCGGATCAATTGCAAGCGGGGTCAAAACAGGAAAGATTGATTCCAAAAATTCATTTTCAAGCCATTTGGTATCTTCAGCACTCAGATTATCGGGCCTGACAATCCAGATATTCTCGGCTTCCATAAGCTTTCGCAACTCGGCAAGCGAGGCATGCTGGCTGTTTTGCAGCTCGCACGTGACGGAAAAGACTTTATCAAGCTGTTCTTGTGCGGTGAAACCATCTGGTGATGGCACTTGGATATTTTCACGAACTTGACCCTCAAGACCAGCCACACGCACCATGAAAAACTCATCAAGGTTCGCAGCGGAGATCGATAGAAAACGCAAACGTTCAAGAAGCGGGTGCGCCTCATTAAAAGATTCTTCAAGCACACGGTGATTGAACTGTAACCATGAAAACTCACGATTAATGAAACGCGACTGATCTTCAAACCACTCAGCACCAACTTGTGTTGCGTTGTCCAATTCGTCTTTTGTCGTTTCTTTGTTCATATTCCCGCCACTAATAAATTTAAACTCGCACATCGCACTGTAGGATGTTTGACCGACCATCGGATGCGCATAACAGACGAACATGTCATCTCAATGACAATATAGAATTATGCTTGACTATTCCATATCCGTTTCATGTAATTCAAATTCTGCCAACACATCAGCGGCAATTGAGCGGCTGACGGGGACTTTCTTAGAAAGAGCCAAATGATCCATTCGCTCTACAATTTTTTGTGCAACAGCAAGCGATCGCTCCATACGCAAAACTAGGTAATTTACAATTTTTTCGTCAATTTCAATCTGTCTATCGGCGAACAATTTGAAAATGACTTGTGTAAGCAACGCCTCGTCTGGCTCGCCTATTTCTACAACAGTTGCAGATCGAATGCGCGATGAGAGGTCAGGCAATTTGATCGACCATGATGACGGCCAGGATCGTGATGTAATAAGAATGCTTGATTGTGCTTCCTTAACAGCGTTTAGCAGATGAAAAAACTTTGTTTCATCAATGCCTTGCCTATCCAAATCTTCCAGCAGGATCGGGCTTTGTTTGCTGAGTGTAACTATCTCGTCTGTCGTAGCCGAAAACTCAACTTCCTGCGCACCCGCTTTCTCGCGCCAAACATGGGCAATATGAGATTTTCCAGACCCTGTTGGTCCTGCCAAAATTACGATGTGCGACGGCCAATTTGGCCATAGGTCAAGTACCGAAACGGCAGCTTTCACTGAAGCCGTTTCGATCAAATCATCGCGTCCCTTCGATGAAGAGATGTCAAAGGATAATGGTATTTGATTAGGCGTATCTTTAACCAAGAGCAAACCGCTTTTTGGGGTTAGTAAGTAGCTTTAAGAAGCGCTTGATTCAGCATCTGAATCCGCTTCTTGTATTTCTTTATCAGCTTGATCACCTTTGTAAAGATCGCTGTCGAGATAACGTTCCAGTGCAAACCGAACCAAAACGCCCACTGCCGCTGCTGCGGGAACCGCAATCAACATACCCACAAAGCCAAATAATGCCGCAAATGCAAGCAACGCAAACATTAACCAAACAGGATGCAAACCAACACGCTCGCCCACAAGTTTTGGCTGTAGAATATTGCCTTCCAGAAACTGCCCTGCAAAGAAGATCGCAGCAACAACCAAAACCATTATATAATCAGGCCAGAATTGAACGAGTGCAACGCCCACTGACAGAACCAGACCAACTATTGACCCAACATAGGGTATGAAGCTAATCAGCCCGGCAAATAATCCAATCAACAGCCCAAAGTTAAGATCAGCCAGTGACAGCGCCACGGCATAAAAAATGCCAAGAATTATACATAAACTGCCCTGCCCGCGAACAAATCCAGCGATCGCATAATCCATCTTCCCTGCAAGTTCCCGCACGGTTGTCACATGATCACGCGGTATCCAGCTATCAACCTTTTCCATCATGTCATCCCAATCAAGCAACAGATAGAAAGCAACAACCGGTGTGATTACAAAGAGCGATGCGATATCAACCAGGGCTTTACCTGAATTCCATATCTGCTGGAATAGTTTGCTTAAAAAACCCGCGCCTTGAGCAAGCGCGGAGGAAAGATTTTCCTTGATTGTCACTGCTTGGGAGGAAATCCACTCTGGTAACAACCCGCTTTCCGATGTTATTAGCTCCTGCAAGCTGACAGCATATGCTGGCAATCGTTCAATAAATTCAGATGCTTGGGTTACTAAAACCGGAATGATAACCATCAATGAGAGCAAAAACAGCAATACAAAAACGGCAAGGATAGAGGCAGTTGCCCAAAGTCGTGAGAAGCCCCAAGTCTCCAATTTGTCAGCGACCGGGTCAAGAAAATACGCTAGCGCCATACCCACGATGAAAGGAAGGAGGACGGAGCTAAAAACGACAAGAAACAGTATAAAAACCGAAAGCGCAATCATCCAAAAGATCGCTTGTCTACGGATTGTCTGAGCCGAAATATGGGTAACCACGTCTATGTCTCCAATTATTCAGCGCAAGCTCTACAAATTACTTTCCGCTGTTACATTATGCTATGCATTCAAATCATTTGTTGAATATATAGGGCTTGTTTATGCAATAGCAAAGCTTATTGAAATACCAGATGGAAACGTGCGGTTAAAAAGAACCTTGAATTATAGGCTCAAAAGCTTGCGCTATTGGCATTTGCATGTCATCTGAACCTCATAATGACATGGATAGGGATCTAACGTTGTGACTGACAAGAAAAATGGCCTGACCTATAGTGATGCTGGCGTTGATATCGATGCTGGCAATAATATGGTTGAAAAAATCAAGCCGTTGGTAAAATCAACACGTCGCTCTGGTGCTGATGGCGAAATTGGTGGTTTCGGCGGTCTGTTTGACCTCAAGGCCGCTGGATTTAAAGACCCTCTCCTTGTGGCTGCAAATGATGGTGTAGGCACAAAACTTCGTGTCGCCATCGAAGCAGGTGAACATAAAACAGTTGGCATTGATCTTGTTGCGATGTGCGTCAATGATCTGGTTGTGCAAGGCGCTGAACCTCTTCTTTTTCTTGATTATTTCGCAACGGGAAAACTTGATCCTGAACAGGGATACGACATTGTATCCGGTATTGCTAAAGGGTGCCAGGATGCTGGCTGTGCCTTAATCGGTGGTGAAACGGCTGAGATGCCGGGCATGTACCACGGCAATGATTATGATCTTGCAGGCTTTGCCGTTGGCGCTTGCGAACGTGGTGAATTACTGCCAAGCGAGGAATTGCAGGAAGGCGATGTTCTGTTGGGTCTTGCCTCTTCCGGCGTTCATTCAAACGGATTTTCGCTCGTGCGCCGAATTGTTGAAATGAGCGGGCTTGCCTATAGCGATGCAGCACCATTTGGCAACACCTCCGATGAACAGCATACTTTAGGTCAAGCATTGCTTGAGCCGACAAAAATATACGTCAAACCACTGCTAGAAGCGATCAAAACGACAGGCCACGTCAAAGCTATGGCGCACATTACCGGTGGTGGCTTCCCAGAAAATATTCCGCGGGTTTTGCCAGATAATTTGGCAGCGAACATCGATCTATCGGCCATCAATGTACCTCCAGTCTTTTCATGGCTATCAAAAACAGGCGGTGTTGAAGCCAATGAAATGCTGCGCACATTTAACTGCGGCATAGGCATGATTGTTGTTGCAACAGCAGAACACGCAGATGACGTTACGCTAGCACTTGAAGATACAGGGGAAAGCGTAACAAAACTTGGCACGATTACCGCACGTCAAGATAAAGGCGTCGTCTATAACGGCACACTCAAGCTTTAATTATCAGCGCAAACGAGGACGCAACGGTAATGGTCAATCAAAGTGACAAGAACAAAAAAATTGGCATTTTGATCTCTGGCGGCGGCACAAATATGCAAGCGCTGGCACAAGCCTGCCTTGAAGCCGACTACCCTGCCGAGGTCAAACTCGTTATATCTGATAAAGCAGATGCTGGAGGGTTAGCGCGCGCTGAAAAACTGGGTATTAAAGCAATTGCCATCCCTCGCAAAGACTTTGACAGCAAGGCCGCACACGAGACTGCGATCCTTACAGCGCTTGGTGACGCCAATCTCGATTTTTTATGTCTTGCCGGGTATATGCGACTTTTATCGGAAGATTTCATCAAAGTCTGGCAGGGTCGGATGATAAATATTCACCCTTCGATACTGCCTCTATTTGCCGGACTTAATACACATCAGCGTGCGATTGATGCAGGTTGCCGCGTTCATGGTTGCTCGGTTCATTTTGTGACAGCGGGAATGGATGAAGGTCCGATTATCAGCCAAGCCATTGTGCCAATTCTGCCAGATGACAATGCAGATACACTTGCCGCACGGGTCATCAAAGTTGAACATCAATTATATCCAAGATGCCTTAAACTCTTAGCAAGTAGCGACGTAAAGATGGATGATCATGAACGTGCTATCTTTGGTAAAAATATCAAAATAGATGCTGATCAACAGTTGATTTCTTAACTCACCTCCGTCACGAAAGTTGCGCACTACGCAATAAAACTCATACTTTTTCTGTATATCGACATTAAACCGGACTATTGTTTCAATTTTTGCACTAAACAATATTAGTTTTGCATAATTGACCGTGGCTGTATCAAGTCCTTATTATTCTTCCATCATGATCAGCAAAGGAATGGATGATGAGTTGGAACCCCGCACTTGAACCGCATTGCCCCACCACCGAGAATGCCGACAGTATTGAGACAATCATCGTTCCACGCACACGCGATATCGGCGAGTTTGAAGTACGGCGCGCGCTTCCGGCAGCTGGTCGACGAATGGTCGGACCATTCGTATTTTTTGATCAGGTTGGGCCGGCAGAATTTCTAACAGGACAAGGTATTGATGTGCGCCCTCACCCGCATATCGGCCTTGCAACGGTGACCTATCTTTTTGATGGTGAATTCCAGCATCGCGACAGCCTTGGCACAAACCAGATGATCAAACCTGGTGAGGTTAATTGGATGGTATCTGGCAACGGCGTCACACATTCTGAACGGACCAGTGAAGCGACCCGTCTTGGAAAATCAAACCTATTTGGTATCCAAACATGGGTTGGATTACCCGAACAACACGAAGATGATCCAGCAAGTTTTGAACACCAGCCAGAAGACGCGCTCCCCCTCTTGCAAAGCGAGGGTAAAGAAGTTCGCCTTATTTTAGGCGATGCATGGGGTGAACACGCACCAGTTTCAACCTTTTCAGAGATGTTTTACGCTGACGCAATACTCGAACCACATGCGCAAATCCCGTTACCTGACAATCATGAAGATCGCGGTTTGTTTATAGTATCCGGCAGCGTGGAGGTGGCAGGACAAAGTTTTGAAAAAGGCCAGATGATGGTGTTTAGACCGCAAGATAAAATCACCATCAAAGCAGGATTAATTGGCGCGCGATTTATTCTGCTAGGTGGCGAAACACTTAATGGCCCCCGACATATCTGGTGGAATTTTGTATCCTCTTCGAAAGACAAGATAGAAGCTGCAAAACAAGCATGGATAGAAGGGGCTAAAAATGGATATAGTGGAGAAGGACGTTTTCGATTACCACCCGGTGATGATCAAGAATTCATTCCCATTACGATCTAGTTACAGGAAATAATATGGAAATCACACTTGAAGAAAACGGCACAAATGGACGATATGTGCATGTTTTTGATGATGGTTCAGAAGCAGAACTTAATTTTCAACTTCGTCATAATGTAATGGTTATTAATCATGTTGGTGTTCCTACCCAGCATCGCAATCATGGTCTCGCAGCAAAACTGGTGAAAAAGGCGATAGAAGATGCAAAGGAAAAACAGTTAAAAGTTCAACCTGTCTGCCCCTATGCCGCGGCTCAGTTTCGCCGCCATCCCGAATGGTCTGATCTTCTACAATAGACCGACATATTCCTACAACATCGTAGTAAAACGCCGAGCACTATGTGTTACTGAATAAATGTCAAAGCCTCTCCGATTTCTCAGAGAGGCTTCATTTTGGTTTATTATCACATTTGCAAAATCATATGCGGTTGACCATCAGAGGTTTTATCACTGCTCTGACCATTGTCATTGAGCGTAACGTTAACTCTTGATCTAAAATTGCTCATACCTTCAAATTTCACCACATCAACGGGCACATCAAATTTGATAGTAAGCCCATAGCGATTTTCCTTTGATAGCTTCTGCAAGCCAACAATTTCGCCTTCAAATGCCTGTCCCAGATAGGTTCCGCGAACCGCATCGCCAAGTGCATACGGTACAGGCGCACTGTTACCTGCAATGGCATGTAGCGTATTCCAATCTCGATAACCAAGCTGATTAGCAAGCGTTTCCAATGACTTGCTATGGGATATAACATGACCTTCACTCGCCAAAGAACGGCGTAAGGCTTTAGCCTGAGTTTTCAATTCGTCTATTGTGTAATGCTGATTATGCATTTCATACCTCTTTCAAGTATGACAGAAAAAGCTGGTGCTCGCATTGCCAACGGACTGTCCAAATTTGAAAGTCGGTTGCATATTAGATACTGAACTTCACCATGGCATAAACCAGCGAGCGGCAGGCATCAGCGACCCTACAATTGCTAAATAGGTTATGTTAAGATGGATATCAAGGGGTAGGGATTTCTGAAAATGAATAAAGAGATCATTGAAACAAAGCGGTTGCGATTGAGACGGTGGCAGAAGGGTGATTTGATTTACCTCGTTCCATTACTGACTGATGTCGATGTCATGAAATTTAGCGCCCATGGCCCGCTTCGCCCTACAGAACTAGAAACATGGCTCCAGAACACAATTGCACAAACATCTGCCAAAACCTCTCTTGGAATGCGGGCTATTGAGCGCAAATCAGACAATATTGTGATCGGATATGTCAATATTTCAAAGGATTTAGATAGAATAGAACCGGGTGATGTTGAACTGGGGTTACGCTTAGCCAAAGAATATTGGCAACGCGGACATGCTTATGAGGCGGCAACCGCAATGATTAATCTAGCCTTCGAAGATAAGACCATTTCAAGGGTCGTTGGAATTGTTGACCCAAGTAATGTGACATCAATCAACTGGCTCAAAAAACTAGGGATGACATTCGAGCGCGACATAGAGTTCGAAGGTTACGACCATCCCGACCATCTGTATACCATGTCGGCCATAGCCCCGTCCTTACCTACATCCTAAAAATATCTCAATTGACGTTCTACAGATCTCTTCTAGGTAATCCTGCTACTTTTACTTACTCATGAACTGTTTTCGCCGCTCCTTCATACGATCATTTGCAGCCGATGTTCCATCATGGAATGACCCGAATAATTTGTCCCATGGTATTTCCAGTGAACCATAATTACACTCGAAATAACGATGATGCATCTGGTGATGAAATGTACCAAGTTTCAATCGATTTTCATCTTTAATAACAAGACCTTCGAACCCGGTGTGGGTTGTTGCTGCCGTAAGCGAATAATACTGCAAATGAAAAAGAATATGTACCGGGTGGGCGGCTACGATCCAATGGATAAAGACTGTTCCAAAATAGATGATATGTTCGACCGGATGCATGGACAGTCCAGACCAAGGCCCGACATTAATATTTCGGTGATGCAGAGAATGGACGTGTTTATATAAAAAAGGCACGTGCAACAGTCGGTGAATCCAGTAGAAATAAAAACTTTCCCAAACCGGGATCAATAAGAACAAAACCACAAACCAGACAGGATGATCTGCCCACATCAGCATCGGCGCATAGCCATTGGCCATGGCCCAGAACATGAGCACTTCATAAGCTGTCCAGACCAACACTCCACTACCCAATGTCCAAAACATATTGTCTTTAATCTGACCACCCAAAGTAAATTGCTTACCGTCTTTCATCAGGGGTCGTGGATCATATTTCAACCGCTGCCCCTGTTTGGTGAAAGTGTAGAAATATAAGTGCAGTCCACCTGCAACAAGCGACATCAAAACCAAATTTCGGATGTACATTTCAGCGATCCACCCGATCGCGAGTGTCCTGACGTCCTCTATCGGTGGCTGAAACCAATAGAAAGATACAAATGCTATCCCGACGATAATCAGTTTTTCCGTAATCAAAAACCAGGAATTCCAAACCCAGGTCATCATATCTAGTGGTCTGAGCGGCCACGCGAAGAATGGAGATACTTTTATTGGAACAGCGGGAACATGGTTCCAGCCTTTCAAAGGTTCGTTAGACATAAGATCACCTCAAGCTTGAATTGCCTTGCAAACAAATTTGACAGATTAGCATTCATATGAAAAACAGTTTATTTGCTGTAATTAAATCTGAAAATCAGAGGTAAAATGTTGATATCACTTAGAGCCATGGAGTATTTTACCGCTGTTATACGTCACGGCAGCATTGCCAAAGCCGCTGTTGAGTTGAATATTGCAGCATCTGCGGTATCCACAGCGATAGATCAGGTTGAAGCTTCTTTTGACCTAACGCTGATCACACGGCAGCGTTCTCGCGGTATTAAAGCAAATGCAAACGGGCTAGCAGTTGCTCGAAAATTCGAACGATTATTGGAAGATTATCGATCTGTAATTGCAGAAGGCGCCGACCTGAAACAGGCACTAAGCGGTAATTTACGCATAGGCTACTATGCGCCGATTGCACCAGCATTTTTACCAAAAATCCTGTCATCATTCGTGCCGAAAACCAACGACATCTCACTCGACATTGAGGAGTGTGATAATGATAGCGCTCAAAACGGACTGCTAAATGGTCAATATGATGTTATCTTGTTTGTCAGCGAAGGTGCCCGCCCCTCGATTGAATTTGACATATTGGTTGAAGCGCCAGCTTATTGCCTTCTGTACGAATCTCACTCATTGGCGACAAGAAGCAGCGTCACTATAGCTGAGATTGCACGCGAGCCACTTGTCGTTTTAAAACGTCCTGTCGCGTCAACCTACTATCAAAATCTATTTGATGAACTTGGCCACGATCCCAAGATCGCTGCTTATGCAAATTCGACCGAGATGGTTCGCAGTCTTGTGGGAGCTGAACATGGATGCGCCATACTTAACATGCTTCCGCAAACAGCAACCAGCTATGCCGGAGACAGGCTTGTTGGTTTGCCAATTTCCGACCCTTTGCCAGATTTATCTCTGGCAATTGGATATGATAAAACACGACCTCGCCGACTGGTGCAGCATTTCGTCGAAGCTTGTCGAAAGCATTTTTCAATTGCTGGACCAGAACGCTGTACCGTTGAGAGCTAATAAGCATTTACCGCTTACGGCGCGCTCTATTCCAGATTTTCAATCAGAACCTTGTGTGCGGCACCCAAACCTGAACGAGTATGGGAAAATTTATTATCGCTTTTTAGCCAGCGAAGCGTACTTAAATATGAGTTTCCGGTGAAATTACGCTCGATAATGGTGATGTCGCGTACTGGGTCTATCAGCATAAAATGACCACCATAGCCATCGGTCCAGATCCTGCCATTTTTGCTATCTAACCACCACAAATACCCAGCACCATCATAGACTGTATATTTTATATGATTATCCGTTAGATCACTATGTTGTGCAGTTGAAAGCGCGATCCAATCTTGCGAAACGATTTGTTTTCCGTTCCACCTCCCACCTTGCGCAATCATAGCGCCAATTCGAGCAAAATCGCGCGTACTTAGATACATATAATATTGCAAATGAAGAGTGTTCTTGCTTGGCCAGAACCAAGGATCCCCCATAATAACGTTATTGGCGTTAAAATCCTGCATGCCTAATGGCTTGGCTAAATAGGTATCCATAAATGTGCCAATCTGATAGCCGGTTTCCTGTGTAAAGATTGTGCCCAGAGCATTGGCATCAAAATTGTTTGAGAAAAAATATTCATTCGGCTTATGTTGTCCGCGCTTCGGACGATCTGTAATCTGGCTGTCATGTTCACCAGCAGCAGGAAGATAAATACCTGACCGAAACATCAAAAGATCACGAATAGTTGCTGTTTTTTCTTGTTCAGTCAGAGGTGTTACTTCATCAATTGCCAATTCATGAAGAGTTTTGTCCAAATCAATGAGGCCTTTATCGACTGCGATACCATAAAGAATACTCAAAACCGACTTTCGCATGGAGTGTGTGTTCATAATTAAGTCAATTGGCCCATCTTCAAAGATGACCTTTTCTCCTCTTAATATCATTCTGGAGCGTATTCGGTCCCCCGCTTTAGGTGCAGGCCAAACAGCCTCGATAGCATCTGAATTGAACTTCGCACGGTCCAGCTCTGTTTGACTGGCCGGCTCTGGATTTGAAACCCGAGGCAATGCTGCAATAACAACCACCGCAATGAGAATGAACATGGAAGAAAAAAACACACGTTTTAGCATGACGAAACACCCTATCACTTATTGTTCCACCTATATTGGATGTGCATCAGTTGATTACAATGAAGGATTTTAAATAGATGCGGCATATTGGTAATACGCCCTATTATGCATGTCATTGACAGACAGTCAGCGTATGATAAATCCGACCTGATTTACTGAGCTAGGAAGAAACATGATTAGACATATCGCTTTGTTTAGTGCGAAAGACCCAAAACATATCGATCTTATTGCGAAAACTTTGGCTGGATATTCTAAGATTCCAGGTGTTAAAAATTTTGAAGTTAGCAAAAACCGCAAGATAGACGCACTCGAAAACGATGTGGATGTCATCCTTCATGCACAATTCGAAACCGAAGCCGATTTAGATGCCTATAAAGCACATCCGATTTATTTAAATGGTATTGAAGTGGTTCGGCCAATTCGAGAGCTTAGAATTGCAGTTGATTATGATAGCTCAGATATTGTGTGATATCAGAAGGGCAGAATATGTCAGAAATTCTGACCCGGCAACTTACTAAAAAAATTCAATAAAATTGGGGCTGGCAGTATATTGAAATACTGCCAGCCCCATAATTTTGTAGCTTAATCTATATAATTAAGCTGCGTATTGGGCTGCTTCAGCTTGCGCTTGGGCTTGTCCATTCAGTTTGAAGGCTGAAATCATGCGAGACAGGTTGTTTACATCTTCGGCAGTACGATGCGTAACAGCAGTTGATTCCTCAACCATAGCAGCGTTCTGTTGTGTAACCTGATCCATTTGAGATACAGCGGTATTGACTTCTTTGATACCTGCAAGCTGTTCGCTTGCAGCACGTGCAATCATGCTGATTTTCTCATTCACGTTAGTCACATGAACCGAGATATGCTCCAAAGATTCGCCTGTTGCTTTAACAAGTTCCACGCCGTTTTCTACTTCCACACTGGATTTAGAAATAAGCTCTTTGATTTGCTTAGCAGCATCAGCAGCGCGTTGAGCAAGCTCACGAACTTCCTGAGCTACAACCGCAAAGCCTTTACCAGCTTCACCAGCACGAGCCGCTTCAACACCAGCATTAAGCGCTAGAAGGTTAGTTTGGAATGCGATCTCATCAATAACATTGATAATGTTGGATATCTCAGAAGAAGCCTTCTCGATACCTTCCATTGCAGACACAGCATTTTTAACCACAACACTTGAATTGTCGGTATCAACTTTGGCTTGATTTGCCATCTCAGCTGCTTCTGTAGCACTTGAAGATGTCTCTTGCACAGTTGATGTGATTTCCTCAAGAGCCGCAGATGTTTCTTCCAATGACGCAGCTTGTTGTTCAGTACGTCGAGAAAGATCATCAGATGATGACATCATTTCCTTTGAATTTTCTTCAATGGATTTTGTACCATTTGCGATATTCAACAATGTGTCGTGTATTTTTGAAATAGAGTCATTGAAGTCTACACGCAAGCCATCCATTTCAGATGTGAACGGGCTTGAAATATCGAGCGTCAGATCACCATCAGCAAGTTTTTTCAGATTGCGGCCTAGCTCATCAACAGCAGCTTGAATTTTATCAGCTTCAATCTTCTGCCTTTGCTCACGATCGGCACGCTCTTCTTCTGTCATGTTGCGTTCTTCAGCAGCTTGAGCTTCAATTTTTACTTTCTCAATAGCCGCTTCTTTGAAGACCAACAACGCATCTGCCATCTTACCAATTTCATCTCGCTGACCTAGTGCAGGCACTTCGACCTCCATATCACCACCAGCAAGTTTGTTCATGCTATTGGTCATATTGACAATTGGTCTGGAAATCATGCGACCAATGAAGAATGCAAGAACTGCACCAAGAACAATTGCGATGACAGAAACAATAGCCGCTGTCATTTTTGAATTCTCAATACTTGCTGTCGCTCTTGGACCAAGCTCATCCTGGAGTGCTTTATTATCAAGCTTTAGCTGTTCTGTTGCATCAGCCATTTTTGGCCCTAAAACATCCAATGTGCCTTTGATAAGACCATTTCGAGTATTGATGATGCCAACAACTTGATTAAATGCCACTTTGTACTCATTGGCTAGACCAACGACATTATTCGCCAATTTACGACGAGTAGGATTTTGCAATTCGGCTAGCAATTTCCCGGAAATATCCTCGAAATCGGCAAGTTCTTTGTTAGCGCGATCTGCACTTGCTTGCGTATTATCGACAAGAAACTTACTGGAATAAAGGCGTGCCAACAATAAGCTCCGCAAATCAGTTCCGGCATGGAAACTGGCCGATGCATCATTATCGGCATATGCGCTTTCCATGATTTTGGTGAGGTCTTTTTCAGCCAATGGACCAAATGTGTTAAGCTGGTCCACCACCGCATTTCGTTGTTTAACCAATTCAGTGACCTGATTAAACGTATCCTGATAAATTGTGATGGATTCTTTAGCTTCATTCATAGTTTCAATTGCGTCTGGGCGCGTAAATAGCGATTGACCTTCATCAATCAACTTAGCTGTCACCGCAATTCTATCACGCACTTTTTGCGCAGATTCTTCTGTATTTTTGAGAATAAAGTCTTTTGCATAAAGACGCGCTGTCAATAAGTTAGCCTGAATACGACCCAGTTGGTTGGTTTGAATTGCATAGCTGCGATATTGCTTAAAGTTACTATCGGCTCCTGACAGGCCGGAATAGCTAAAGGAAGCAACGACAATAAGGAATAATAGAGTTACAGCTGAACCGAGAGCAACCTTCGTGCCCACCTTGATATTGTTCAGCGAAAACCCGCCTTTGGCTTTAGGTTTGTTTGGTTTCATTTTGATTGCACTCGCATAACGAATGTAAGGAATATTTCAGCACCGATGATAGCGTTCCAACACTATATAAGTAGCAAAAGTCGGATACAGCTATTGCACGTTGTTCAAAGAACTAGCTGCCCGCTCCAAGGGCTTGATCGAAACAAGTCAAGCTCCTTAGTGAAATCCATCCCCACATGGATTTATATAAACATGCCTTGAGGCGTCAGCCGTGCTTCATGCAATACATAGGATAAGGCATATGCATGCTAGTAATTCACGGTAAATGAATGATTAATTGAATTGGCGAGTAATCATACCGATAGATATGTAATTGATATATAAAGATAATATGTAAATTTTTAACAAATTTTCTACAACTAAAAAGAGTACGGTTGCGCAACCCTCACGCGTAGTGCGAATCCAGACACTAATTATCCTGGGCAAACCGCTAAGTTATTAGATAAAAACGCTTAAACCCATAATGCAGATATTATAATCAAAATTAGAATGCGCCACATTCAGCTTGAAAATCTGTGATCATTTTGCGAGTGAATTATCGCCCCTCATCTACATTTTTTCAAACTGCCCGTATCCAAACTTTCGTATCGTGAAAGCCAACCCCACCATTTGGTGCAATAGTATCCGCACCGACAAGTGTATTAATTCCCTCGCCATTGACAAAAGTTGAATTCGGCCAAAGACCTTCCTGAATAACGACACCCCGACGCACACCTTCAAACAGTGTAACGTGAACTGATATTTCTCCGCGGGAATTTCCAAGCATGATAAGCTCCCCTTCACTTACACCAAGCTTGGCGGCATCCTCAGGATGAAGTTTTAGTTCCGGGCGGCCCCGTTCTTGTTTAATGGAGCTTTTGGTTTGTGCAAACGTTGAATTTAAAAACGCTCTTGCTGGTGATGTTGCCAAACGGAAGGGGTGCGCCTCATCTGCGACCTCGGATGAGGCAGCATAGTCGGGAAATTGTGGCAAGATATCCAAATCTCCCTGTAGGCCCATTTGTTCAGGCGGATTGGCGGTCGTTCTGGTATTTCGCCATTTAGGCTTAAATCTAAACTTGCCGTCCGCATGAGCAAAGCCATTTAAATAATTCGATGTCTCGAAATCCGGCTGCTCATCAATCCATTTTCTCTCTTCAAAATCATCAAAACTACCGTAACCAGAATCGTTCAAAATGCGATCTAAATGCTGCCGTGCAGACATATTGAACTCTGGTCGATCACCAAGCCCCAAACGTTTAGCAAGCTCGTCGATCACATAAAGATTTTCCTGCGGCCCACCAAGTACATGCGCTGGCGGCTCAACCTGTTTGGCGCCGAGCGTGACATGTTGATTGCCGCCGCCTTTGTAAATATCATCATGTTCGAGGAACATAGTGGCAGGTAAGACCACATCAGCCAGCTTTGCAGTGTCTGTCATGAATTGTTCATGCACAGCGGTGAATAAATCATCGCGCAGAAACCCCTGCCGTACCAGTCTTTGCTCAGGGCATACATTCATTGGATTGGTGTTTTGAATAAGCATCGCGGTCACAGGTGGCCCACCATACAATGCGTCCCTGTCTCCAGTTAGGATGCGACCTAATTTGGATTGGTCCATGTTGCGCACGTTCGGTGTCGCCAAATGCTGACCTTGAACATAGCTTGTATCAAGAGAAAAAATCTCAGCATTATTATGGAATGCGCCCGCGCCCTCATATTTCCAAAGGCCGAGAACCGTTGCGATAGAAAGCGCCGCATGCATGTTAACGGCTCCATTTCTTTGCCGCGTAAAGCCATAGCCAAGACGCAAGAATGTGCGTTTGGTGTTACCTATTAACTTGGCCAATTCTTCTATTTCAGAAACAGCTAAACCTGTAATCTCAGATGCCCATTCTGGGGTTTTATCTTCAAGGTGGGCTTCTAATCCTTTCGGATCATCCGCATATTGGTTCATATACTCCCAATCAGCCAACCCATCGCGAAATAGAACATGCATAATAGCACACGCCAATGCACCATCCGTGCCGGGTTTGAGGATAATTTTATGATCGGCTTGTTTCATCGTCGGGCTATCATATATGTCGACGACTACGATTTTTGCACCGCGTGTTTTTCTTGCTTTGATTGCATGGGTCATCACATTGATCTGTGTTGAAACCGGATTTGTACCCCAGATCACCACGCAGTCAGAGATCGCCATCTCGCGCGGATCAGAGCCGCGCACAGCCCCGGTTCCCATTGCAAACCCCGTCCAAGCGGGAGTAATGCAAATTGTCCCATGCATGATAGAATAGCGTTTCGCGTGGGTCAGCCGCTTGATCGAATTAAGTTGCACCTGCCCCATTGTACCTGCATAAAAATATGGCCAAATAGTCTCCGAACCATAGAGCTGCTCTGCTTGGATAAATTTCTCGGCAATTACATCCAGCGCATCATCGAACTGCACTTCCTGCCAATCCCCTGTACCTTTATCACCTTTGCGGATAAGCGGTTTTAACAGCCGATCAGGATGATACATCCGCTCAGCATAGCGGGCGACCTTGGCGCAGATCACACCATCGGTATAGCTATTATCTGCACTGCCTCTCAGACGGCCAATTTTGCCATCATCTTTAATCTCTACATCCAGCGCGCAAGTGGATGGACAATCATGCGGGCAAGCAGAGTGACCCGTTTTTGCAATAATATTCATTCGCGATCTCTTAAGACTCGGATTTTAAAATATTTAGTGTATAGAAGTCTCAGCATTGGTCGAGCCAATTTTTTAGATACAGAGATCAAATCTTTTCATGAATTATCGTCACATATATCACGCAGGCAATTTTGCCGACTGCCTTAAACATGCCATCCTATCGCGCATCATCACCTATATGCAAAAGAAGGATAAGGCTTTTCGTGTCATCGACACTCATGCTGGCCCGGGCATTTATGATCTGTCTTCCAAGGAAGCGCAAAAAACAGGCGAGTGGAAAGACGGAATTGGAAAATTGCGTGAAGCCAACTGGTCGAAGAAGTCCAAAGAACTTCTCACGCCATATTTTGATGCCGTGCAAGCGGTGAATATGGGTGAGAAATTTGATACCTACCCCGGTTCACCCATGATCACGCATTCACTGCTGCGCAAACAAGACCGTATGACGGTAAGCGAATTGCATGCGGATGATTTTCAAAAACTGCATGCTTTGTTTAAGGGCGATTATCAGGTTAAAACCCAGGAAGTAAACGGATGGCACGCACTAAAGTCCAACCTCCCACCAAAAGAAAAACGCGGCGTTCTACTTGTTGATCCTGCATTCGAGGAAAAAGGTGATTTCTTCCGCATGGTACGTGGCGCGCGCGAAGCACTTGAGCGGTTTTCCACTGGCACAATGTGTTTTTGGTACCCGATCAAACAGGGGCTAGAGATGCGGGAATTCAATGCTGATATGGTCAATGTTGTGGGACATCCAAATACTATTGTGGCCGAACTTTGGGTGAAAGACACGGCCCACAGCCTTGATGGTTCTGGCATGGTGATCGTTAACCCACCTTATACGCTCGTCAATGAACTGCGGATAATCCTGCCCGAAATGTCACGCGCTCTATCGCAAACCGAAGATGGTGGCTGGCGCGTGAGTACATTGGTTCCTGAGAGTTAGACATGAGGGTTCCTGAGAGTTAGACATGAGCAACGGGCAATCTAACAATGGGCAACCACCAAAAAATTGGGCGGCTCTAAAACCTGAATTACTGGTTGAAGATTTTGAGATTAGCCGTGATTGCTGGTGCAATGCCTTTGGCTTTAGGATTGCTTATCAACGTCCTGATGAAAAGTTCGCCTATCTGGAACGCCCAGAAGGTGCGCAAATAATGATCAGCCAACGCCACCATAACGGAAAATGGAAGCTGGGTGACATGGCACATCCACTCGGCCAAGGTGTAATGTTTCAGATCAATGTGTCAAACTTTGAAGAGTTACATCAAAATATTTTGGCGCATGGCCTAACGCTATATGATGGCGCGCGCGATGAGCAAGACATGAAAAACCCGCGCGAAATCTGGCGAAATTTAGGTGATAGAGACGGTGGCTCGAAAGAACTTTTCGTGCTCGACCCTAATGGATACCTAATTATGTTTAGCCAAGAAATAGGCGAACGACCGCTGCAAAAATAAAATTAAGCTTGTCCCTACCCCTCTAGAGAGGCAAACGTTGCCTTTGCCTGTTCGCCTAGCCATTCAAACATTTGCTTATATACCGTGCCACCATAGCTAATGCGTGCGACGCCAGCTAGAGCGAGCATTTTGTTTTCCGGTGAATCCGGCACTGCAATAATATTAATCGGAAGTTCAATTGCATTACACAGTGTTTTTATCATGCCAATATCTGTAAGACCAGGCACAAAGAAACCATCTGCGCCGACATCGGCATACGCTCTGCCCCGGGCAATAACTTCATCCAGCATGTCAGGTGTAATTGGCTCACCGTTTTTCTTGGCATCTAAACAAATATCTGTTCGCGCATTGAGAAATGCGCTGAAACCTGACCCGTCACACACGGTGCGTGCAGCCTGTAAGCGTATGCATTGTTTATCCAAATCATGCACACCCTCGCCACCGATGACTTTATCTTCAAAATTAAACCCTATCGCGCCCGCGGATATACCACGTCCGATGTTACGTGCAACAACTGCCGGGTCTTCACCATAGGCACCCTCAATATCCATTGAGACAGGTAAATCAACGGCTTCGACAATGCGCTCTATATTATCAAGTGCCAGTTCTATTGGTATTTTCTCGCCATCTTCGTAACCATTGACCAGCGCAACGGGCGCACTGCCCGTAGCAAGCGCTTTTGCACCCGCAGCTTCAACGACTTTGGCGGAACCTGCGTTCCAAATATTATATATTATAAGCGGATCACCTTTTACGTGAAGCGCGCGGAATTTATCTGCTTGATCTTGTTGTGACATGTGACACACCCCTTGTTCACTTACCAAATAACGATCTTTGATTCACGAAACTTAATTGAAGCGAAAATTATACAAGTGCGCAAGTGCTTATTTTAAGGTAGGTGGTTTTCGTGCAAGCCAAAAACTCAATAAAATCATCGCCCAACCCAGCACAGCTTTGGCGTGGGCGGACAGCCAAGCGTCGCTGGTAAATGTCATAATAGACAAAATTTCTTGTGCATTTGGTGGCTGATGAATGACATTTTGCAACGGTAAGCCTTCAAAGAGAAAAATGTAATAAAGGTAATAAATCTGGGGGGATAACCAAATAAATGCCCATAAAAATACCATCGCCGTTACAATACGTGAGGCCAAGGATATACGCTTGGCAATAACATAGAACGCGGCCATGGTGACCACAAATAACGTGATCGATAAAGCCACAAGCCCAGTGCGGCCCAAAATGGTGAGATTAAAAAATGTGTCACCCTCATACATTGCGTCAATGTGCCCGACTGGATTGGTGTGGTGCAAGTCAAAATAAGTATTCTCGCATAAGAACTTCAGATAATATAGCCAAAGATCGGGGTAAATATATGCTGGATAATTTTAGTGATGACATTATGGTTCTGCCATCTGGAATTAAACTACGGGTTCGCACGGCTGGCGACGGACCACCCGTTCTACTCTTACATGGATATCCGCAAACCCACCTTTGTTGGGATAAAGTTGCTCCTAAACTGGTGGAGGCGGGATTTCGTGTGATTCTAAGTGATCTACGCGGCTATGGAGATAGTGATAAACCCAAATCAAAGTCTGACCACAGCACCTATTCCAAACGTGCAATGGGTGCAGACCAGTATGAACTCATGCAAATGCTTGGTTATGAAAAATTTGCAGTCGCCGGACATGACAGAGGCGCGCGCGTAGCCCATCGAATGGCCCGTGATTACCCCGATCATATCTCCGCCGTGTCCGTTTTGGACATCGTGCCAACGGAATATATGTATGAAAACACGGAACGCGAATTGGCGACGGGATATTATCACTGGTTTTTCCTCATTCAACCAGCCCCATACCCAGAAAAAATGATTGGTCACGACCCTGATTATTACCTCAGATCCAAGCTTTCAGGCTGGAGCAAGGGAAACCAAACTGCCTTTGATGAAGAGGTGGTTAAAGACTATGTCCGCTGTTTTTCAGACCCTTTATGCATTCACGCAACATGTGAAGATTATCGTGCTGGTGCAAGCATTGATCTTGAACATGACAGCGCTGATAGAGCCGCGAGAATACAAATGCCTGTACAGGCGCTTTGGGGACAAAAAGGACTGGTCGACAAGCTCTATAACGTCTTGGATATCTGGCGAGGCTACGCCGAACACGTAGAAGGAAAAGGTATAAATTGTGGTCACTTTCTACCCGAAGAACAACCACAGGAAACTGCGGAAAATTTAATACGGTTCTTCAAAATGCATCATGGCATTTAAATTGCATAACTAGACCAATTTTATATAAACTCGGATCTTAGCGAACTTGCTCAAGCATGTTTGCAAATAAAATTCGATAAAAGCACTCAACAATTGATCCAAATCAATTCATACACCTTCATAAGTTGATTTACTCACTGATGTCAGAGATGAGGGAAATTGCCATGGTTAGCTCCCCTACCCATGGCAGTGTAAGATCAGATATGGTTTCTATCCCAAAGTATTGGCCATTGGTCTTACCCTCATCTCGTGACAGATATGCTGAGAAGGGGTGAAAGGAGATATCATGTTTTCAAATATCGTGGTGGCCGTTGATGGCTCCGAACATGCAGCGCACGCAATTGCAACCGCTTGTGATATTGCTGGTAAATATGACTCCAACATCCACTTAGTCCATTCACCTCAAGTAGACACGGTGGGCTTTGCGGTAGGTTCAGGTGCCTATGTGCTTGAACCTGGTCCAGAGCGGATCAAAGCTGCGGGTCAAAAGGTGATGGATGAAGCCGCTGCACTTTCTAAAAAGCAGGGACGCGCACCGAAAACAACAACCATCGGCAACGGGGATCCTGCGAAAGAAATTCTTAATTGCGCTGAGGCAAATGATGCCGACCTTATTGTTATGGGACGCAGAGGTTTAGGTACTATGGGCAATCTGTTTCTAGGTAGTGTCTCAGGCAAGGTAAGCCACGAAACGACCTGCGCATGCCTGACGGTTAAATAGTTAGAAAATCCTAACCGGGCTAAATGATGGAAATCAAATAGCCAATCATCAAACAGGCACCAATTAAAAACGGATAGGCGATGAAGAGATAGAATGGACTCTTGATATCTTCCCCTTCTCCTTCTGTATCGTCTTCTACCTTCGCACGCATACGTTCAAACATGCTGCGATCAAAAAAGTAGAGATACCCCTCCCAGCAACATTTGCCGAAAAGATAAAGCGCGACGGCAAAAAACAGATATGACATTTTTGCTCCTCGTAAACTGTAGCCTTTCCTATTTGGTGGGCTTTACCTACTTTTCCAAGTCTTCACGTGTAAATAAAGGGCGAACGTCTAAATCGGGTGCTTTTTGGATGTTGGGCTCACCCTGCCCGCGCCAAATAGCGCAAACCACAGCCAGAACATTGGCACCATCGCCGCGCGAAAGTTCCAGCGCATCGGCCACAGCACCACCTGTTGTGATCACATCTTCAACAAAACATACCTTTTTGCCATCAACAAACTGCCCTTCAATGGCTTGGCATGTGCCGTAGGTTTTAGCCTCCTTGCGCACAAAAGCGACAGGCAAACCCGATTCGAGTGACATAGCTGTCGCGATTGGTACGCCACCGAGCTCTAAGCCAGCTAAAATCTCCGTGTCAGATGGGATGAGTTTCAACATACCTTTGGCCACTTCGCGCAGAAGAATCGGTTGCCCTTCAAAACGGTATTTATCAAAATACTTTTCAGAGACCTGCCCAGAGCGCAACGTAAACTGACCTGTAAGCGAGGCAATTGCCGATACTTCTTTTGCTAACTCATCATGGTTCATGTCAGGATCACCTTATGTCTGTTTCATCTGTTAACGACGCATATAGCACCGACACAACAAACATGGCTATAAGATGATCCGGTCTATGCCCAAAAAAGAAAGTTCTGAATTGACATGTCAAAAATATTTGACTATTCATATGTTAAATATTTTTTACACATGAGGATTTTTGCCATGTCTGTGCATATCAAATTTGTTGTATTTTTATCGCTCGGATTGCTTTTGGTCTTTGCCTGGCATTTTGCCACCGTTTTCGGAATTGCAGGCTCTGCACCGCAAACACAGGGTGAGTTTTTTATCCGGTTTGGTATAATTGTTGTGGTTTTCGTATTTTTTTCCATTACAACATCACTCATCATCGCCCGTTATGATGAGCAAGCGATACTACCGGACGAACGAGAAGAAAAAGTTGAACTTAAGGCTGAGCGCAATGGCGGCATAGTCGTATATCTCGGCCTTATTTTGCTTATGTGGCTGGTATTTAAACCCTTATCACCCATGCAGATGGCCAACAGTATATTAGCTGTTATGTGTACCGCTGAGCTCATCAAAATTGGTTCTGGAATTTACTACCTCCGCAGGGGGCATTAATGTGACAAAAAAACCACCGATCACCAACCGACTGAAAGAACTGCGCGATCGGCATGGCCAGTTAAGCCAAGCAGCGCTGGGGCGAGAAATTGGCGTAACTCGCCAGACGATTATCGCTATTGAGCAGGGGCGCTATTCACCTAGCCTTGAAAGCGCCTTCCGCATATCGCGAGTCTTCGGCGTCGGCATTGAAGACGTATTTGGCTGGAATGAATAAATATATTTGGAGGTCATATTTAGTTAAAAATGAGACTTTAACACTCATTATTTGATGTAATTTGGAAAAACTCTTTCTCTACCGTTGTACTTTCTATACGGGCCCCCATATTGGTCCAAGTAATTATTTCCGCGAATAAATTATTCGCTCACGGATTATTACTGGTTGTTGTTATAGGGGTAACGATTGCCTTTTATGTTGAGTTCATTCAAAGAACTTAAGTCAGTGGATAGATATATCCGAGGGGAAAAATGTACGATTTCTTAATTTTGGCTACCGGCTTGGTAGTCCTCGTGTTTGCGGGCGATTATCTTGTTCGTGGTGCTGTATCATTAGCCGAACAACTCGGAATTTCTCCAACGATTATTGGCTTGACCATTGTGGCGTTTGGCACATCCGCACCTGAATTGTTTGTCTCTGTACAAGCAGCACTGGATGAAGCACCGGGAATTGCTTTGGGTAACATCATTGGTTCAAATACGGCCAACATATTGCTTGTACTCGGCGCACCAGCCATCATTGCACCACTTGCTATTACATCAAAAGGTCTGCGCAGCTCGCTGGCTTATATGATGGGGCTTACCTTCACCTTAATCTGGTTCATGCATACAGATGCGAGGATCACCCAACTTGAAGGTCTGATCCTGTTCGTTATTCTTATAACTTATCTTATTTGGCAGTTCATTCGAGTAAAAAGTCAGAGAAATGGTAACTCGGCTGAGGTCGACGATATGCCAGAATCAACGTCTGATGTAAAAAAGATTGCTCTGTTTCTCATTATCGGGGTTATTGGCTTGCCAATCGGTGCTTACCTGACCGTCGAATCCGCGTCATCAATCGCTCGATCTTTCGACATCTCCGAAGCGATTATCGGCGTAACCGTTGTTGCCATCGGAACATCTCTGCCAGAACTTATAACGTCTGTGATGGCGGCCATTCGCCGTTCTGGCGGTGTGGCATTGGGCAATGTTGTTGGATCAAACATCTTTAATATTGGGCTTATTCTCGGCTCTACCGCGCTGATCCATCCGCTGGATGTCGACCCACATTTCATGAATTTTGACATTCCAATGATGGTTTTTGCCAGTCTGATTTTAGTTTTACTGGCTGTGCTTTCCAAACCACTTCAAACTTGGGGCGGCGCACTTATGTTGGTGGGTTACACAAGTTACGTCAGTCTATCATTCTAAGCTATTCACCTCTTGAATTCACACATTCATGTGTGCATTTTTATAACATGAGTGATTCACCTATAAAACCTGCCGTTAAACTTGCCAAAGATCAGGATTGGAACGAAAGCCCGATCATGCAGGAAGGTTTAAAAGGCACAGAACTTATCACGGCTTTAGTCAAGCATTTGCCCAATCAGCCCGGCGTTTACCGCATGATGAATGGGAAGGGTGATGTGCTTTATGTGGGCAAAGCAAGAAACCTCAAGAAACGCGTAACCTCTTATGCGCAAGGCCGCGCACATTCCAACCGCATCCACAAAATGGTTGCGCTGACGGAGAAGATGGAATTCATCTCCACCCGCACAGAGACGGAATCCCTGCTACTTGAAGCAAATCTTATCAAGCGGCTTCGACCAAAATATAATGTGCTTCTGCGCGATGATAAAAGCTTCCCCTACATTATGATGACGGGCGATCATGAGGCTGCTGGCATTTTTAAACACCGCGGTGCTCGTGCTCGCAAAGGCCATTATTTTGGTCCATTTGCATCCGCTGGTGCTGTCACACGTACGCTCAACTCGCTACATCGCGCCTTTATGCTGCGTAACTGCACAGATAGCTATTATGAGGGCCGCACGCGACCTTGCCTGCAATATCAGATTAAACGTTGCGCGGGGCCTTGTACGGGTGAAATTAGCCTCGACGATTATGCTAAACTTGCAGATGAGGCCAAATTGTTTCTCTCTGGCAAAAGTGCAAAAATTAAGCGAGATTTATCAGAGGCAATGCAACAAGCATCTGACGAAATGGACTTCGAACGTGCAGCACTTTACCGAGATCGATTGGCGGCTTTGTCGCATGTGCAAAGTCATCAGGGTATCAATCCGCAAACGGTCGAAGAAGCCGATGTTTTCGCGATCTATTTTGATGGTGGCATGGCGTGCATTCAGGTGTTTTTCTTCCGCACAGGGCAAAATTGGGGTAATCGCGCCTATTTCCCCAAAGCCGATGTATCACTAACTGCGAGCGAAATTCTAAACGCCTTTATTGGGCAGTTTTACGATGGAAAACCATTACCGAAAATGGTGTTATTATCGGAAGACATTGAAGATCGAGAGCTGCTAGAAGAAGCATTTAGTATTAAAGCCGAGCGCAAAGTGAGTGTTAGTAAACCCAAGCGCGGTGAGAAAAAGGAGCTGGTCGAGCAGGTACTCACCAATGCCAAAGAGGCCCATGGTCGAAACTTAGCCGAAACATCCAGTCAGATTAAATTGCTTAAAGGTCTGGCCGAAGCATTTGATCTCCCACACCCCCCTCGCCGTGTCGAAGTCTATGATAACTCGCACATCCAAGGCACAGCTGCCGTTGGCGGAATGATTGTTTCTGGTGGCGAAGGCTTTGCCAAAGGGCAATATCGCAAGTTCAACATCAAAGACGACAGCATTACTCCCGGCGATGACTTTGGCATGATGAAAGAGGTTATGACGCGGCGTTTCTCACGGCTGGTGAAAGAACACGGCCTGCCAGACATGACCATTGCACAAAAACACGAAGCCGCAAAAAGCGATGAGTATGAAGCGCCTGATCTCAATGAAATGCCCGCATGGCCGGATTTGCTTTTGATTGATGGTGGACAAGGACAGATGACGGCAGTGCGCCAAATCCTGAAAGATCTAGAGATCGAAGATTACATCGCAGCCATCGGTGTTGCAAAAGGTGTAGACCGCGAAGCAGGTCGAGAACAATTTTTTGTTCAGGGCAAGAAACCTTTCAAACTGCCCCCGCGTGACCCGGTACTCTATTTCATTCAGCGCATGCGCGATGAAGCCCATAGATTTGCCATCGGCACGCACCGAGCCAAAAGATCTAAAGAGTTCGTCAAAAACCCACTTGACGAAATTTCAGGTATTGGGGCAAAGCGTAAAAAAGCACTTCTTCACCATTTTGGTACGGCAAAGCAGGTGGCGCAGGCTGGTGTTGATGATTTAGTGATGGTGGATGGAATATCAGAAGCTGTGGCGGAGTTGATCTATAATCATTTCCATGAGGCTGGGTGATTAATCCTGCTCATTCTTCTCAAACAAATCCTCAACGAACAGCGATAGTAACTGGGTCTTCCCAGTCACACCAGCCTTCTTGTATATGGCTGCGTTCTGCGCCTTGATGGTGCCTTCTGATGTATTGCGCATATCGGCTATCTCGGCAGTGCTTGAGCCTTTGATCAGAAACATTGCAACATCTCTTTCAGCAGCGGATAGTTGCCATTCGTGAAAGCGCTCCTCTAATACTTCTCCAAAAGCACTTGATGCGCGTTTAAGTGCCAGTTTAGCATGGTCACGTTCGACTCGGGATCGGTTAAACAATCTTAGGCTCATGATGAGGCCTATTACGAGCGCCAAAGCAGAGATTAACTCCATTATTTCGTAAATTTGCCACGGTGCGGGCCGCAAAGATATACCAAAAAAACCAAATATAATTGGAACCACAAAAAATAAACAACCAATGATTTGCAAAGCTACAGCAAAAATAAGAAGGGCGGGCTCGCGCATATCTCAATCCCGATCTTTCTTGAATAAGCGGTAAAACCTATCCAGGGCGCCATCGTCACTATCTTCGCCATCAAGTCGTTCCTTATAGTCTCGAATGACAGCTCCAGTGTTTGGATTTACTATGATTTCCCGTTCATGTGTTTTGGATTCAAACTCCAACACGATACGACCAAGCCATGTCTTTTCACGCTCGACAAGATGATAGCCCTGGCTCTTGAGTTGTGAGATGATCTCTGCCTCATGCGGCTCTTTGGGGCCTCCCGTTTGGGATTGGGCCCATGTTGGAGAAACTGCCATAAGCAGAAATATGATCGCAAGATATCTCATTTATTATCGCCATTTAGCCAAAGCGCTGCCCTGACAGTGGTTTTACAGGGCAGCGTCATCTCTAACGTAACTCGAAGGTCACGTCTAGCTGGATGAATTTAACATTAGCCTTGTTTTGTCATAGATGCATCTGTGCAGGCTTCTTCAGTTTCATCTTCATCCTCATTTTCGTCCTCGTCTTCATCATCGTCTTCATCATCGTCATCTTCTTCATTTTCATCATCATCACCATCTTCACAATCGTCTTCAATCTCCGTTTCAGATTGCAACTGCGCGAGCACCATTGTGCCTTGTGGTGCAGCAGGATCGATTGTATCATTCATGATGACCTCTTCAACGCTTGTGCCAATTGTTTCATTATTGGCGATCGCGGTGCTTGTTAGCAATGCTGTCGATAGCGCGATGCCTGCAGGGATGATGATTTTGTACATATTCATAATAATTTCCTTTCAAAGATAGTTGGTCAAATATAGCTAGATCAAGCGAGATATCGTCTTCGTCGGTCGGGGGTATAATCGGTGAAAACAAACCCGCTTGATCCGGAAACCAAATTGATGAGAATATCGATGGATGTGAATTTGCAATTGGGTTAAATCAACCGCAATAACCTTTGGGTTATCGGCATAGATCAAAGGTTGATGTGAACCACCGTTAAAGATCACATTTCATGTATTTATGGCCGGCAAGTTTGACGCCGCGCTGCTTTTCGCTATACATCAGCCACGTTTTAAGTTTATGAGTAGCTCATGGCCAACCCTACATATTCCATTCCTAATCTATTGACCTACGCACGCATTCTAGCTGTGCCATTAATCGTGCTTTGTTTTTTCGTCGAAGGACGTTTGCATGGCTCCGAAACAGCAAGATGGTGGGCCCTCGCCATATTTACGGTTGCTTCAATAACTGATTTTTTGGATGGTTATTTGGCTCGTATTTGGAATCAGACGTCAAATATTGGCCGCATGCTTGATCCAATCGCCGATAAGCTTCTTGTCGCATCGATCCTCTTGCTTGTTGCCGCCGATGGCACAATTGCTGGCTGGTCAATCTGGGCAGCGATCATCATTTTATGTCGCGAGATTTTGGTTTCTGGCTTACGCGAATATCTCGCGGACTTAAAGATTTCTGTGCCTGTCACACTGCTCGCAAAATGGAAAACGACTATCCAGATGCTTTCGCTTGGCTTTTTGCTTGCAGGTCCTGCTGGTGAAAAAGTTTTACCCTATACAACAGAGATCGGTATAACTTTGCTTTGGATAGCCGCAATCATTACAATGATCACTGGTTATGATTATTTCCGCGTAGGGCTGAAACATATAGTGGATGAGGATAATGGTTAAACTTGTTTATTTTGCTTGGGTGCGTGAGCGCATTGGCAAAGATGAAGAAGAGATTGAACTGCCAACAGGCGTTGAAACCATTGCCGATTTGATTGCTCATCTGAGAACCCTGGATGATGGCTATGAAGCTGCATTTCAAGCACCCGAGGTTATTCGAGCAGCGCTTGATAAGACTCATACACAGCATGATCAAAAAATTGCCGAGGCACGGGAAATTGCTTTCTTCCCGCCCATGACGGGTGGGTAGATATCATGTCAGAAGCGCGTGATAAGATCTTACCAATTAGAGTCCGCATTCAGGCAGAAGACTTTGATTTAGAATCAGAAATCAATCACTTAAAGCAATTTGGAGACATTGGTGCTATAGCAAGCTTTGTTGGTCTTTGCCGCGATGAGGGTGGCAAATTAAATGCGCTTGAACTTGAACACTATCCAGGCATGGCGGAAGCGCAAATCATGCAGATTTGCGAACATGCCAAAGATCGTTTCTCATTAATCGCAATTACCGCAATTCATCGTTATGGCAAAATTGCACCGAGCGAAAATATTGTTCTCGTAGTCGCAGCAAGCAGCCATCGACAAGCATCGTTTGACGGTGCGAATTTTGTGATGGACTTCTTGAAAACCGACGCGCCCTTTTGGAAAAAGGAACATCTCAAAGGTGGCTCCTCTGGTGATTGGGTTGATGCAAAAGACAAAGATGATGCGGCAAAAGATAAGTGGTCCAGATAGCCATCTCAAATCAATTTGTTAACTAACGCGCGTATTGCATGAGACATATGTATTCATAATCTCATTGTAGTTAAAAATATCGCGATCAAGTTAACCTATTTTTTCTAAATCACTTCTATCTTCCAAAACTCATTTTCATATTGGGATCTAGGGGTGGATTATTATGGAACGACTGCTTACGCTCGGCTTGTCTTTTTACTGGTTTTTATTTTGGTTATTTAATGGCTTGGATAAGGTTCTACATGGACAGGATCTTGGCTTATTTATCTGGAGTGGCAAAGATCGCTCTACGCAATTTTCGGGCTATCTGGAAAAAATTGGATGGTCGCAAGGCGCACATGACTATCTTATGATGATGTTATTCGTTATCGAAATCATTATCGCGATCGCATTTTTGCGCGCTCTTATTACCATTGTTCGTCTCAAGTCATTTGGCAAATTCCTGCCTCATGAGACCATAAAACTGCCCATCTTGCTCTCAATTTTATGTTTCACAGGTTTCTCTGTTTGGGACGTTATTGTCGGTGATCGCGCAGAACTTTGGGAGCATGGAACCTATATTGTTGCACTGGGCACGACTTGGATAATTGCAAGTTTCGAAAGCCTACTTGATGTAGTGCCGCGCGAAAAATATATGGGTGTCGAAAGACGCAAACCAGACGTGGAAGACCGCCGCCGCGCCAACGCTTAGCCGTTGCTTCTTCCAGATGCAGATATATTGCAGCCAGAGCAAATTTCTGGCTGTATAAGGTTGGCAAAACTGGCATCGTGACATTCTGCGCATATAAACATTTTCTTTTTTTATACTTGCTGCTGGACAGAAGCATTAAATTGCTTTTGTCTGTGTTTTCACATTCATAACATGCGCTTTATCCCGCACCTATTTTGGAGACATATTCATGGCTGGTCTACTTCCTCACATTGACCCTGATGGGCACCTAGAGTTTTCGGTGGTCTTTACTGACCGTTCACTCAATTCCATGTCGAAAAAATATCAAGGTGTCATGAACGACATCTCCGCTTCTATGAAGTCGGTTTATTCTGCTGATGGAGTGGCCATTGTTCCCGGCGGTGGCACTTTTGCCATGGAAGCCGTTGCGCGGCAATTTACAACCGGCAAAAAAGCCATGGTCGTTCGCAATGGCTGGTTCAGCTTTCGTTGGACGCAGATTTTTGAAACTGGTGATATTCCCTCGAACGCAAACGTGATGATGGCCGAACAGTCTCAGGAAAACACGCAAGCGCAATTTTCGCCCTACCCAATTGAAGACCTGGTGAAAGAGATTAAATCTGCAAAACCAGATGTGGTGTTTGCCCCTCATGTCGAAACATCAGCAGGCCTGATTTTGCCAGATGACTACATCAAAAAAGTTGGTGAGGCTGTTCATTCTTATGGCGGTTTGTTCGTACTTGATTGCATAGCATCTGGCTGCATTTGGGTCGACATGAAAGAATGTCATGTGGATGTGCTTATCAGCGCGCCGCAAAAAGGCTGGTCGGCATCTCCCGCAGCTGGTCTTGTTATGTTGAGCGAACACGCAATCGCAGTCATGGCAGATACCCAAAGCACAAGCTTTGCCTGCGATTTAAAAAAGTGGTTTGAAATCATGAATGCCTATGAAAATGGTGGTCATGCGTACCATGCAACTATGCCAACAGACGTACTCTTAGGCTTTCGCGATACCATCAACGAAGTCGAAGCCATCGGCTTTGCAAAAGCCAAAGAAGCGCAATATGAGCTCGGTAAACGCGTGAGAGAGCTATTGAAGTCAAAAGGCTACAAAAGCGTCGCCGCTGATGGTTTTGGAGCCCCTGGTGTCGTTGTGAGCTTTACCACCGACCCTGACATTCAAAACGGCAAAAAATTTGCTGCACAAGGCTTGCAAATTGCGGCTGGCGTGCCCCTTCGTTGTAATGAACCAGAAGATTATAGCTCATTTCGTATAGGCCTGTTTGGGCTCGATAAGTTACAGAACATTGATCGAACCATTGGTCATCTTGAGGCTGCCCTAGACGCGATTTAACACGCACTTTGGAACAAGTTCCTAAAAATATTGTGGCGGTCAGTTTATGCGCTCGCCGCCACATCGGACTTCTCAAACCAAGCCGTTAACTTGTCAGCAAGAGCATCAGGCGAAATTGGTTTGGACAGATAATCATCCATCCCAACCTCGAAGCACTTTTCCATATCGCCCTTAAGAGCATGAGCCGTCACACCTATGATAGGAACTCTTATGCCTTTATCAGCTTCAATTTTGCGAATTTCTTGTGTTGCCTGATGGCCATTCATAATGGGCATAGAAACATCCATCAGAACAAGACTAGGCAAATGTTTTTGGTAAAGTGCAACACCTTGTTGTCCATTGTGGGCGATTTTGAATTTATATCCAACATTTTTCAAAATTTGCGTAAAGACGATTTGGTTTACTTCGTTATCTTCACAAACCAAAATATCTATTTTCGCATCATCTTGAACCCTATCAGCCGAATTCTCGACCACCGCGTCTTTTGCGCTTTTTTTGTCTATCACGACAGGTGGTGTCGCAATCTGACGTGCTGGCACAACATTTGGTTTATTGGAGCTGGCATCTTGCAACACATCAACAATTGTTTTCAACAAATGTGATGAGCGCGTCGGTTTGGTCAGATGAGCCTGAATACCTAGACTTGAGAACAAGCGTCCATTTTCAGTTTGATCAACGGACGTCAACATAATGATCGGTACATCTATATAGCGTGCATCAGATTTAAGTGCTGCAACAACTTCACTACCAGTCATTTCAGGCATTTGAAAATCAAGAATAATGCAGTTAACTTTCAATTTTTGTGTATGCGCAGCATCCATGAAAGCCAGAGCTTCGCGCCCTGAATTAGCAGCGGCACACTCGAACCCCCACGATGCCATTTGTTCTCGCAATATAGATCGGTTGACTTTATTGTCATCAACAACAAGTATCCGCGCACCGGAAACATCCGCTGAATGTTTATCCTGCCTTTGGCTTTCATCGATCCGCAATGAAATTTCAAACCAGAATGTCGTGCCCTTACCATGTTCACTGATTACACCAAAGTCACCACCCATCAAATTTATAAGTGATGAAGCGATAGATAGACCCAAGCCGGTTCCCTCATGCTTTCGCGAGGAGGATGCATCAACTTGAGAGAATTTATCAAATACCTTTTTGACATCTTCCTTCGGGATACCAATACCCGTGTCCTCGATCTCAAATCGTAACTTTTGTATCTTGTCAGGACCAACTTGCCTCAGGTCGCCAACAGCCATTACATTGGCATACACATGCCCTTCTTCTGTGAATTTTACTGCATTCCCCATCATATTAGTGATGATCTGGCGAAGCCGACCAACATCACCAATAACGAAATCGGAGATCTGTGGGTCTATACGCACCAGGAACTCAAGATCTTTTTCGGCAGCTTTAGACGATACAAGTGTCGCCACATCTTCCACCGCCTCAGCAAGTTTAAACGGCGCTGGATCAAGTTCCATTTTGCCAGCATCGATTTTGGAGAAATCTAGAATATCATTGATAATGGTTAGAAGAGAGGCACCAGACTTTACAATCACGTCTGTAAACATCGATTGTTTGGCATCTAATTCTGTTTTGGCCAACAACTCAGCCATGCCCATAACACCGTTCATCGGCGTCCGAATTTCATGGCTCATATTTGCCAGAAACTCACTCTTAGCTCTTTCTGCTTCTTCCGCTTTTTCACGCGCCTGCGACATCTCCGTCACATCGGTGTAAGTTACAATTGCGCCAGAACCTTTGCGAGGTGTAACCTCGGCGAGTAAACTACGGCCAGACGGTGTCAGACGATCAATCTGATATGCAACATTATTGACGAGGCAGTTACGCATCTGCTCAACAGCGGCTTTAGCTTGGTCAGCACCATAATCACCGCGCTTAACTGAGTAGCGGATCATAGCTTCCATGCTACAACCTACTTCAAGTAAATGCGGTGGTACCTCTAATAATATCGCAGCCTTTGCATTGGAAAAGACTATCCTATCTCCATCCAGGACAATAAAGCCCTGTGCCATCTGGTGGGCAGCTTCGTCATGCATCGAATGCAGCTGCTTTGTGCGATTTCTGGCTTTCTCTAATTCAACTTCTCGCTGTTGATCGTCTGTAATATCTGTGAAGGTTACAATCTCACCACCTTCAGGACGGTGCACAACATAAGACTGGATCACACGCCCATTCGGAATATGCGCAATGCTTGAAAGATCTTGCCCATCTTTTATACCCTCTACAAACTCTCTGTAGCTTTTATCTACATCATCGGTTTCACCAAAGTCTCCGCGGGCTATGAGGTATTTCAGATGCCCTTCATAAGGTTTGCCACGAGCTAAAAAGTCTTCGCTTATATCTAAAAATTCATTAGCTCGTTTGTTGCAAAACAAGATCGTTTCACAATCGTGAACCAAGATACCTTGCGCCATAGATTGAGCCGCGGCGTCCAATATTGTGTTTAACTCATGGCTTTGGCTTCTGACATCCTGGAGTTCGGCTTCATAGGCATGATCCATCGTAATGTCGGTAAGTGTAACAATCTCGCCACCTCCAGGTCGTGCCTTTGCGTCGGTCTTAATTGCCAAACCATTTGGAAGTTTAATAACAGTATTACGATCAGTTCCTTCAACCGTATTATTGATGATATATTCTATAAATTCATCAGCATCGTCTATATGACCGAAGTCTCCACGATTGATACGGTATCTAACGAACTCCTTTATTGACTTACCAGCCGCCAAAAATTCTTCTGAAACGTCCAAAATCTCATTCGCGCGCTTGTTGCAAAACAGAATATTTGTCGCATCGTGGACAAAAATACCCTGCGCCATGATTTCTGTCGTATCTTTCCACAGAGTTGAAAGTTTTCGCAGATGTTCAAGCTCTTGCACCTCCGACATACTCAAATCATTACGATTTTCAACGTCAATTGAGGGTACTATATCTTGGGTGTCACGACGATCAGCCATTAGGTCTTTAATTCCTTAGCACTAAGCGTGCGATTAGAGACCATTAGGGTAAATTATATATTACCAAACACTCCAAGCTTTCACCACTAAAATAGGTTTTCTGTGCGTGATGAACTGGTATAACGCTTCTCCAGTTGGCCTGCTGGCAAAAAAAACCGAGGCTGAAACTCAGCCCCGGCTTAATTGACCAAAATTGCTTGAACGCTATTAGCCAACAAGTTCTGTTTCTGAAAACCAGTAGCCGATTTCGCGAGCAGCTGTTTCAGGCGCATCTGAACCATGTACAGAATTTTCGCCAAGTGACAATGCGAAGTCCTTACGGATTGTGCCTTCGTCAGCATCAGCCGGGTTAGTTGCACCCATGATTTCGCGGTTTGCAGCAATTGCATTGTCTTTTTCAAGTACTTGAACAATTGTCGGGCCGGATGACATAAATTCTGTCAGTTCGCCGAAGAATGGGCGTTCGCTGTGCTCTGCATAAAAACCTTCAGCTTCGCGAAGGCTCATCCATACGCGTTTAGAAGCAACGACGCGAAAACCCGCATCTTCAAAACGCTTTGTGATCGCGCCTGTTAGGTTACGCTTTGTTGCATCGGGCTTGATCATCGAAAAAGTGCGTTCGATCGCCATAATAATATCCTTCATTTTGGGAGTATAAAAATCACAGTTAGAAATCTTGGAGCACGGCCATATTGCCTATAACACATGCCTTCGGCGGCTTCTTACCCGCGTTTTGGCCTTTAAACAAGGCCTGCATGTCGATTTGATGACAGATGGTCAATATTGTGAGTAGCCAACCTATCGTTTGCAGGCTTACTTTACCACCAAACTGGCAGCACCTACCTTGCGACCAAGCCCATCATGTAGCTCCAGACAACGCTCAAACCATTTCATAACCAGATGATCGACCGGCAAAAGCGGTTTGACTGAGCAAATCCGCGCCCATTGAAACGCACCAAAGACAATGTAATCTGCAAAAATTGGTGACTCACCACCAAAAAAAGGCTGGGAACGCAGCATATGTCCAAGCGGCTTGATCCGATTAGGAAACTCTGCAAGCCACTCCTCGCGCTCGCCTGTTACTGTGCTGAGTGACCTGCCAAATAAGCCTTCCCGATGCGGTATAAAATACTCCTGATCATCTGAACCCAGCATATTGCCGATCTCTTCAACTGCAACTGTGCTGACGGTTGGGTGGATCATGGTCTGACACCAGCTTTCAACGAATTTGGAAAGCGATTTCCCACCCTCTCCATCAAACAGGCTTGGTTTTTCAGGATATGTTTCGTCCAAATAGAGCGCAATCTTAAAGCTATCACTTACAACTATATCGCCATCGCGGATTATCGGTACGGTTTTACCGAACCCATTTTCTACTTTAGGAACATCAAGGAATGTCGTGGGTACCGATTGAAACTCCAACCCTTTATGAGCCAACGCCATTTTCACCTTCCAGCAATGCGGGCTAAATGGTCGTGATGTATCTTCTCCAACAAGATCGTAGAGCTGAATAGTCATAAATTTACCTCAACAATAAAACTGTTATAGTCTACCCAGCTTTAAACACGAGAGAGGCACATCTCAATGGTATTTCTATCACTTTTTCGGCTAACTGTGCGCATTTATACAATCTTGTTCCTAGTCTTTCTTACAATGTTACCTGCTCATGCTTTTGACCCGCAAAGAGTAACCGAACGTGATAATTATATTATTGGTAACACGCTGCATGTTGCACTCCATGAGGCAGGGCATATGCTGATTGATCAACTCAAGCTGCCTGTTCTTGGGCAAGAAGAAGATGCCGCCGATAACTTCGCAACCATTGCGCTTATCGATCAGGATACTGATTTAGGCGATTTAGCCTTGGCTGATACCGCTCATTTTTGGTTTATGCTTTCAGATAACGCAGAACTGGAGGATGCCAGCTTCTTTGATGAGCACGATCTTGATATTCAACGTGCCTATCGCATTGTTTGCCATCTCGTAGGTGTTGACCCGATCGCATTTGATTACCTCGCAAAAGCCGCTAATCTGGCAGCTGAGAACTATGATACATGTGGCGCGAATTTTGAGTTAACAGCGGATAGTTGGTTCTCAGTTCTGGAACCTAATAAAGCTCCAGACAATCACAGAAATACCTTTCAAATCAATTTTGACAAACCGAAAAGCGAGTTGAAGGAAGCGTATCATATATTGAAACAAGGCGGTGCAATGGAAGATCTGATAACCATTTTAGACAATTATGTAATGCTTCCAAATCCCATACAAATTCACGCAACCATGTGCGGTGAGGAGAATGCATTCTATGATCCAGAAACTGCAACTATTGTGATTTGTTATGAGTTGGTTGAGTTCTATGGGCGTATATTTGATCTAACAAATTGAAATCAACCAAATACAACCCAAAAGAGCTTAAATGAAGTTCAAATATCATTTATACTTGGAACTAGATTCGATTTACATCAATTATTCTACCTAATAGTTCGTGGCAGAGTATTAAGCCTTTATTGAGTACTTTAGCACAAATTTACACTATGAGAGGTCGATTCCCCCCAAAATTTCGACTAGCATGAAGCAATTCTCGGGCTTTTGTTCATGAAATTGATTATTTCTACCGTGAGGTGCGCTCGTGAATATCTCCAAAAAACTACCCGTCGCAGCAGCTATACTGACTTTATTTTCCGTAGGAATTGCAAGCATAGCGGGTTACTTTGTTGCTTCCCATTATCTCTCCATAAAGTCTGATGAAAAACTTCAAGCTATTGCCGATGGTCGGCGAAACCAGATTGAAGGCTATCTCAAATCTGTGGAAACCGATCTGATCAGAATGTCGAATGATGAGAACACAGCCAACGCATTTGTAGGTATGGCATCCTCATGGGGCTTAATGTCGGGAGATAAAACAGCCGAACTTCAAAAACGTTACATTACAGACAACCCTCATCCTGTAGGCGAAAAAGATGCTCTGGAAACCGCTGAAAAGGATACTTATGATAAAGCTCATAAAAAGTACCACAATTATCTACGGGAGTTTGTAAGACATCAAGGTTACTATGACCTGTTCCTGATAGATAACAAAGGCGATATTATATATACAGTCTTCAAGGAACCTGATTACGCGACAAACCTGAAAAATGGCGAGTGGAAAGACACTGGACTTGCAAAAGTCTGGAACGAGGTTATGGCAAATGAGAGCACAGATTTTGTCGCTTCCGATGACTTTGAAAAATACGCACCAACGGCCAATACACCTGCATCCTTTATTGCCAAACGCCTGACTAAAAGAGGACGGCCGCTAGGTACTCTTGTTCTTCAGGTCGCGATCGACCCAATTGCGCAGATCATGGACAATACGACAGGATTAGGTACGACCGGTGAATCATTACTCCTAAGAGCAGACGGTTTAATGATCACAGACTCGAAAAAAACCGACGAGAATGAGTCACTCAATCGAAAACTTGAACTTACCAAAAACCTTCTGGAAAATTCTTACGCCGATCAACCAGTTGATTACATTAACTCTTATCGTGATGAGATGTTCCATATTTCAACCGCTCGAATTGATTATCAAGGTAAAGACTGGATTGCGGCGGCACTTATCGCTGATAGCGAGGTTGTTGCTGGCGCAAACACTATGAGAAATATCATTTTACTTATTTCGCTCGTTCTTATTGGTGGAGCAATGGTAGCGGCATTCCTCTTCTCAAGATCAATCACCAAGCCACTTGATAAAGTCATAGATGACATGAATCATCTGGTTGAGGGTGAAACAAATATTGAATTATCAGGAATTAATCGTTCCGATGAAATCGGCAAGATTTTCAAAGCTGTCTCCGTGTTTCGCGATGCAGCGATTGAAAAGGAGCGCCTAGAGGAAGAAAACGAGGAAAATCGCACCGCCAGCGATCAGGAGCGAAAACAAAACGAAGAAGCAAAAGCACTTGAAGCACAAAAACTTGCAGATGCTGTTGAAGCACTTGCCAGTGGGCTCAAAAAACTTTCAAATGGTGATCTAACGGCAAATATATCAACATCGTTCGAAGGAGAACTGGATAGATTACGCGTCGATTTCAATGATTCTGTGCAGAATCTGAGCCAATCTATGACACGTATTACATCTGTGTCTGCGACCCTTAAAGACAATTCCGGTGAGATTAGCAATGCAACGGGTGAACTTTCCCGCAGAACGGAAACACAAGCTGCATCTTTGGAAGAAACATCGGCGGCCCTCGATGAAATCACCGCGACAGTGCAAGAAACGTCCGAACGCGCAAAAGAAGCTGCTGCTCGTGCTAAGAATGCGCGAGATGATACCGAACAATCAAGTATTGTTGTTAGTAATGCGGTATCTGCAATGGAAGGTATCGAAAAAGCATCTGGTGATATCTCAAATATCATCAATGTTATTGATGAGATTGCTTTCCAAACGAATTTGCTTGCACTCAATGCAGGAGTTGAAGCCGCCCGCGCCGGTGAAGCGGGTAAAGGTTTTGCAGTTGTTGCACAAGAGGTTCGCGAACTTGCCCAGCGTTCTGCCGATGCAGCAAAAGAGATCAAAAGCTTGATCCAAAAATCTGGTGAAGAAGTTTCAAACGGCGTGCTACATGTGCGCGAAACAGGTGAAGCACTGGCAAAAATCTCTGAGCATGTGAATGAAATTGATGGTCAGATCAGTACAATATCACAAGGTGCCAATGAGCAGTTGACGGGCATTCAAGAAGTCAATAATGCTGTTAGTTCTATGGATCAAGTTACGCAGCAAAATGCTGCTATGGTTGAAGAAAACACGGCTGTCACGCAACAAATTGCTGACGAAGTCAGTACACTTACAGGACTGATTGCAACATTCAAATTGAGCGAACAGGCATCCACGCGAGCTGCTCAACAATCTGTATTCGACAAACCGCAACATGAAGCAAAGTCAGTTTCACTTCGCCCGGTTAAAGCCGATGAAACACACTCTGCGAAACCTTCCCCCGTCAAGACATTGATTAGCAAGGCAAGTCGTGCATTTAGCGGCAACGCGGCTCCGGCTGATGACGCTGAGAACTGGGATGAGTTCTAATTAATTAAAGCCGATATAAACTTTGAATAAGGGCGGGGATTACCTCGCCCTTTTTGCATCTTGGCAATATAGGCTCATTGAGCAACATGTTCATCTTTAATAGCGACATCATACAAATGCCAAGTCGCATGACCTAAAATTGGCAATATAAAAATAATACCGATAAAGGCAGGCAAAAGCGCCAAGAAAACCAGAATAGCAATCACGACACCCCAACCAAGCATTACAAGCGGACTTTTTTGAACCGCATCAATGCTTTTGAGCATTGCCGTAATAAAGTCCACTTCCTTGTCGAGCAAAAGCGGCATGGAAATAACAGTAATGCTAAACAACAATGTTGCCAATACGGCGCCAACAGCTGTACCAACGGCCAGAAAGACATATCCGTCTGTCGTTGTGGTTATAACTGTCCAAAAACTCGTTAGCGATGAAATCGAGTGCCACTGCAAAAACACCGCAAACAGCCAGTGAGCAACGAAAATCCAGTTCCAAAAAATAAATAGAACCACGAACGACATCCACCCGAATTCGCGCTTTTGCTGTCGTAACACAACAGTAAAAATTTCACCCCAGGTGAAGCTCTCACCCGTTTTATAACGATGAGACATTTCATAAAGCCCGACCGCGACAAAAGGAGCAATGAGTGGAAACCCGACACCAGCAGGTATAATCATCCAAAGATTATCGTAAACGACAAGGCCCGCCAAAAAAACAAGACCGAACCCAGCATATACTAATCCAAAAAACATGCTGAGCATTGGATTGCGAAAAAAATCTCTGAACCCTGCTGCAAGCGCATCTTTGACATTTTGCGCAGAAACCTTCTGCACTTTGAGGGCTCTCACCCTTAGCATTCTCGGTGTAATTCCAGATGACGACATATTTCCCTCCCATATTGCCGCTTATAAGAAGTATGCAATGCAGCCTCCCAACCACATTGCAAAACTACTATACCAATGTTGATGATCGATATATTGATCTGGATCAAGCAGAAACTGTAGAGATTATTCTTGGATTTGGGCTGTTATAATCATCGCAACTTCAGGTGCAGCAATAAAGCCCGGATGCATGACAGCAAGATAAAGGTTTTCGATATCAGTTGCACGACCCACCAATGGATTTTCCGGCCAAGGCCTATTGCCAATACCCACGGATTGAACTCGCGCTTCATTGAGGTGCGGAAACATTTCCGAGGCCCGTTGAAGCGTATTCTCACCAACTTTTACTAGGTCGGCTTCACTCTGCCCCGCTTGAACCGATTCTGCAAACGCTAATTGCCCGTTACCAACTTCTCTCATTTCAAAATCAGGGCCTCTGATTATTGGTTTAATTCCACCCTGATATTTGCCTTTGATAGCAGAAGTTTTAATAAGAGCAGCAGGTGAAGCTTTTATCTGCGGGATCGACGTTACATCTTTTAAAAATTGTTGGCTTTGCGTCCCGGCAGCCACAATGACAGCATCTACGTTTTGATACCTTCCAGCAACCATAACGCCAGCTATCTTGCCAGAGCGAACATCAAGCCTCGTTACATCATACTCATAAACCGCATTTACACCGCGCGATTTAGCTGCGCCAAGAAGTGTTTTAGTGACATGAATGGGATCGAGTGCCAAATCTCTGGTTGAAAAGACTGCACAACCGGGGACCTGTTGAGCCAATGAAACTTTTTTCTTAAACTCATCTGGCCCAAGAAGCTTAACGTGACCTCCAGCATTTGCGTGCAGTTCATACAACGACTTTGTTTCCTCGAACGATTTCCTCCAGAATATTGAACCATATTGATGACCATATAACATACCACCGAGCATTTCGTTGAGCGCTTGATAATGTTCAAATGACCTTTGGGCTAAGCGATACAATTCTGGCGAAGCATGAGGATCAATATTGATAGAGTTTATCCATCCAAATGAATGTCTTGTTACACCCGATCCACATTTATTCTGAGCTTCAAAAAGCGTAACATCCATACCGGACTCAGCAAGATAAAAAGCAGTTGTTGCGCCCATAATCCCAGCACCAATGACGACGACTTTGGGTAATGACCGCTGCACATAGACCTCTTTTACTATCCGTCTGCATCTATACAAAATAGATGTAATGATCGTGTGACATTGTCAATCATAAACTTTCCGCTTGCATTCGTATCAGCTCCCTATAAAAGCCATGCCATGCTTACCATTACAGACCTTACTGCTCGCATTGCCGGGCGCTTGTTGATTGAAAATGCCTCTGTCACGCTCCCGACCGGGATGAAAGCGGGTATTGTTGGCCGCAATGGAGCGGGTAAATCAACGCTCTTTCGCGTTATCACTGGTGATCTTGGCGCTGAAACGGGCGATATAAGCCTGCCGCGCCAGTGCCGCATAGGCCAGGTTGCGCAAGAGGCACCATCAACTGAAGATTCACTAATTGATGTCGTGCTATCTGCCGATAAAGAACGCACCGAGCTGATGCTCGAAGCTGAAACCGCGACGGACCCGACCCGTATTGCTGACATTCAGATGCGATTATTCGATATTGATGCACATTCTGCCGAATCCCGCGCTGCATCTATTTTGGCTGGCCTTGGGTTTGATCAAGCGGCACAAGGGCGACCAGCATCAAGCTTTTCTGGTGGTTGGCGCATGCGTGTTGCACTTGCTGCGATTTTGTTTTCACAGCCTGATTTGTTGCTGCTTGATGAGCCTACCAACTATTTGGACTTGGAAGGTACGCTTTGGCTTGAAGCCTATATTCGCTCTTATCCTTACACGGCCATCATTATCAGCCACGATAGAGATCTGTTAAACAATGCATGTAATTCGATCATCCATCTCGATCAGAAGAAGCTGACGCTTTACAAAGGTAACTACGATCAGTTTGCACGCCAAAAGGCGGAACAAGATATCTTGCAAGAAAAGGCGCACGCAAAAAACGAAGCTGCACGTCAGCATTTGCAAAAATTTGTTGATCGTTTCAAAGCCAAAGCAAGCAAAGCCAAGCAAGCACAGTCTCGCGTCAAGGCTTTGGAGAAAATGGGAACTGTGGCCTCGGTTGTCCAGAGCAATGTTTCTCAGTTTAATTTTCCTAATCCGAAGAAACCTGTCTCATCGCCAATTATCAAGCTTGATAATGCATCTTGCGGCTATGAACCCGGCAAGCCAATCCTAAGTGATATTACTTTACGGATTGATGCTGATGACCGGATTGCGCTTTTAGGTATGAACGGTAATGGCAAGTCGACATTTGCAAAATTGATTTCGGACCGCCTGCAAAATCAAACTGGTGAACTTGTCCGTGTCACGAAACTGAATATTGGTTTTTTTGCCCAGCATCAGCTTGATGACCTTCACGCCGGTGAAACACCTGTTGAGCACGTTCGTGCGCTTATGCCAGATGCACCAGAGGCAAAAGTTCGGGCACGTGTTGCTGCCATGGGCTTAACGTCTGAGAAAATGGGTACCGTTGTTGAAAAGCTATCGGGTGGCGAGAAAGCTCGTCTCTTAATGGGGCTCGCAACATTTGACGGCCCTCACCTTTTGATCCTCGATGAGCCAACCAACCATTTGGACATCGATAGCCGCACAAGCCTTATTCAGGCGCTGACGGACTATGAAGGTGCTGTGATCCTCATTAGCCATGATCGCTATTTGATTGAAGCCACGGTAGATCGCCTCTGGATCGTCAACAATGGCACCGTATCAACTTATGAAGGCGATATGGATGAATATCGTGATTTAGTTGTTGGCGGCAAAACCAAGGCCAAGAAAGCTGAAAGTGATGCTCCCAAAAAACTGTCTAAGGCTGAGCAACGCAAAAAAGCAGCGGCAGCGCGCGAGAAATTTAAACCTCTTAAACGCAAGGTGACCGAGATCGAAAACAAAATCGAAAAGGTCGAGACCAAAATTGCCAAGCTCGATGAAGAACTGGCTGATCCGGTGATTTATGAAAAAGATCCTGATCGCGTGGCGCAAATTACGGCTGAGCGTGGGGATTTTCTCAATCAAGTTACTATTTTGGAAGAAGAATGGACAACACGTTCAGAAGAATATGAGGCAGCACTCGCATCTGCCTAAATGCGGGGCGTTATAGCTCAATCACCGATCAACATGTTCGTCTATAAGTTTATCTATTGCGGGGCTTAACATATGAGACTTACAGCTCTCAATGAGCGCCAATGCTTCTCGTTCTGATAATGCGATGGCCTGCCGCACAGTCATACCAATGATGGATGTGAACAGCTGCGCCATGCGAACAGCCTCATCTGGTGGAAAATTTGGCATGACCCTCAAAATAACATCTTTTAACGATTGCGTATGATGAAGCATGTCTTCCTCATCTATGTAGTGCAGCTGTGGATCTGACTGAACAGCTTGCCAAATGGCACGGGTTCCAGGAACAGTTTGAAAAAACTCGTAATAGCTATCCATCATCTCATAGACCGCCGGCTTAAGCTGATCAATCTCCGCAACATGCCCAAAAACATCGCTTACGCAATCCTGCCCTTCACAATTAAACCGCTCTGCCAAGGTCGCGACAATCGACGTTTTATCAGGAAAATATTGATAGAGCGATGCTATAGAAATCTCTGCAATTTCAGCAACTTGGTTCATTGTAACAGCATCAATCCCCTTCTTGCTAATCTGCTCTAAAGACACCTCCAATATTCGCTCAAACCTAATGCGGCTACGCTCTTGCACCGGTTGTTTGCGCGGCAATATTCGATCTGATGTACGTTCTGCTTCTGACAAATTCATCTCCATTTGATTCAGTTCATTGACAATCACACAAACATGAGTATATGTCACGTTTATAAACATAAGCATTACTCACGTTTTGGAAATTAACATGACAAAAAAGATATTTATTTGGGTCGGACACCCTAATACATCCTCCCTTTGCGCATCGCTTGCTGACAATTATCAACAAGGCGCACAAACTGCGGGCGCTGAAATAAGACGGATGAATTTAAGCGAAATGACTCTTAATGCAGAGGCCTTTAAAGGATATGATGGCAAACGGCTTGCACTTGCTCCTGACCTAAAGGAATGGCAAGAAAACTTGTTATGGGCAGACCACGTCTTGTTTGTTCATCCATATTGGTGGGCGGCTATGCCGGCGCAGGCAAAGGCGGTTTTGGACCAAGGACTATTACCGGGATTTGCATTTAAATATCATGACAAAGGAGTGGGTTGGGACAAATTACTAAAAGGACGAACGGGTGATGCCATTATTACGTCGGACACCCCGCCATGGCTTGACACAATATACTACCGCAAGCCCGGGCGGCGCGTGATCAAAAATCAGGTATTTGATTTCGTTGGCATTAAACCGAAGGCCATCGTCCAATTTGGATCTGTCAAATTCAACGGAAGTAAAAACATTCCAAAATGGCTGGATCGCGCAACTAAAATGGGCGCGAAAGCAGCTAACAGCTAGATATCCTGCAATCGGCGTTCAAAATTGACAATCCGTAATTTACATAAACAAACTCCGCGAAAAGGCCCTATCCCTTTCGCGGAGTTCTTCACCTGCCCTATCAGGTAACCTTACCGGCGGCACCCTTTAAGAATATAGTCGGGTTTAATTACGCAGTACGCTTTAGTGTATTTTCTGGTTGGGAAACAACCTGATTGCGTCCACCCGCTTTCGCTTCATGCAAATATACATCAGCAACATTTAAAATAGAATCGATTGTCTCGTTTGGTGCAAATTGGGCTGTGCCCATCGATGCTGTAATTTTAATTGTTTTTTTGCCTAAAGTTATCGATGTGGCAGCAATTTTTTCCCGAATCCGCTCGGCCAATTCATTTGCAGCAGCTAGACCACCATGAAGCAACACAACACCAAACTCTTCGCCACCCAAACGTGTCAATATCTGACTGCTATGATCGACCGCTGAATTAATAACGTCAGCGACAGTCTTCAAGACATAATCACCTGCGGCATAACCACATTTATCATTAATAGATTTAAATTTATCCAGATCTATCATCACGACCGAAGGCACCTGCCCCGCGGCATGTGATTCTTGAACCAATTCAGCACCATCACTAAAGAGGAAGCGACGGTTATATAGCTCTGTTAGAAAATCACGATAGGCCATGCCATTAAGGCGCTTGGTTAGCCGGACCGTTTCAACATTTTCACTCACACGCCACTGGAACTCTTCCGCTGCAAAAGGGCGCTGCATAAAGTCATTTGCACCAGCCTTTAGAAATTGCGCCGACATCAAACTATTGCCCGTTGATGAAACACCCAAGATCCGCATATCTTCGCTATAGTTACCCTTGCGAGCGAGTGAGACGAATTCATCTCCATTCATTCCCGGCATATTGTAATCTGTGACGATCAAATCGAACTGATGCCCTTGCTCCAGCAAGTGCAATGCCTCTTTGCCACTGAACACGGCGTGAACGTTGTAGAGTTGCGGTTCGAGTAGGCCAACCATAACAGCTTGTGTTGTTTTCTGGTCATCAACAACCAGAACACTGGAATAGCGGTTGAGCAATGCTTTACGAGCTGTTTCAGCCAATATTCGAGCAGAATCTGGATTGTCTTTCACCACATAATCAATAACTCGACGGTTCAACATGCGATCACGAACTTCTTCCGAGAACGTGCCTGTAAATACCACCGTGGGAATATCACGAGCCAGAAGTTCATCCATTGCTTCGCCATTTGGAGCACCAGGCACATTCAAATCTGTAAGTGCCACTTCGTATTGGACACCTGATGTGACCGCATCAAGCACTTCTTGATAACTTGCACAAATCGTGACGTTTGCGCCAAAAGTTTTATCAAGCTGATCAAAAATAATTTGCTGATAAGTACGTGAATCTTCAACAAGAAGAATGTTTATGTCACTAAATTGATTGAGACCGTTTGGTCCGCGGCTGTCTTTTCTAAAGGACATAAAGTCTCCCGAGTGCACCTTTAATCTTGGTGTGAGATTTCTACAAAAGACTTACTATGTTATTAAACTTTTACGTAAATTCTAATGGATAAACATTCCAAACAGCCTCAAAGGTCTCATTTATAAAGATGTTAGGCCTTTTTAACCCACCGACGATCGGGGGTTTGTTGCCAGTAAGTTTTTTCCATTCCACTCTTTGAAAAAGCCTTCCACTGAGCGCGTGCACGTTCTAATTGCTCTTGGTCATGACCATCGAACATATAAACAATTCTATCGCATTCATCTGCATTGGGCTCTTCGCCCATATCTACAACAAAGCGAACTTGTGCATTATTTGCACTATCACCTAATGTGGTGAGCAAAACTGGTTGCAGTTCTGCATTTTCATCGCCAGCCTTGCCATGAGCTAAAAAACTGTCTTCACGATAGGTCCAAAGATGATTGTCAAGAATATCTAATCGCTCTTCGGACCCACAATGAATACAAGCTTTCCAGCCACGCGCGATGCTTTTTTCCAAAAGCTGCGGCAGCGTATCTTCAAGCCTTGTTTCTGTTAGATGATAGAAAAGTATTTCTGCCATTATGTAATTTGTGCATTATTCATAATTCTGTTCAACCAACTGATTTAACAATCGAACCCCGAAACCTGAGCCCCAAGATGTGTTGATATCCGTTTTTGGCGATCCCATTGCTGTTCCAGCTACATCCAAGTGCGCCCAGGGTGTTTCACCCACAAAGCGTTGCAAAAACTGAGCTGCCGTGATGGAACCGGCATGGCGCCCACCGGTATTCTTCATATCAGCAAATTTACTATCAATCATTTTATCGTATTCTTTATCCAGCGGAAGGCGCCAAACACGTTCTCTGGTATTTAAACCCGCCTCACTGATTTGATCTGCCAACTCATCATTGTTAGAAAATAATCCAGCATGATGATTGCCAAGAGCCACCAGAACAGCGCCAGTTAGTGTAGCTAAATTGATCATGAATTGCGGATTAAAACGTGTGTTGCAATAATGAAGCGCATCGCACAGGACAAGGCGTCCTTCTGCATCAGTATTAATCACCTCAATAGTCTGCCCGGACATGGACGTGACAATATCACCAGGGCGCTGGGCTTTTCCATCAGGCATATTTTCAACAAGACCGAGAATACCGACAACATTTGTTTTGGCTTTCCGCATAGCAAGCGTTTTCATCAAGCCAATAACAGCGGCAGCACCGCCCATATCACCCTTCATATCTTCCATACCGCCAGCAGGCTTGATGGAAATACCACCCGTATCGAACACGACCCCTTTTCCAACAAATGCAATTGGTGCTTCTGATTTTTTCCCACCATCCCAGCGCATGATTGCAAGACGGGGAGGACGCTCGGACCCTAAAGAAACACCCAATAAGGCGTTCATCCCTAACTTGCTCATTTGTTTTTCAGTGAGAATTTCAGTCTTAATACCAAATTCTTCGAGCGCCTTAGCTTCTGCTGCAAATTCCACAGGTCCGAGTGTATTCGCTGGCTCGTTGACCATGTTGCGCGCTAAAATCACACCCTGAACAATAGCATCCTGTTCAACAAAACTCTTCTTAATTTTCAAATGATTTACGTCAACAATCTTTATCTTGCGAACTTTGTCGGCACCTTTTTTTTTAGTGACCGTCTTATACTGATCAAAGTCATATGCGCGTAATGTTAAGCCGGCTGCAAGATGAGCAATGAGATCTTCACTCTGACCTTCGCTTGCGGAATTCGTAAAAACATTGACCTTTTCAGCGGTGCCTATTTTTGCGCAAATCTGCCCACCTAGATTGAGCCATTGGTTCACCTCATCAAGTTCACCATTTCCAATACCAACCACGAGAACTTTGCCGTAATTTGAACCATCCGGCGCTATGAATGTGAACGATTCACCTGATTTTGCAGAAAAACCTGCGAGCTTGGCTGCTTTTGAGATCAGTTTATCATCAGCAATATTTTCAATATCAGCAGGATACTCATCAACTTTATCGACAACAAAAACAGCTAAATCACAGGCAGTTTTTGATGTTTTGCTGAAAGTTAGATCTATTTTCATAATGTTTGCTCTCCAATTACCCAATTTTGCTTCTTAGGGCTGCGATTCGTGGTTTATTTATGTACTTAGCGCAGTTAGGATGTCTTTCACAGAGCGTCGCAGGTATGCGTATTATTTTGTGAACGAAAAGAGTAATTTATTAACCACATTTATTTGCTAAATATTACCCATTATTTGATCATATGATATAGTGGTATGGTAAGTTTAGTTTACGTCTCCTCTCTTATTTCTTCTCACTACCGAAATGAGCCGAGAACGCGTTTGACTTTAGTGGGACAGTAACAATTTTGTATTTGGGACGAATTAAAATATGAAGCAGATAGAACGCTACATATTTGGGCGAATTGCCTCGCTGACCCTATTGTCACTCTCTGCGATTACCATTCTTGCACTCACAACACAGATTTTAATAAGAGTTGATGTTTTAACAACGTCGAACAGTGCCCTCCTCACATTTTTCAAACTATCTCTGACCCTCGTTCCTGAAGTCGTGCTTGCCGTTGCCCCATTTGCTCTGCTTGTTGGCATTGGCCGGATTTTGACAACCATGAATGAAGACAGCGAACTCGTGGTTATTGAAGCCTCAGGCGCGTCAAATATATTTATTGCAAAACCTATTATTTTATTCTCAGTATTGTTAGGCATAGGCCTTCTATTGGTCGCTAACTTTGCTGGACCGAAAGCAAATCGAAACCTCTATTCCATTCTATCTGGTTCGAATACAGATATTATCTCTCTCGCCATATCATCAGGAAAATTCCGCAAGATTGAGAACGGTCTTTACATTCAAGTAGCAGAATCACTGCCAGGTGGTGGCATGGGCGGGATCTTCTTATCCGACCGCCGCGATCCATCGGCTGAACTGATATATTATGCCAAAGTTGGCACATTAAAGAAAACTGATAACGCCAACTTGCTTGTCATGAATGATGGTGAAATTCACCGCAGCGCGGCGGGCGCCGAGCAAGTTTCTGTGGTTAATTTCAAATCCTATGTCCTTGATATGGCATCATTTATCCCTAGCACAGAAAAAGGCGACCCGCTTCCCAAAGAGTTATATCTACCGGAATTACTTGAGCCTGACACCACAAATTCGAACTATGAAAGTCATCGTTTATTTTATAATTATGAAATTCATTTTAGATTATCGAGCTGGCTTTACACTATTGCATTCGGAGCGATCATGGCTGCTTTTTTGGCCAATGCTCAATCGAACCGCGCTCAACATTTTCAAAGAATTGCATCCGCAGTGATTACGTGCGTCATCGTGCGCGTCATTGCGGGTATTATTCTTGAAAACTCCAAAACATCAGTCTTCGCGGGTGCTTTAAACTATATATTCCCAATTTTTGTTACGTTGTTATTCATGCTTCAAATCTATGCGGGTTATAGTTTGAAGCTTCCCAAATCTGCACAAAACTTAATTGATCGATTACAGGAACGCATCACAACAATATTTGAACGTCGTACAAAACCTACTTCACAAACCAAAAATAACGGGGCCGTTTGATGATCCTGTTTGGCGTTCTATCGAGATATATTGCAAAACGTTACCTGTTTAGCTTCACAATGAACCTTATTGCAATCAGTGCCTTGATATTTGTTGTTGATTTTGGAGAAACGGCTCGACGTTTTTCTAATGTTGCAGGATATTCTGCTGATATCGCCGCGTTTTTATCCCTCTTGCGGATACCTGTACTTATCCAGATATCCATTCCATTTATGGTGCTCATCGCGACAATCTCAACGCTTTTAAACCTTAGCAAAAAATACGAACTGGTGATTGCAAGGGCAAGCGGGTTGTCTGCTTGGCAATTTTTGTTGCCTATCATTGTATGTAATCTCGTGATTGGTGCTCTATCGATTACAACACTCAATCCATTGGGGGCTTATACGGCTCGTCTAGCGGATGAAATCGCAACGTCAAACGGCTTCGGCGATACATTTAGTTCCGGTCAGGAAAATCCACCCTGGCTAAGACAGACAACATCCGAGGGTACGACAATCATTGGCGCGCGCAGCCAGACAGATAACGGTCAGCTCCTCAATCAGGTTACTTTTCTTCGTTTAGATGCAGATGATATAATTTCAGATCGGGTTGAAGCAAAGCAAGCAAGACTTTCTGATGGTTATTGGCGACTAAATGATGTGAGTATTATCAAAAATGGCGAAGCTGCTAAAAAGACAGCGATACTAAAAATTAAAACGAATTTGCAGCCGGAATTTATTGAGGAGGCATTTTCTTCAGCTGATTCTGTTTCATTTTTTGATTTGCCAACCAAAATTGATGCAGCTAATTCTTTTGGTTTAAAAGCAAGCAGTTACATCACTAAATTTCATCAATTATTGGCACTTCCGGCGTTTTTGGTGGCCATGACATTGATCGCAGGCATGGTTTCCCTCACATTTGTGCGCTTTGGGCAGTCACTTTATGCGATTATGGGTGGAATCCTTGCCGGGTTTCTGCTTTATGTGCTTTCGGAACTTATATCGGCCTTCGGTGAAGCAGGTGCAATTCCACCGATAGTGGCGGCTTGGATTCCTGTCATTATCGCATCAACAATTGGAGGCACAGTTTTGCTTCACAAGGAGGATGGTTAGTTGAGTATTGAGTACCACAAATCAATGTGGAAAATAACCAGCGCTCTAAAAGCGGGGGGTATTGCAACGCTTGTCGCATGCGCTGCAATTGCGCCTGCCATTTCGCAAAGCTTGACGTCTGGCGATTTAACTGGCCCTACCGTTACGGAAGACCCTCGGCTTATCTTAGTCGCGGATGAACTTATTTATAATCGCGACCAAGATTTGATTACGGCAAAAGGTGGTATTCAGCTCGATTATGGCGAATACCAACTCGTCTCTCGCAGCATCGAATATAACCAGACGACCGGACGGGTCCGCGCTATAGGTAATGTTGAGCTATTAGAGCCAAATGGCAATCGCATTTATGCTGATGAATTGGATATCACTGACGATTTTGCCGATGGGTTTGTACAGGCTCTTCGCGTCGAAACACCCGATAACACACGTATTGCGGCTTCAAGTGCTGATCGTAGTGATGGCGAAGTTACGGTTTTCCATGATGGCGTTTATACCGCCTGCAAAACATGTAAAACAAAGAAAGCAAGCAGACCGCTCTGGCAAATCAAAGCACGCAAAGTCATTAGCAATGGCAAGAGCAAAACAATTCGTTTTGAACGACCTGTTTTTGAAGTCGCTGGTGTTCCGCTTATTCGGCTTCCTTCTTTTACCATTCCCACGCACAACTCCAAGCGTAAGAGTGGTTTTCTGCCGCCAAAGTTTGGCTACAGTAGCAAGCTCGGTTTTGAAGCACGAGTACCATATTACTTTGCGCTTGCACCCAATATGGATGCGACCGTCACTGCAAGTGGCTTTTCCAAAACAGGGTTTATGACTGAGGTCGAATTCAGACAAAAATTCAGAAATGGGCAATATACGTTAAAACTTGCTGGTGCGCATCAAGGCAATCCACGTCAATTTGACACTGTTGCAGGGCGAGCAACAACAGATGGTGCGGAAACACAGCGCGGCTTCATTGCTTCTAAGGGTGAATTTCAGATAAACCCTAAATGGAAATTTGGTTGGAATGGCATGTTCCAAACAGATCAAAACTTTGCCAATACCTACACGATTGATGGTTACAGTAGCACTCGCCAAACCTCGCAAGCCTATCTGACTGGCCTAGGCACAACGAGTTATTTCGATCTTCATGCCTATAAATTTGACATTCAGTCAGACACAATTGGTGATATATCAGAAAAACAACAAGCAATCGTTCATCCAGTTATCGATTACACGCGCATATTCTCTGATGGCGTCACAGGCGGTGATCTAAAGCTAACACATAACAGCCAGTTTTTATCACGTGACCAGCAAAAAGTCGTTTCCGGACGCACAGAAGGCCTCGACGGCTCTAATGGCCGCACCACAACTGAAATTGAGTGGAAAAAACAAATCATCACCGAAAGTGGATTGGTCTTCACACCCCTATTAGCAGCGCGTGGTGATTATAATAGTTTTGATGTGAATACCGCTCCTGCGGGTCTTGCAAGCGGCACAAGCGCGACACGTGGTATGGTGACTGCAGGCTTGGAAGCTAAATATCCATTGTTAGTTAGCGCGGGTTCATCCAGTCATGTCATAGAACCAATCGCACAAATTTTTGCGCGAAATGACGAGCGGCTTTCAGGTGGACTGCCGAATGAAGATGCTCAAAGCTTTGTCTTTGACGCATCGAACCTGTTTGAACGTGACAAATTCTCCGGCTTTGACCGAATAGAGGGTGGAACACGTGCAAACATCGGCATAAGGTATGCTGGTTCATTCTCAAATGGTTTCACAACAAGTGCAATTTTCGGCCAATCGTTCCATCTTGGTGGCAAAAACTCATTTGCACAAAGTGACCTTACCGGTGCCGGAGCAGATTCTGGGCTTGAAACAGATCGCTCTGATTATGTTGGAGCCTTTACGCTTGATAGCGGTAAAGGAATATCCCTAACTGCATCAGGCCGATTTGATAAAGATAATTTTGATGTGAATCGTTCATCATTATCTGCGAACTTTAGCACCGATAGACTACAGACCAGTCTGAGTCATTCGCGCATCAAGGCACAAACAGGATATGGATCATCCACTGATCGTGAAGAGATTAGCGGTAACGCTTCACTAAAACTGACTGATCATTGGCGAGTGTTTGGCAACACAACATATGATCTTGATGCAAGCAATTTTACAACATCAAGAGCTGGCATCAAATATGATTGTGATTGTTATTCTTTCCAAAGCACTTACGAACATAAACATGCAACAGCGACATCTAAAGCGGAATGGAGCGTTGGGTTTAAAATGAATTTCAGGACTTTAGGAAGCGTTGAAGCGCCAAGCATTAGCATAAAATAACAGACTTGGGACGATCTAGGGTTTCCAATGATGCCTTAATTTGACCCCAGACCCACAATAGATATAAAAATATGGGAAGCTGGACCAGGTGAATATAAGGGCATTGTATATGATAACCGTAAAACAAAGTAACATGATGTCAAAATCAATAATTTTTACACTAGCTGCTATATGTATGGCTGTTTTCTCGATAGCAGAACCAAGACTAGCCGCGGCAGCAAGCCAGATCAAAATTATTGTCAATAAACAAGCCATTACCAACACTGATTTATCCCGTCGCGTAGCGCTTTTGCGGCTGCAACGACGTGGAGGAAAGTTATCATCCGTTGCACGCGAAGAACTTATTGAACAGGCATTGAAAACCCAAGAATTGCAGCGCCTTAGGGCGAGCCCCAGTCAAAGAGAAGTTGATGCAGCATTTTCTCGTTTCGCATCAGGTAATAATCTATCTGCAAAGAGAATGTCATCTATTTTAGGGCAAGCAGGCGTAACGGCGAAACACTTCAAACAATTTATTGCAACACAAATTGGCTGGGGTAGAGTTGTTAGTGCACGATATGGCGGTGGTCAGGCTGGACGCATGAGTACACAAGACCTCGTGTCAAAAATGCTTGAACGTGGTGATAATAAGCCAACGACCAATGAGTATATCCTGCAACAGGTGATTTTTGTTGTTCCCCAATCAAAGCGCAGCAAATCAAACCTTGGCCGTCGCAATAGCGAAGCGAAGAAATTACGCGCGCGCATTCAGTCTTGCGACACGACAAAGTCTCTAACAAAGGGTCTTAAGGATGTAACGGTTAAAAACCTTGGTCGGTTTTTACAGCCTGAACTCCCGCCTGAATGGTCTCCGCTTATCACAAAAACAAACCCGAATAAGCCAACACGTACGCGTGTGACTGAAAAAGGTGTTGAGTTCCTGATCGTTTGTTCATCTCGCAGTGTATCAGACGATGTTGCAGCTGAGATGGTGTTCCGTGCGGAAGAACAGAGCAATCCGCAAGATGATGCAAATAGCAAAAGATATCTTGCCGAACTTCGTAAACGTGCAGTGATCATCAAAAAATAGCCGTATATAATTGTAGTTTCCAACACCGGAATTCATAAGATGACATCAACTGCCCCGCTTGCCCTGACAATGGGAGATCCTTCGGGCATTGGTCTTGATCTGACAATTTCGGCATGGAGAATGCGAAAGAAGCTTTCACTCCCGGAATTCATTTTCATTGGCAACAAAGATGTATTGCTATTGCGGGCGAGGCTCTTAAACCAAAACATTGGTGTGATCGAATGCGAACCGGACCAGGTCTTTAAACATTTTGACCAGGCTATCCCTTGCCTGAATTTGCCTTGCAGCAATGAAGTTACTGCTGGCAACCCGACATCAGACAACGCACAAACCATTTTAGCTTCTATTGAAAAAGCCGTTGAGCTCACAAATTCAGGTGCCACGTCGGCGGTTGTGACAAACCCAATATCTAAGGCTGTGTTATATGATGCAGGCTTTAAACATCCCGGCCACACGGAGTTCTTGGCAGAACTTGCAAAAATGCCAAATGGAGAGGTTCCCCTTCCCGTTATGATGCTGGCGGGTCCCGAACTTCGCACTGTGCCAGTGACTATTCATATTCCTCTTATGCAAGTCATGGCACATCTAACAACTGACCTGATTATCAAGACATCTGAGATTACACACAACGATCTAAAATATCGATTTGGGGTAGAGCATCCCAGACTGGCTATTTCTGGTTTAAACCCCCATGCGGGCGAAGATGGCGCGTTGGGTCACGAGGATGCAGAAATTATTAAGCCTGCAATAGAGGCGCTTAAAGCAAAAGGTATTAACGTCACCGGACCACTACCTGCTGATACAATGTTTCATGAAGACGCTCGCATAAACTACGATGTGGCGCTTTGCATGTACCATGACCAAGCCTTGATTCCAGCAAAGGCGCTCGGCTTTCATGACGCGGTTAATGTTACACTTGGACTTCCTTTCATCCGTACATCACCCGATCATGGGACTGCCTTTTCAATTGCTGGCAAAAACATTGCACGACATGACAGCCTTGTTGCGGCCCTAAAAATGGCTGCCAAGATGAGTGAAATACAACACAGCAAGGGCGCATAATGGCATCTTTTGATGGGTTACCACCGCTTCGCGATACCATTGAAACCTATGGACTTGATGCGAATAAGGCATTGGGTCAAAATTTCATACTAGATCTGAATCTTACGCATAAGATTGCGCGGGACGCTGGTGACCTATCAAAGAGCACTGTCGTCGAAATTGGACCTGGCCCAGGCGGTTTAACGCGTGCAATCCTATCGCTTGATGCTAAAAAACTTATCTGTATTGAGCGAGACAATCGATGCTTACCTGCATTGCAGGAAATATCAGATTACTACCCTGATCGTCTGAATGTTCTCGAAGATGATGCATTGATGGTTGATCTAAGCAAGTTCGAAGACGAGCACCCAATCAAGATCATCGCTAATTTGCCCTATAATATTGGCACACAATTATTGACCAACTGGCTAACACAATCAATCGATAATCCATTCTGGTCATCCATGACGTTGATGTTCCAGAAAGAAGTAGGCCAACGTATTATCGCTAAACCGGGAGACAAGCACTATGGTCGTCTCGGTGTATTATGCGGTTGGATGACGGACGCCTCGATCTCCTTTGATGTATCTCGCGAGGCTTTCAGTCCTCCACCCAAAGTGACGTCCTCTGTGGTTCATCTTGAACTTAAGAAAAACCGCATTCCCTGCCAATTATCAAAACTGGAAATGGTCGCGCAGGCGGCCTTTGGGCAGCGTCGCAAAATGTTACGCCAGAGTCTTAAGTCAATTGGTGGAGAGGCGCTTTTGGAGAAAGTCGGCATTGAACCAACAAGACGCGCTGAAACGCTTGAAATTGACGAGTTTTGTGCCCTTGCGAGGGAATTTGAATGACAGTAATGCGAACAGGCGTGAGCCAGATTGTTATATATACAAAACGCGTCGATGCGATGGTGGCGTTTTATCGGCTACACTTTGGCTTTGAACCTAGGATACACGGCGATGAGCAAATCACTGAACTTCGGCATTCATCTCATGGGTTTAGAATATTATTACACCCAATAAGTGAAGAACACATCGAGGGCCAAAATTCGGTGAAACTTGTTTTTGATGTGCCAGATGTTGAGCTATTCTGCAATTTAGCACGCCAGAACGGTCTTAATTTTGGAACAATACATGAAGCAGATGGGTATTTATTTGTTGACGCAGAAGATCCATCGAGAAACATTATCTCCGTTTCAAGCCGTGCCTACCGCGGCGGTCGCTGATATCAAATTACCAGCACTAGCGACCTGATAATTTTTCTACAAAATCAAAGAGACCAGGCCGCCTGTCGCGACGCAATCGCTCTGCTTTCACAATGGCTTGTACTTCGCCAAATGCTTTGTTGAGATCTTCATTGACGACGACATAATCATATTCGCGCCAATGAGACATCTCCTCAGCCGCATTCATAAGTCGTTTTTCAATCACTTCCTGACTATCTTCCGCACGTCTATTTAGGCGCGCGCGCAATTCTTCAAAACTTGGAGGCAAGATAAAGATTGAAACCACATCAACTGCCATTTTCTCCTGCAACTGCAATGCACCCTGCCAGTCAATATCAAAAAGCATATCGCGACCTTCTGAAAGCGCAATTTCAGCTTCTTCACGTGGCGTTCCGTAGAAATTTCCATGTACTTCGGCGGATTCCAACAGTCCGTCACTATCGCGTAAACGCTCAAATTCTTTAATCGATATGAAGTGATAATGTGTACCGGCAATCTCGCTTTCACGTCTTTGGCGCGTCGTCACACTCACGGAAAGACTAAGACCTTTGTCTTGCTCAAGCAAACTACGAGCAATAGTGGACTTTCCAGCACCTGAAGGCGATGAAAGCACCAACATTAGGCCGCGCCTAGCGATACCGTCCGAATTAGAAATACTCACTTACCTACTCCACATTCTGAATTTGTTCGCGAAACTGATCTATGATGACTTTAAGATCAAGGCCTATCGTGGTCACCGCGCCAGCATTCGATTTTGAGCAAACAGTATTACATTCACGATTAAATTCCTGCGCTAAAAAATCGAGCCGTCGACCTACTGCACCACCTTCTTTGATTAGGCTTTTAGCAGCTTTAATATGCGTGACAAGACGATCAAGCTCTTCTTGCAGGTCAGCTTTTGTGGCCAGAATTGCTGCTTCCGTATGAAGTCTGTCCTCATCAAAATCTGAGTTGACCTCCAGTAAATTGCGGACCTGTTCTTTCAGCCTTATGCGAATTGCATCTTGAGTGCGCGACGGATCAGCGACGATTGCACCAACCTTTAAGGCAACCTGCTCCATTTGATCTAACAACACGCTCGTAAGATTTGCCCCCTCGGATTGTCTTGCAACTACTAAAGCATCCAAACATTCTAAGAAGCTAACGCTCATTTCAGCAATGAGTTTATCTTTATCAGATTGAGAACGTTCGACCTGCCGTTCCTCCAATACACCGCGCACATTTAGAATGCCGTCAACACTGGCCTTTTCTATATTTGTATTTTCAGAAAGCTGCGAAGCAATATTCATTACTTGCTCTAATGCCGCCTGATTAACAACAAGCTCAGCTGAATGCTGCTCTTTAACATTAAGGGAGATTTGAATGTTGCCCCGCTTAAGTGCTTTGGCACTTGCTGCTCGCACTTGTGACTCAAGAGCTTCAAAACCAGAAGGCAGTCGAAGACGAACATCTAATCCTTTGCCGTTGACTGAGCGGATTTCCCACAGCCACGAGGCATTATCATGTATACCATCTGCGCTGGCAAATCCTGTCATCGAGCTAACAGCCATACATCCCCCTCAGGTTTAAACCCAATGAGCGGTCGGAAAGAAGTTTACATGAAAGAACTAATTTTCACTCTTCTCTTCTTCTTTTGCAACAGCTTCAGCTGCTTTTTTCCTAGCCGCCTCAATTTTGCGCCATCGCGCAACATTTTCATTATGCTCTTTTAGTGTCGTAGCGAATGCATGTCCACCCGTACCATCGGCAACGAAATACAAGTCTTCTGTGCGAGATGGATTGATCACAGCTTCCATCGCCTTCAAACCCGGATTGGCAATAGGTGTGGGAGGTAATCCATCGATCTGGTAGGTATTGTACTCGGTTTTCTTGTCCAAATCGGAACGATAGATAGGCCGACCTGATGGCTTGCCCTCGCCACCAAATATTCCATAAATGATGGTTGGATCAGATTGTAGACGCATACCCTTGTTAAGACGGTTTACAAACACACCTGCCACGCGTGGACGTTCATCGGCTTTACCTGTCTCTTTCTCAACGATAGAGGCTAGAGTAACCATCTCTTCTTTGGTTTCAATCGGCAAGTCCGCCACACGTCGCGCCCATATGCGCTCGACCGCGCGTTCTTGGGCTGTTGTCATCTGAGCAATAATTTCAGCACGTGTAGTCCCGCGCGAGAAATTATAGGTATTTGGCAAAAGACTGCCTTCTTCAGGCAAATCTTCAGGCAAATCTCCGGTTAAATCTTCACTTTCTTTTAGACGCTCAAATATCTGGAAAACGGTCAAACCTTCAGGCGCAGTGAACGAATATAAAATTGCTTTGCCGGACTGCAAAATCTCCATGATTTGTCGCATGGATGAACCGGCTTTAATTTCGTATTCGCCAGCTTTAAGCGAGTCGCCGTTAAGGATGGCAGAGGACGCATAGCGAAATATTCGTGCATCCGTTACAAGGCCAGACCGCTCCAAATCATTGGCAATCGTTGCCAAACCTGCACCATCGCGGACGACAAAACTTGTTGTGTGTTTAAGCGGACCCTTTTGCTCAAAAAGCACTTTGCCGAAATAAAGCGTACCGCCTGCGAGAATGGTGATAACAAACAACATCGTCATCAAAAAATTCAGAAAAACAACTGTTTGAGAGCGCGCACGTTTTGAGCGCACTTTTTTTGGCGGCTCAGGAACCTTTTGCGGCTTTAATGCTTGCGTCGGGGACACGGGGATTATTGGCCGGCTACGCCCTTGGTCATTGTTATCTACGTTCAAAACTCACTCACACGATTCGATAAATAGTAGTTTTCGATGTCTATATATCTTTATCTTTGTGGCAAAAACAGAGCAAAATATACCCTGAGCATAAAATTATGCGTATCTGCGTAAGACAAGCGATGCATTTGTTCCACCAAAGCCGAAGGAATTGGATAGAGCAACATCGACATTGCGTTTTCTGGCAACTTTTGGAACCAAATCTATCTTGGTTTCAATCGCAGGATTATCCAAGTTCAAAGTCGGCGGCACAATGTTATCGCGAATTGCTAACGCGGAAAAAATGGCTTCAACAGAACCAGCAGCACCGAGCAAGTGTCCAATAGCTGACTTAGTTGATGACATAGATATTTTCGACGCATTTTCACCAACTAAACGCTCAACAGCGCCTAATTCGATTGTATCTGCCATCGTGGATGTACCATGAGCATTGATATAATCGACATCGCCAGCATCAAGTCCCGCACGTTTAAGCGCCATTTTCATGCAGCGATAAGCACCGTCACCATCTTCTGACGGTGCTGTAATATGGTATGCATCACCAGAAAGACCATAGCCCACGACTTCGGCAATAATATTTGCGCCTCGTGCTTTTGCATGCTCAAGTTCCTCAAGCACCATAATACCTGCGCCTTCGCCCATTACAAAACCATCACGATCAATATCATAAGGGCGAGATGCTCTTTGTGGATCATCGTTATATTGCGTTGATAACGCTTTGCATGCTGCAAAGCCAGCAATGGAAATTCGGCAGACAGGCGATTCCGCACCACCTGCAACCATCACATCAGCATCACCTAGAGCAATCAAGCGACTGGCATCGCCAATAGCGTGTGCGCCAGTTGAACAGGCTGTTACAACAGAGTGGTTTGGACCCTTAAGACCGTGAGCAATTGAAACGTGGCCTGAGGCTAAATTGATCAGGCGACCGGGAATAAAAAACGGCGAAATACGGCGAGGGCCTCGATCTTTAAGCGTATAGCCAGCATCGACAATACCTTGCAAACCACCAATACCGGACCCGATTAAAACGCCGGTTGCAAATTGATCATCATCACTTTCAGGATGCCAATCAGCGTCATCCAAAGCCATTTTTGCAGCGGCAACTGCATAGGTGATAAATGGATCAACTTTGCGCTGTTCTTTTGGCTCCATCCAATCATCAGCATTGTAATGACCTTCCTGAGCGGGATCCGTTGGAATCTGGCAAGCTATTTGTGCTGCAATATCATCAACTTCAAAACCAGAAATACGAGCTGCTGCATTTTGTCCAGCAAGTAATCGAGACCAAGTGATCTCTGTTCCGCATCCAAGCGGAGATAACATACCAGTACCAGTTATAACGACACGTCTCACAAGCTAACTCCTAAAATCCGAGTAAAAGAACAAAAGCTTTAAACGCAAAAAAGGGCTGGTGATTTACCAACCCTTCCTGCTTAAATTCAAACAAATTATGCTTTAGCTTTGTCGATAAATTTAACAGCGTCACCCACTGTAAGAATTGTATCAGCAGCATCATCTGGAATTTCAATGCTGAATTCTTCTTCAAAGGCCATGACCAACTCGACAGTATCGAGTGAATCGGCGCCCAAATCGTCAATGAAGCTTGCGCCTTCACCCACTTTGGCTTCTTCTACACCTAGGTGTTCAATAACGATTTTTTTTACGCGGTCTGCAATTTCGCTCATGTCGGTTCATTGACCTCTTTATTAGTTGAATCTGTTTTCTTTGGTAACCTGATGTTACCCACCTTACAAGTATTGCTTATAATTTAGTCCAAATTTGCTCGTATTCAACTGTAATTTTCAAATTCTTAACAGTCTATACGCGTAACCCCACCCCACAAGAAACTTGAAAAGCGGTGCCAAGTACCATTGTTTAAGCGATTAGAAAAGCCCAAAATGACAGTGTAAGGGCGTTTTTTATGTGTAAAACTCATCTATCTAGGCACCGAGACCATACTCTCGCCAAAATACTAACCACAAAAAGCATCTTGAGTGACATTGGTATAGCTATAGCAAGCGCTGTAACAAGATATGCAAATCTGATCTAATATCTGCCATCTCTTGTGCTGCCAAGGTCTCAAGCCCTATCAAACCGGCATACAAAATCGCCGCGCAGGATCGGCTGTTTTTCCCATCATACCCATAAGCAGCAAATTGCTCAATTAGAAAGTCCAATCTCTGATGGTCGACCTTTTTGATCATATCACCTACTTGTTTGCTATATTTTCCCCAATCACGAATAGCAGCCTCCACCGAAACACCCCCGTAAGCTTCGCTCAAATTACCTGAAACAAGATCAACAAGTGCAGTGAGTTTATCCTCGGGCTTTCCGGAAGTAGCATCTATATTTGCGATAATTCCACTTGTGGCCATTTCATACCAATGTTCAAGCATCTGGCTTTTTAACGCGTCAACATTTGCAAAGTGCCAATAGAACGAGCCTTTGCTTACTTTTAGATGTCTGGCTATGGCCTCTACTTTAATGGCTTGCGGACCACCAGCTGTGAGCGCCTTGAAAGCCGCTGCAATCCAATCTTGAGATGAGAGATTATTTGATTTCATCTCACCACCATACGCTAGCGTATTGACAAATACAAATTGACCATCCATACGCTACCGTATGGTAATTTTAAGAGGGTTAAAAATGATGAATAAAGCTGTTGCGTTAGCAGGATTACTATCCTTAATTCTGACTGTAATTCATATTGTTGGTGGTGGAGCCGATGTACATGAGCCCATTCTCGCCAGCGAGCTGGATAACATCCTTAAGGGATATTCATCGGTCATTTGGCATGGGGTAACGGCAAATCTGTTTTTATGCAGCGCGATTTTATTTTATGCGAGCATATCGAAGCCAAATCTACCAACTTTGACAAGTATTGTCATTGTTCAATATCTGGCCTACGCGGTCATTTTTATATTTTATGGCACGACACGATTTGGCTCGATTATGATTATGCCGCAATGGATTGCATTTTTGATTATTCCAGCAATCGCAACGTTCGGTATCTATCTTAGCCACAGCGCAAGTGGGCAAGCATCTACCAAATAGCATATAGTGGTATTCTCCTCCGTTGGCACACGACGGAGGAGGCGTAATTTTTCGGGACTTAGATCATTGCCATACCGCCATTTACATGCAGAGTTTGCCCTGTCATGTAAGCAGCTTCGTCTGATGCAAGATAGGTTACAGCGCTAGCGATGTCTGCACCCTCTCCCATTTTTTTCATTGGAATAGCGCCCATGATGGCGTCTTTTTGCTTATCATTCAGCTTATCTGTCATTGCAGATTTGATGAAACCGGGGGCCACACAATTGACTGTGATGCCGCGTGGTGCAACTTCCTGAGCTAGTGATTTAGAAAATCCAATAAGACCGGCTTTTGATGCGCAATAGTTTGCCTGGCCTGGGTTACCAGTTACACCAACAACAGATGTGATATTGATAATGCGACCATTTCTGCGGCGCATCATTGGGTGAGTTAGTTCGCGTGTTAGGTGGAAAACTGCTGTGAGATTGACTTGTAACACATCATCCCAATTTTCATCGCTCATACGAACGAACAAACCGTCACGCGTGATACCCGCATTGTTGACGAGAATATCAACGCCTTCCATGTCTTCTTCAGCTTTTTTGCCAAGCGCTTTAACCTCGTCCATATTGGACATGTTTGCTGGCATGATATGAACGCGTTCTCCAAGTTCAGCAGCAAGCGCTTCTAACTTTTCAACACGCGTACCATGAATGCCAACAATTGCACCACGTGCATGCAGGCTTTTGGCAATTTCTTCGCCCAAACCACCGCTTGCGCCTGTTACAAGTGCTTTGCGCCCTGTTAGATCAAACATTATATATTCCTTTAAATTAACTATTCAGCTTTTCAAGAGCCGCCTCAAGGTCGGCTGGATTGTTTACTGCGACACCTGCAAGTGAGCGATCAATGCGCCTTGCGAGCCCTGTTAGCACTTTGCCTGAACCGACTTCAAACAATGTGTCAACACCATTTGCGGCAAACCAGCTAACGCTTTCGCGCCATCTAACCTGTCCAGTAACCTGCTCCACAAGCAATTTAACGATCTCATCTGGATCAGTGACAGGGGCAGCTCGTACATTTGCAACAAGCGGTACGGCAGGTGCATTTTTTGCGACATCCGCAAGAGCTTGTGCCATAGCATCAGCTGCTGGTGCCATTAGGCTAGAATGAAACGGCGCGGATACCGGCAGCATAAGAGCGCGTTTTGCACCATTTTCGGTTGCTAATCCTGCAGCTTTCTCAACGGCAGCTTTACCGCCGGAAATCACAAGTTGCCCACCGCCATTGTCATTGGCGATCTGGCAACTACCCTGATCAGATGCGGCCGCGCAGATTGCCTCAACATCACTATGTTCCAAACCAATGATGGCTGCCATTGCGCCCTCACCTGCCGGAACTGCCGCCTGCATAGCATTGCCACGAATGCGCAACAGTTTTGCTGTGTCTGAGATTGAGAACATGCCAGCAGCGCATAGGGCTGAATATTCACCCAAAGAATGACCTGCAACAAAAGAAACTGATTTACCAAGGTCAAAACCTTCCGCTTCCATCACCTTAACAATAGCCATTGAAACAGCCATCAGAGCGGGTTGCGCATTTGCTGTCAAAGTCAGCGTATCTTCTGGACCTTCAAACATTGTTTGAGATAGTTTTTCACCCAACGCTTCGTCGACTTCATCAAATACTGCTTTTGCGACCGGAAAATTTTCCGCCCATTCTTTACCCATGCCAACGGACTGACTGCCTTGGCCCGGAAATGTCATTGCAATTGCCATATTGCTTCAATCCTATCAATTTTAAAATGCCGAATTATGTTCTGGCTTGTCTCTACATTCTTGGCTCTGATGTCAAGTTCTGCAAGCTGTAAGATATACGCCACTGTGTAAAAATTTACCCCAACCTATTGCGTTATAATAAAATCGACCTAACTTATGCTCTAATCACCACCGAATTTATCAAAGGTAAAACCTCCATGAAAATGAATATATTAGGTCGCACAGACATCAGTGTGAGCGAGATTTGTCTTGGCACCATGACTTGGGGCGGCAACCAAAACACCGAAGCAGAAGGCCATGAACAGATGGATTACGCTGTTGAACACGGTGTTAATTTTTTTGATACAGCCGAGATGTATTCGGTCAACCCGGTTGCCCAGCATACTCAAGGCAACACTGAACGCATTGTTGGTACATGGTTTGAAAAATCTGGAAAGCGTGACGAGATTGTACTGGCAACAAAAGTTATGGGTGGCGGGGTCAAGTGGATCCGCGATGGAGGGATACCGACGCGTGAGACTATCGGCGAAGCCATTGAAGCTAGCCTTCAACGTATGAAAACCGATTATATTGATCTTTATCAGGTCCATTGGCCTACACGCGGCTCTATCGCCTTTCGTCAGAATTGGGGCTTTGATGCAACAGGTCAAGATAAGGACAAAACGATTGACGAAATCCATGACATTCTTCGTGGATTGGAAGATGCTGTCAAAGCAGGAAAAGTTCGTGCCGTTGGGCTTTCCAATGAAACAACCTGGGGCACAATGCAGTACCTTCGACTTGCAAAGGAACATAACCTCCCGCGCGTGGCGACAATTCAAAACGAATATAGCCTGCTTTACCGTCATTATGATTTAGATCTTGCGGAAATGTCTCATCATGAAGATATCGGGCTATTGCCTTATAGTCCGCTTGCAACTGGCATTCTGACCGGCAAGTACCAAAATGGTGAAATTCCCGAAGGTTCTCGCCGCTCAATTGAGGCATCACTAGGTGGTCGGTTTACCGCACGCTCTGAAAAAGCTACGGCAAAATATCTTGATCTTGCAAAGGCGCACGGACTTGATCCAAGCCAAATGGCGATTGCTTTTTGTAACAGCCGCGCATTTGTCCCTTCTACCATTATCGGCGCGACAAAAATGGATCAGTTGAAAACCTGCATTGGAGCTGGTGGCATGAGCCTATCCGATGAAGTATTGTCAGGAATTGATGATATCAACAGGCACATGCCCTGGACATATTAACGCGCTACTTAACAAGTGACCGGAAACAGTTCACTGTTCATTTTAAACAAAGGCGGGCTCTATTTGGCCCGCCTTTTTAGTTCGCATAGTAAATACCAAGCTATTATGCAGCTTCTTCGGAGTTGATAGGTGTGGAGCTATCTCTTATTTTAAATGTCGAGATCATGTGAGATAAATTATCCACATCTTCTGCAGTTTGGTGCGTAACAGCCGTAGATTCTTCCACCATAGCTGCATTTTGTTGTGTCACCTGATCCATCTGGCTGACAGCAGTGTTGACGCTTTTTATACCCTCAAGTTGCTCGTTGGCAGCCGTTGCAATGGTGCTGATTTTCTCATTAATATTGGTCACATGCTCGGCAATATTGTTAAGAGATTGGCCTGTTTCCTTGACCAAACTAACACCACTTGCAACTTCGGTACTGGATCTGGAGATCAACTCCTTAATTTCCTTAGCAGCTTCTGCTGAACGCTGAGCTAACTCCCGAACTTCCTGCGCAACAACGGCAAATCCTTTCCCGGCCTCACCTGCACGCGCCGCTTCCACACCTGCATTTAGTGCCAATAGATTAGTTTGGAAAGCAATTTCATCAATCACATTAATGATGTTTGTAATATCACCAGATGCCCTCTCAATGCCTTCCATCGCCGCAACGGCATTAGAAACAACAAGGCTGGATTTTTCAGTATCATCCTTTGCCAAATGAGCCATATCAGCTGCTTCTGTTGCACGTGTAGAGGTTTCTTCTACTGTTGCCGTTATTTCTTCAAGAGCTGCGGATGTCTCTTCCAAAGAAGAGGCTTGCTGCTCGGTTCGTGCAGCCAAATCATCCGCAGAAGAACGCATCTCAACAGCATTACTTTTAATAGAGCCTGTACCTTGAGCGATTTGGCTCAATGCATCATTGATTTTTTCGATCGAATGGTTGAAGTCATTTCGAAGACCATCAAATTCAGTAGGAAATGCATTCATAATTTCTAGCGTTAGATCACCTTCGGCTAATTTTTTCAAATTGCGACCAAGTTCTTCGACAACGATTTTGATCTCTCGAGTTGCTTCTGCTTTTTCAATTTCGCGCTCTTCGCGCTCTTTAATTGCGCGAGTACGCTCATCTTCGGATTGACGCTGCAACATGGCCATTTTATCACGAGCAGCCTCCTTGAATACAAGCAACGTTTGCGCCATCTTGCCGATCTCGTCCTTTTGGCCAAGCGCAGGTATATCGACTGTTAAATCACCATCTGCCAACTGACCCATAACCTTGGTAATTCGTCTTATCGGCTTTGCAATCATACGGCCAACTAGAAGCGACAACAATATACCCGCAAGGACAGTTCCAATTGAGGCATAGTCTGTAAACTGAACGGCGTAATCAATCTCCTTTGAAGCCCTCGGCCCAAGCTCATCCTGCAAGGCCTTATTTGAGAGCTTCAGATCTTCCATATCACTGGCGAGTTTTGGACCGACAATATCCAAAGTATCATGAATAATTCCATTGCGCTCATTAATCACCAGGACAACGTCTTCAAAATATTGCTCATATTCGCCTGCAAGATTGAAAACCGCTTTTGCAAGTTCCTGTCGCTTGGGGTTCTGGAGTTCGTTCAACATTTGTTGACTAACAGATTTAAATGTATCCAGTTCTTTGTTCGCTCGGTCTGCACTGGCGCTATCATTATCAATCAAAAATCGATTTGCATAAAGCCGTGCAAGCAATAAGCTTCTTAGAGCATAACCGGCCTTAAAGCTGGCAGTTGCATCATCATCATTAAACGCACTTTGCATAATTTCAGTAAGTTTTTTCTCCGCCTTTGGGCCAACCGAGTTTAAACCTTGAACGAGAGAATTTCGTTTTGTTACCAATTCTGTGACTTGATTAAAGGACGATCCATAAGTTGCGATGTTTTCTTTCGCTTGGATCATTACCTCTCTAGCTTCCGGACGATTAAATATTGTATGTCCATCATTAATGTAATCAGCTGCTGCCGTGATCCTGTCACTTACATTTTTTGCCGCTTTGTCTGTATTTTTTAGGATGAATTCTTTTGAATACAGACGTGCTGACAACAGGCTGGCTTGAATTCGACCAAGTTGATTGGTTTGAACTGCCAATCCGCGATAATCTTTAAAATTAGTGTTCGCATTGAAAAGGCCAAAATGAGCGACCGTTGCAACAAACAGCAGACATACGAGAATTACACCTGATCCAAGTGCAACTTTTGTGCCTACGTTAAAATTAGAAAAAGGGGATGCTTTTAGTGGGGATGCAATATCCATTTTCATTTCCTTGAAATGTATCTTTATCGATGTAAATTAGTTTCTGCTGTTTTTGATCCTCGTGATCAGCAAACAAAACCTATCTACGTTGAGCTCATGATGAACTGAGTTGATCCAACGCCCCAAAAACAGCCTCCAAAAGAATGCTACGCGAATCAAATAAATTATAGATTATACAACCTTAATTTATACTTGAGTAAACTGGATATACTTAGTGAATAAACCATTAATTACAAATACAAATGGTAATCATCATTATATATACTTATTTTTATTTACAAATACACAAGTTAAAATTGCACATCTACATTCAACCTTTAGACAGTTCGCAAAACTGAATATGATCAGCATAATTATTTCAACAATGAACTAATTGAATTTCGCCTTTTCAAATCCCATCTAATGCGCGATAAGAGCACCTTAAGTAATGAATTAATCAGGATAAGACATGGCTAAATCACATCGAATTTCCAACAGTTTGAAGGGTGCTTTAGTTGCTGATGCAGCCTCAATGGGAACACATTGGATTTACGATACAGATCGTGTCGCAAAAATTGCAAAAGCAAATGGCGGTTCGCTTGCTTTTATTCCTACAGATGAAAAAAATTATGAAAACACCAAGGGTTATTTCGCACACGCAAACCGCCCCAAGGGAACAAACACCCAATATGGTGAAGTTTTACGCACAGCAATAATGTCAGTCTTGGCAAATTCCGGCAAATTTAACACAGTAAATTACCAGAAGGATTTTGCAGCGCATTTTGGCCCAGGCGGCACATATATTGGCTATATTGATTACGCAACGCGCGGTACTTTGGCAAACTTGGCGACAGAAGAAATAGACCCTTCCGGCACCGACGACACTCAATTGCCAGCGCTTTCCAGCCTGCCAGCTGTTGTTGCGGTAGATCCCTCTTCTATTGAAGCTGCAGTCCGCGTGACAAATAACAACGACTATTCGGTTAATGCAGGGAACATATTTTCTCATTTGTTAAACGCAGTACTAAATGGTGCTGAACTTAACGAAGCGCTTGAAGAAGCTTCAAATATTGGAGAGGAAGAATTCAGCGACCTTCTTAAGGCTGCTCTTGCGAGCGAAGAAACTGACAGTGTTGCCTACGGTCAAATTACGGGTAGAGCTTGTAATCTTGTTATGTCGGTGCCGCTTTGCTTTCATATTCTTCAAAACACAAATTCATTTGTAAATGCTATTGAAGCTAATAGTCTTGCCGCAGGTGACAATGCTGGCAGAGCCATCGTTATTGGAGCCATTGCAGGTGCTTATTATGGTTTTAACAATGACAAAGGCATTCCGCAAAAATGGGCCGACGAACTGGCCGATGCTGATGAGATTTTTGAACGTTGTGACGCTATGGGTGCAATCACGAACTAAATACAGCAATTTCAATGTTTTCCACCGTGAAAGCACTTGCAATTGATCTATTTCACTGTATAAGCGGCCTCGTTACACGATCCGGTTTTTGGCTGGTGGCTGAACGGAGGGTAGATTCTTTTGAATTTACATGGTGCATGAAGTGCTCCGGCCTCCCGTGTCTCCGCTCACGATCCGTCATAACGTCTTTCTTGCCAGAAGCCATATGCTTCTCGAGACAAGTTCGTTGAGGCTTAGCCGCCAAATACCAGATCAAAACGCAAGAAAGGAAAGCCAAAATGGCACTTTACGAACATATCTTCCTTGCTCGCCAAGATTTATCTGGCGCTCAAGTAGATGAACTCGTGCAAAACTACAAAACTTTGCTCGAGGAAAATGGCGGCTCTGTTGGCCGTATTGAAAACTGGGGTTTGAAAAACCTTACATATCGCATGAAGAAAAACCGCAAAGCGCACTATGCTTTGATGGACATTGATGCACCCGCTGCTGCGGTCCACGAGATGGAACGCCAAATGCGCATCAACGAAGATGTTCTTCGTTACATGACTGTATCGGTTGATGGCCACGAAGAAGGCCCATCAGTTATGTTGCAAAAACGTGATCGCGATGATCGTGGCCGTGGTGGTGATCGTAATGGTCCTCGTGGTGATAGAGATGATCGTCCACGTCGCCCTCGCGAAAACGCAGCTGAATAGGAGACAAACAAATGGTAGATATCAATCAAATTCCATCACGTCGTCCTTTTAGCCGTCGTCGTAAAACTTGCCCATTTTCTGGTGATAATGCTCCGCGTATAGATTACAAAGACGTACGCACATTACAGCGTTACATTTCTGAACGAGGCAAAATCGTTCCTTCACGTATCACTGCAGTGAGCCACAAAAAACAACGTGAGTTGGCGAAAGCCATCAAACGTGCACGTTTCTTGGGTCTATTGCCTTACGTCGTTAAGTGATTTGAGTTGGCGGCCTTCATTGGTCGCCGCTTTTCCCGTATCTGAGGTGGGCTCATATACGAGATTTTAAAACCCATGTTGGGGCACCGAATAATCCGCACTATTGGATAATCCGGAATATGTAGCCTCTAACTGCTTATATGCAGGACAGCGAGCAAATGACTTTGAATACAAATTCATTATTGATTGGACTATTGGCAGGTGTCGCCAGCGCAATTTTGTTGCTCGCGTCTGGCCAACCATCTTTGCTTTCAATTTTTCTATTTGCCGCCGCTGCTCTTCCTATTTTTATCGCGGGTCTAGGTTGGTCAAACCAAGCTTCATTTACCGCGGTTACTAGCACGTTCATCATACTTGCCATCGCAGCATCCCCAGAAACTGCGCTTGTGAGCACCGTTACAACGCTGCTACCTTCAGCGTGGCTTTCACACCTGACAACACTTGCCCGTTCTGCAGATGAAGTTGGCGGACCAGACGATAAGCTTGTTTGGTATCCATTTCCGCAAATCATGTTGCATCTGGCAACGCTTATGGTGTTTGCGACACTTATGATCGGCTGGCTGATTGATTATGGGCCAGACGTTGTGGGGCAGGTTGTTGCAGCATTTATTGATGCGTTCAATCAGTCTGGCGAACAACCTATCGCGATTCAAAACATCGAGGCCATGACAACAACACTGACTAAATTGCTACCATTTATACAAAGTGCAATGTGGGTCATTATTCTATTTACTGCTTGGTACCTAGCAGGGCACATTGTGCGGCTTTCAGGCCGCTCGAAGCGTCCGCGTGATGATATGCATACTTCGCTTCGCATGCCATCACTGGCGCTCATCTTTTTAGGCGGAGGTCTTGTGTTGATGTTCTTTGACGGAACTATCTCCTATATCGGAGCTGCCATTGCGGGTGGTTTTGGCGCAGGATTTATGATGGCGGGCTTAGCCCTTTTCCATAAAAACACCCTTGGCAAACTTTGGCGCGGAGCGGCGCTCTGGACCGTCTATGTACTCATTTTACTTTTCTCAATTCCAGCAATCATTTTTGCCATTATGGGCCTCTTAGAGGCAGGCAAACCTGTTCCGATGCTGGTAAGTCAAAAACCAAACGAATCTAAAGAATAATCTTGAAAGGATAATCGACATGAAAGTCATTCTACTAGAACGAGTTGCCAAACTTGGCCATATGGGCGAAGAAGTTAAAGTTAAAGATGGTTACGCGCGTAACTTTCTATTGCCACTTGGAAAAGCACTTCGCGCCAATGCAGCAAATCGCGCACGTTTTGAAGCAGACCGCGAAATTATTGAAGAAAAAAACAAAGAGCGTATGTCCAGCGCCCAAGAAGTTGGCGATGCACTTGACGGTAAGAGCTTTGTTGTAATCCGCTCTGCTGGTGAAACTGGTCAACTTTACGGTTCAGTTGCTTCTCGTGATGTTATTTCAATCTTGGCTGAAAATGGCTTTAAAGTTCAGCGTAGTCAGGTTGATCTTAACACACCAATTAAAACACTTGGCCTTCACACAATTACGCTTAACCTGCATGCTGACGTTGTTATCTCAGTTGAGTTTAACATTGGACGTACTGCTGATGAAGCTGAGCTACAAGCGCAAGGTATCGACATGTCATCTGCTGATGCGATGTATGATCTAGCTGAAAAAGCTGAAGCTGAAGAAGCCAGCGAAGGCGAAGCTGTTGAGGGTGAAGAAGGCGTTGCTGAAGAGTCATCTGATGAAGCAGCTGCAGACGACGCATCTGAGGAAGATGAAGCCTAGTTTTTAGACTTCAACAAACGAAGATTAAACATACCTACTTAAAACCCTGCTTGATATTCAAGCAGGGTTTTTATTGTTGGGGTACAAATTCTGGATATACTTGGATTTCGCTTTAAACGCGGTGCTTTTATGCATATGATCATTTTATGAGTGAAGCCCCCGCCATATCCAAGCAAGAAGCAGCTGCCATACTTAAGTTTTATGCTGAGGCTGGGGTCGTTGATTTATTAAATGATGAACCAATTGATCGCTTTGAGGTAAGCCGCAAACAACTTGAAGAAAAACGTGCGAAACGCGGCAATGTAAATCCCGCGCTTAGCCCGCGTGTTGCCGCAGCGACATCAAGAAAAAGTACGTCCCCTCGCTTAACGACAGATAAACCTGCAGCATCTCCCATTCAAGCTGCAAGTACTAACATCACTGTGCCCGATCAAGAAAAGATTGATGAAGCACGAGCGCTCGCCAAATCTGCCAACAGCGTTGATGAACTCAAGGAGTTGCTCGCGGACTTTAAAGGTTGCAACCTTCGACAAGGCGCGAAAAATACCGTTTTTGCAGATGGCAACCCAAATGCGCCAATTATGTTTATCGGCAAAGCTCCAGGGCGCGATGAAGATCGGCAAGGCGTACCTTTTGTTGGCCCTATTGGGCAGTTGTTCGACAAAATGCTGGCCGCTATCGACCTGGACCGAGACAAGAGTTACATCACAAACATCGTTCCATGGCGCCCACCAGGAAACCGAACTCCCGTACCGCATGAAATTGAACTTTGTCGACCTTTTGCCGTACGCCATATTGAACTCATCAAACCCAAGCTGATCGTCCTGATGGGAAATGTGTCAACTCAAACGCTGCTTGAAACAAATAAAAATATTTTGTCCCTACGTGGAACATGGGCAGAATATGATGTTGGCGGTAAAAAAGTGCCAACCATGCCGACATTGCATCCTGATCATCTGATCAAAAATCCGGCCTCAAAACGAAATGCGTGGAAAGATCTGCTTGCTATATCTGCTAGATTAAAAGAGCTTACATAACTTCAGGTATCAGCTCATTTCATCTTCAATATATGCCTTAATAATGCTCTCAAAATCTGTATCTTCAAAAAAACCCAACATGTAAGCTCTATTCGGCTTCAACTCTGCAACCCATGTTTCAACAATGTCTTTGATCTTTTGATCATGTTCAATCTGAATGAGCTCCACGACCTCTTGCCCCGCAACATTACGTAGAGCAGCTAGTATATCTTTAACTGACGCATTTATTCCAGGCAGCATGATGCACCTATCATTACCTAAGTCTGCGCCGTCTATTTCGGCGGCATGAATTATGTTTCTAATGATTATGCGCGGTGAGGAGAACCAATGGCTATAACCTTCGCCGACAGGGCAGATGGCCTTCTCACCATTAAGAGGTTCTCGAACAATCGAGGATAGAAAAGATGATGCCGCCGCATTGGGCTTACCGGGACGCACAGTAATCGTCGGTAAGCGTATACCACGCCCATCTATCAACCCGCGGCGGGAATAATCATTTAATAGTAACTCGCAAATGACTTTTTGAGTGCCATAGGAGCTTCGTGGTGCGCGAATGAAGTGATCTCTTATTGGCTGCGGTGTATCGGCAGAATAAACGGCGATGGATGATGAGAAGACAACAATAGGAGGTTTTTCTAACATAACGCATCGTGCAAGCAGGTTTCGCATTCCATCGAGGTTTACCTCATAACCCAGCTCAAGGTCCGCCTCTGCCTGACCGGATACAATGGATGCCAAATGATAGATAACATCAACATCGTCCTCGATGACATCACCGACACTTTGTATATCGGTTATATCAAACTTTTTATATGTGATTGGAAATTCGGCTTTAAAGTCCGTCTGCGGCGACACCATATCGCATAATGCAATTTGTTTGATTTTCTCGCCACGCAATTCTCCCTTTTCAACCAGAGCCTTTGTCAGTTTCTGGCCAATAAAACCTGATCCACCCAAAATAGCGATTTTCATATCAAATCCACTCAACAGTCACTTCATTCTTATTTATGAATAAAATCAATAGCATGGCATTTGCGGCAAAAGAAGTACCTTCCATATTAATATTTTGTAATTGCCAAATACAATAATCCGTGTCATTGGCGAATATAAGCTTAGTACGATTTGCTTTGGTCGTGCGCAAAGTTGAAACAAAGCATTTATGTGAAAAATTGTCTGCAGCAATTAATTTTGGGCTGCTCGTTTTGAAAGTTGTCCGCTATGAGAGCTATGATTTCTCCGGTGTTCGCGCTTCTTGTATCCACTCTACTTATGCAAATTGGTGGAGGTATGGCTGGTTATCTTTTGCCGCTCCGTGCCGCAGAGGAAGGCTGGGATACGCTTCTCATCTCGTTATTTGCAGCCAGTTTTGCAATGGCTTTTACGCTTGGATGTGTAGTTGTGCCGCGTATTGTTTTCCTTGTTGGGCATATTCGCGTCTTCTCCGCATTAACCGCTGCTATGGCAATAGCTTTACTGCTTCACTCAGTTATTGTTGATCCATTTGCCTGGGCTGTTTTTCGTGGCATTCACGGCTTTGCCATAGCTGGAACATATATGGTGCTCGAAAGTTGGTTGAATGAAAAGTCAACCAACGAAGCACGCGGTACGATCTTTGCGATCTATATGATTATGAGCACATGCGGGATCATGATTGGACAATTTCTCGTGCCGTTGGGCGATACGAGTGATACTATTTTATTCATCATTTGCGCATTGGCATTTCTTGCATCCCTATTCCCGACCACACTTACAACTGCTGCATCACCGAACCCGCTAACAACAGTTAGATTTGATCTCAAGGCGCTGTTTCACCGCTCACCCATTGCAACGGTTACAGCTCTATTTTGTGGCTTGGTGACCGGCACATGGTTTAGCCTTGGTCCTGTATTTGTAACGTTGCGAGACATCACAACATCGGACGGCGCAATCATGCTGGCAAGCGCAATGGCTGGTGGTACGTTGGGACAGTTCCCCTTTGGTGTCCTGTCAGATAAAATTGATCGGCGTATTGTTATGATCATTATTTCTGTTCTGGGCAGTCTTTCTTGCCTGGCGGTCTATTTCATTGATCTTGAAAGTTTGAATTTCTTCTTTGTACTCATGTTCTTTCTTGGGCTTGCTATTTTTCCGCTTTATTCAATTGCCATTGCCCACGCGAACGATTTTTCCGCCGCCGATGAATTTGTCGAAACCTCAAGTGGGCTTCTGGTGATATATGGTGCGGGTTCGGTCGCCGGTCCAATCATCGGTGCTTTTGCTATGCAAGGCTTAGGGCCGGAAGGCATGTTTGCGCTGATGTCCATATCTTTCGCAATTGTTGCCATCTACGCAGCCTATCGCTTGCAACAACGCGACCAAGTGCCCGAAGAAGATCGTATGGATTACGGCATCACACCAGTTGGGCGATCTTTGTCACCACAGACATTTGAACTGGACCCAAGATCTGACCCTGAATGGGGCAGCGAGATTGAAGAAGACACAGAAACTAACCAATAAATTACTAAGTTTGACTGCCTGTTTGCCTCCGGCTTTCTTTGCGTGGAAGGCCAAGACGATGCTCACGGAAAATAATGAAAATACCCGCGGCAGCAACAATTGCTGTACCGATGAGCATCTGGCTTTGTGGTAAGTCTCCAAATAATATGTAGCTAAGTGCAATACCAAACAGGATCGATGTGTAGTCAAAGGGTGCAATGACGGAAACAGAAGCATGACGATAACATTCGGTCATCAAAATTTGCCCTATACCACCGATAATTCCACAACTGACTAGGAGTGTAGCATTATACAAATCAAGCGGAACCCAACCAAAGAAATAAGTCATAGCCGCAAAGAATGACGCCATACTAGAGAAGTAGATAACAATCGTGGGGGATTTTTCAGTTTTGACAAGCGCACGCACAAAAATTGTCGCTACCGCTGCAAAAATCGTTGATAAGATCGTGGCAATCACGCCATGATATTCGTCTACATTCCCAACACCATCAAAGAGTGTAATGCGCGGCCATGAAATAATCAGTACACCGCACATGCCCATAGCAACAGCTGCCCAACGATAAAGGCGGACACGCTCACCCAAAAGTATGGCGGCAAAAATCACCGCAAATAGTGGTGTAGCATGGCGAAGTGCCACAACATCCGGCAAAGGTAGTTTTGTTAAACCATAAAAGCCAAGCCCCATACCAAAACAACCAACGATTGAACGACCCAGATGCGCTAAGGGCCGTTTTGTATAATAAGCTTGCCCCAACTGACCACGATAACCAAGATAAACCACCACAGGAAGGATAGCGAAAAATGCGCGAAAGAAAACGATCTGGCCAACGGGAATACCATCTCCAACCAGTTTTATCATAGCTGACATGGAAACTAAAAACCCGACAGATGCGACTTTTAAGGTAATGCCAAGCAGCTCATTACCAGTTTCATACTGAGACTCTTCATCGCTGGCTTTTTCGGCGGTGTTGCTTACTTCCCCACCTTTGATGCCCTCATTTTTCACGAATCATTCCTTTGTAAATCTAAGGAATAAGTACATCAAATTTACAAATTCGTCGCATTCAAACTTGTTTTGTTCTTATTCATGGGATTGATTGATTATGGTATTGACGCGAAAATGATCACTCAATCAGGTATTAATCAGCCCAATACTCAAGTAAATTCAAGTAATTACAGCTTAGAGTAAATAAATATTGCATGATCTATTTTTTTAGCCAATTGTTAAGCTTCAAGACAGGCTGGATTCATAGGTTTTTGGCAATTATGATAACGGTTCATTAGCTCTATTTGTGCTTATTATTGCTTCTGATTGGGAAAATCGCTTAGCGGTTCAAAATATGGGACGATAAATAATGCGCAGCAATACGGGACAAGTTCTTTATCTCAAAGACTATCAAGCAACCGATTTTGTTCTTGAGAGAACCGATCTTACTTTTGAACTCCACCCAACGGAGACAAAGCTTATCACCCGCACGTTGGTGCATAGGCGTGAAGGCGCTACTACTGACGCTCCTATGATTTGGGCCGGTGATGAGCTGAATGTTGAGTCTGTTCAGGTCGATTCAGTTGATGTCACGGCGGAAAATCATGATATCTCACCTGATGAACTGGTCTTGAAAGATCTACCCGAAAGCGTTGCGTTTGAAGTCACCGTTACAACGATCCTTTCTCCGGAGACAAATACCCAATTGATGGGCCTTTATCGCACGAGTGGCATCTACTGCACGCAATGCGAAGCGGAAGGTTTCCGCCGCATGACCTATTTCTATGATCGTCCTGATGCAATGTGCGTTTATACTGTCACGATTATCGCTGATAAAGAAGATACACCTGTCTTACTTTCTAACGGCAACTTCCTTGGCGGTGGCGGGTATGACGAAGGTCGCCATTTTGCTGCTTGGTTCGATCCTCATCCAAAACCATCTTACCTATTCGCTCTTGTTGGCGGTGATCTTGGTTTGATCGAAGATACATTCACCACAATGTCTGGCAAAGAAGTAGCCCTTAAAATTTATACTGAGCACGGTAAAGAACCACGCGCAGTCTATGCGATGGATGCCCTTAAGCGCTCTATGAAGTGGGATGAAGAGAAGTTTGGTCGCGAATATGATCTTGATATCTTCCAAATTGTTGCTGTTTCAGACTTTAACATGGGCGCGATGGAAAATAAGGGCCTAAACGTCTTTAACGACAAATATGTATTAGCCGATCCAGAAACTGCGACAGATGCAGATTATGCCGGCATTGAACGGGTGATCGCGCACGAATATTTCCATAATTGGACTGGCAACCGCATTACATGCCGCGACTGGTTTCAACTTTGCCTTAAAGAAGGTTTGACTGTATATCGCGATCATGAATTCTCAGCCGATGAACGCTCGCGCCCCGTGACACGGATTGATGAAATTCGTACACTTAAACTTATTCAATACCCAGAAGATGCTGGTCCCCTTGCCCATCCTGTCCGCCCGGGAAGTTTTAAGGAAATCAACAACTTCTACACCGCAACAGTTTATGAAAAGGGCTCAGAAGTTTGCCGCATGATCCGCACTATTGTTGGCGCTGAGGATTTCCGTAAAGGTATGGATCTTTATTTCGAACGTCATGATGGTGACGCGGCGACCATTGAAGATTTCGTTGCCGTGTTTGCAGAAGTAAGCGGTCGCGACTTTACGCAATTTAGCCTTTGGTATGATCAGGCAGGTACACCAAGTGTAACCGTTAACACGAAATGGGATGAGAGTGCGTCAAGCTTTACAGTAACGCTAGAACAAACACTTGCACCAACCCCAGGCCAGCCAGACAAGAAGGTCATGCATATCCCGCTTTCGTATACCTTAATCGGTACTGATGGCGAGAATTATACGATTGCACCAGATGGCAGCGATGATACCCATGTTCTTCACCTAACAGAGCGTTCGCAAACATTCACGTTCTCAGGCCTCAAATCCAAACCCGTTCTATCTATAAATCGCGGTCTTTCTGCCCCTGTGAACATTCATATGCAACAAAGCGAAGAAGATCTGGCGCATATTTCTGCCAATGACAGCGATGCCGTTGGGCGTTGGCAGGCGTTACAAAACCTTGCAATGATTGAACTGATTACAGGCACAAAGGCAATTGAGGATGGTGGGGAGATCGGCGATGCCGACCTGTTGATCAGAGCCTACAAGGCAATCATGGAAAACAATGATCTTGAGCAAGCATTTGTCGCGCAAGCGTTGCAGCTGCCAATTGAAGCAGATATTGCCCGCGAGTTTGGTGACAATATTAATCCAGATTCTATCCGCACGGCTATTGATCAGCTAAAAGCAAAAATTGCAGCAGCGCTTGTTGAAAATTTTGAGGCGCTTCATAAAGCAACACAGAGCGATGAGAAGTATGATCCAAGCGCTTCTCATGCTGGCCGTAGAGCGCTCTCAGGTGTGACGCTAGAATATTTATCTGTTCATGATGGAAACGGTGCACGTGCATATGAAGCTTATAAATCAGCAAATAACATGACACAGCGAAGCACGGCGTTGGTAACACTAACCAATGATTATCCTACATCAAGTGATGCGCAAGCTGCACTCGCTGACTTTAAGTCTCGTTATTCTGATAATCCACTTGTCATGGATAAGTGGCTTGCAATCCAAGCTCGTATGCCCGGTGATGCTGCATTAGACCACGTCAAAACCTTGATGTCGGATGATGTTTACGATGCAAACAATCCAAATCGCATTCGCTCATTAATCGGCACATTTGCCGCTGGAAATGCGACAGGTTTTAACCGGCCTGATGGCGGCGGCTATCAATTATTGGCTGAGCAAGTTCTTGAACTTGATGGCAAAAACCCGCAAGTTGCGGCTCGACTCCTAACTGCAATGCGGTCATGGCGCTCTCTTGAGCCTGTCCGTCGCGATGCTGCGAAAACAGCACTGGAGAAAATTGCTGCGCAGGAAAACCTCTCCGCTGATGTGTCCGATATTGTCGAGCGCACGCTTGCAGCTTAAAGAAGCAGCTCAAGTTAAATAGAAAACAAATCAGTTGGTACTTTGATTTGCCGCATATCACCAAGATGTGCGGCTTCTCTACATTTAACAGCTTGATTCTCTTATTAGAATCGAAAGCAGTTAGAAAAAAAGTCGAGTCAAAACAAATGGTTAATATTTTATTACTATTTGACGGTGGACAAGTGACGGCAGCTTTGATTCATTAGGGTAATTCGAGGGGCGGACATCTTCGGACGCTACGGGGACATATAAAAATGGTGAATGTTAACAACATTCGCGCGGCAAATGACGCGCGGCTGAAGATGGAATCTATTCCCAAAAAGTTCAACGACCGCGAACTGATGGGCAACACAAAGCTCTTTGCAAAACCGCGCTACCGTCGGCTTGTAAGTGCCGAACCATTTCTCAAGCGCTCCATCCCTATTCTCATTCTCACCTTCTTGATTTTTCTTGCCGCAGCGCGCTGCATTTCGGTGTTTGAACATTACGATCGTTATAAAGAAGGTGCTGAGCAAGCAACACTTCTTACTGTGACAGCTGTAAGTTCTATCATCTCGGCAGACCCACTTCCCGCAACTGAAGCGAACCGCTGGGAAACCGAGGCACAGATTGATAAAGTGCTGAGCAAATATTCCATCGAACAGGGCCGCATCGTTGCCGTTGCTGATCAAAATGGCAATATATTTGCCAGCTCTGCGTTGGGTTATGACTTCGTGGAGCAGAACATATCAACTCTTTTGGGTTCAAGCTCTCCATTGCAGCAATTCGGCGATCGTGCTGGCTTGCAAGTGGTCACGCTGCCAGAGGCAGTTGGTCCCTTCTCCGGCTCGAACATGCTAACAGCGGTAGCACATTTGGAAAATAGTTCGGGCTATATATTAGTGATGTCTCCTGAGGCTCCAACTTTACTAACCTGGTTTCGCAAAACCATTTCTCTAAATGCAACATTATTTATCGCAACGGCGGCGATACTTGTAATGATCCTCTACGCTTACTTCATTCAGGTTGGACACACGCGTGAATCGAATGAAATGTATGCTGAGACAGAGCGCCGTGTTGATATGGCGCTGTCCCGTGGTCGCTGTGGGCTCTGGGAATGGGATATGGCGCAAAGTCGCCTATATTGGTCTAGCTCGATGTATGAGATGCTTGGCATGCCAGCGCGTGATAATGTCTTATCATTTGAGGAAGCAGCTAATCTGATGCACCCCGAAGATGGTAATATCTATGTTCTTGCACGCCTTGCAGCACGTGGCGAGATTCGCGAAATTGACCACGAGTTTCGCATGCGTCACGCCAATGGTTCTTATGTTTGGCTTCGTGCTCGAGCACAATTAATTGATAGAACAAGTTCTGGTAGGTATCTCGTTGGCATCGCAATGGATGTGAGTGAGCAGCACCGCCTACAAAAACGTAAGGCTGAGGCAGATCAACGCCTGTTTGACGCAATTGAAAGCACCCGTGAGGCATTTGTGCTTTGGGATAAAGATGGCAAGCTAGTGATCTGGAACGATCATTTCCAGAAGGTTCATAATATACCCGAGGAGGTATTAATGGCTGGCGCAGACCGCGATGTCGTTATGGAGGCGGCCAAACGACCAATCGTGGATAAACTTGTGCCAGCTATTAGCTCTAACGGCTACACAAAAAGCTATGAGATTAAATTGGCTGATGGAAGTTGGTTGCAAATTAGCGAACGCCGAACCAGCGATGGTGGTCTGGTATCTGTTGGAACAGATATTACAACACTTAAACTCAATCAGGACCGACTAAAAGAATCCGAAAGGCGACTAATGGCAACAGTTGGCGATCTTTCCCGATCCCAAGAAGAACTTGAGGCGAAAGCTGCCGAACTTAGCAAACTTAATCTGGACTATCAGGTGGAGAAGGAACGCGCAGAGGCTGCTAACAGATCAAAATCACAATTCTTGGCGAATATGTCTCATGAATTGAGAACACCGTTAAATGCAGTTATTGGGTTTTCCGAAATATTAAAAACCGGTATGTTTGGCCCACTTGGGTCTGAGAAATATGAAGAATATACAGAAGACATTCATTCAAGCGGCAAACACTTGCTTGGCCTGATTAATGATATTTTGGATATGTCAAAAATTGAAGCTGGTCAGATGCAAATCGAACGTGAACCCGTTCGTCTTGACCCTGTGATTAATGAAGCAGTGCGCCTTATTTCGACACAAGCCACGACGAAATCTATCCAGCTTTATCATGAAATTGCACCCAATCTGGAACTGGCCGCTGATCGCCGCGCTATGAAGCAAGTGCTCTTAAACCTTCTTTCCAATGCTGTTAAATTTACGGACAATAAAGGTAATATAAGAGTCCGAGCCCGTCAGGTAAATGAAGCGATTGTTCTTAGTATTCAAGACACTGGCATCGGCATTCCCAAACATGCAATGTCAAAAATTGGGCAACCATTCGAACAAGTCCAAAACCAGTTTTCCAAGAGCAAAGATGGATCAGGACTTGGTCTTGCGATTTCCCGTTCTCTTATAAAACTACATGGCGGATCTATGCGCATTAGCTCAAAAGAGGGCGTGGGAACAACGGTTTCAGTGCGCATCCCAGTCAATGTGGTACTCACCAGTGAGCGAGAGGAAAATGCACAGGGCGACCAGTCGGCAGCAGCCTAACCCTTCTCCAAATCACCATAAAAAACGCCCCCAACTTGGAGGGCGTTTCTCATTTTTAAAGTCGAACTTACGCCTCTAACGGCGATAACCTCTTTTCTTTTTTCGAATTTTTTTCAGCTCATCTTCTGATAAAGAACCATCTGAATTAACGTCCAAAACGGCAAACCTCTTCGCCTGCATTTCTTTTAGTTCAGCCACAGTTACTGTGCCATCTCCATCAATATCAAGACGGCGCGTCATTCTTTCCAGACGGCGGCGTTGACGTTCAGCCTCCATTCCAGCTTGAATTTCGTCAGCTGTTAGAATTCCATCACCATCCTTATCTGCAGACACCATTTTTCCTGCTCCAAGATTGATAAATTCTTCCATAGAAATTGAACCCGACTTATCGGTATCAATTTTTTCGATCATTTGCTGAAGGCCACGTTTTCCGTGTTTCCTATCACCATCTTTGGCAACTGCAGCACCCGTTATCATCAACGCGGAAGTCAATGTTATTATTATCGTTTTTATAAACATTTTATAGTCCTTTTGCATGAGTATCGCCCCTCTTGCTAAAGTGCCGGACAGTCTTTGTCCGCCAACTATGATCAGGCATTAACGTCTGCCCAATCATGTTCTGCAAACACCATTAGTGTCGCACAACCTCCTTAAATATGTCTCGTATCATCTTTGAATTTGATTCAATTTCCGCATCAAGCATTTTCTTATCTGGCATATGAACCGACTTTAATATCAAATCCATCAAACCCTGTGGCGCCGTCGATTGATCAAATGAACCTTCAACACAAAGCTTGGTGACTTGCGATATATTTGTCCATAATTTAAGCGCATCCATAAGGTGATCAGCCGTTCCATTCCCCAAGTGAGGAATACCCAAAATCTCGATCAGATATGAAGTGCCTGTTTCCTGCATCGGTGGCTGCCAGCCCTTCCCGCGCTCTCGCAATGACAAATATTGCATCATAAATTCGATATCGATAAGACCACCGGGTATTAATTTGAAATCCCAATCATCTTTGGGCGGTTTTTCCTCATCGATCAATTTGCGCATATCCGCAATTTCTTTAACAAGTTCGGAATGTGTACGGGGTGCGGCCAAAATATCATGAATTTCGCCATGAACTTTGTTGATCAACTCCTCTGATCCAGCAACACATCGTGCACGCGACAAAGCCATATGCTCCCATACCCATGCTTCATCTCGCTGATATTTAGAAAAAGCCTTAAGGGATGTGGCCACGGGGCCTTTATTACCGGAAGGGCGTAGACGTAAATCGACCTCATATAAAACGCCTTCCGCTGTGGGCGCTGAAATCGCAGCGATCAGCCGTTGCGTTAAACGCATATAATAGCGTACCGGATCAAGAGGTTTTTCACCATCAGATTCATCCGCCAGACTATCGTGATTGTAAATCAATATCATGTCGACATCTGAACCTGCCGTCATTTCGCGGCTGGCGATTTTGCCCATACCCAAAATAGCAACCTGCCCACCGGAAATTTTGCCATGTTTGGCTTCCATTTCACCGATAACCGCATTCAATGCATGGCTTATCATAAGATCTGCAAGATCGGATAAGGCAACGCCAGCCCGCATGCCTGAAATAGCCCCTGTAAGCAATCTGATCCCTATGAGGAACCTTTGCTCCGCGCAAAAGATACGCAAGCGATCAAGTACGTCTTCATAATAAATTGCCCCTTTTAAGAAAGTTGCCAACCGTTCTTGAAGGTAACGTGGCGTGGGCAATTCGGACAGTACTGCCGGATCTAGCAACCCATCAAAGATATGTGGTCTGCGAGAAATAATATCAGCAAGGCGTGGTGCACAGGTCATGATAGTTTGCAGTAAAGATAGTAAACCCGGATTACTCCCCAACAGTGAGAAGAGCTGAATGCCGGCAGGTAGACCAGATAAGAATGCATCGAACTTCAGCAGCGCATCATCTGGCTCTTGTGCCTTGCCAAAGGTTTGCAGCAATTGCGGTGTAAGTTCGGTTAATCGTTCAATCGCTTGCGTAGAACGTGTTGCTCGATATCGTCCGCGGTGCCAGTTTCGAACCACTCGTGAAATATCAGATGGGCGCTCAAACCCAAATTCCGAAAGCGTTTTAAGCGTACTTGGATCATCATCCTCACCCGTGAACAGCAAATTTCCATGATCTCCTGTTAGCTGTTCTTCTTGTTCAAACAACTCGGCATAGACGCTTTCTACATACTTTAGATGTTTGGTATATGTCTTTCTAAAATCTTTGACATTATCCTCGCCCATCATAAGTGCAATGGTTTTCAACTCCGATTTTTCCTCGGGCAGCTCGTGGCTTTGCTGATCATCAACCATCTGAATGCGATGTTCGACATTGCGCAAATACCAGTAGCTTTGTTTCAATCCATCAGCGATCTTTTGATCGAGCCATTTTGCGCGCACCAAGGCATTGATTGCCTCATCCGTTCTGCGTTGGCGCAAGTCAGGGTTCCGACCACCGGCTATGAGTTGTTGTGTTTGGGCGAAAAACTCAATTTCGCGGATGCCGCCGCGACCGAGTTTAACATTATGGCCAGGAACAGAAATGTCACCTAATCCGCGATGGGCATTAATTTGGCGTTTAATCGAATTGATATCCGCAATCGCAGCATAATCTAGGAACTTACGAAACATGAACGGTTGTAACTCTTTGATGAACTGCTCACCCGCCTGAATGTCACCCGCTACCGGTCGCGCCTTGATGAATGCAGCGCGCTCCCAATTCTGCCCCCTGCCTTCATAATAATTAAGTGCAGCTTCAATGGAGAAAGCCAGCGGCGTTGAACCCGGATCAGGACGTAAACGTAAATCAGTTCTGAACACATATCCATGCGCTGTGTGATGCTGCATGATATGGATGAGACGCCGTGTAATCTTTGCAAAAATATCCGTTGCATCTTCATCTTCACTAACAATATCTGCCGCGCGATCAAAGAACACAACAATGTCGATATCGGATGAATAGTTTAATTCATCCGCACCTAATTTACCCATACCCAAAACCACAAGACCACTTCCATCCGATGGATTGTTTATGTCCTTGAGTCGAAGCTTTTCGCGTCCATGCGCCTCCAAAAGAAGATGATTAAAACTCGCCTTTAATGATGCAGCTGCCAGCTCGCTTAAATAGCGCGTGGTATCCTGCGGGTTGGAAATTTGTGCCAAATCATAAAATGCCAGCGCAAGTGATGCTTCACGTTTAACCTCACGCAAAACACGCATGGTTTCGGCCTCTGTCGCTGGCTGTCCTTTATCATCCAGCCATGCATTTCCTGCTCTATCAAGTAGCAACTTCATCTGCGATGGGAGATCATTTTCAAGCGTATTGGCTAATAATATTGGGCGCGCGCAAACAATACCGAGGAGATACGGGCTATGTGAAAGTGCGGCGGTTAAGTATGAAAAAAGATCAGTTTTTTTTGAAAGAATTTTGGCCAGTTTTGGCTCTTCTTTTCTCAAGCTGGAAAGATGACTGGCAACTTCCTTCTGGCTCTTCTTTGAACGTGGTAGAACGGGCGATTTTTTTATATTAATTAGTTTCATCATATCCCCTCCTACCCTTAAATTTAATATTCGTACATTTAAATTTTCATTGGAAATATCATCGTCACAGATAGACCTGGATGTTCTTTATCATTCAGATCTGTTGGACCGAGTTTCAGCTCACCTCCATGCAGCCGCATGACAGCCTCAACCAGGGAAAGACCCAAACCCGTTCCGGGCATATTACGGCTCTCATCAAGACGGACAAAACGCTTGATCACTTCGCCATGTTTGTCTTCTGGAATTCCGACACCATTATCAGCGACAGTCAGATGCACTTTATCTCCGACATTAGCGAGCTTGATCCAAATCTTTGATGTCTCATGTCCGCTCGCATACTTTATGGCGTTATCAATCAAATTAGTCAGTGCCTGACCAATAAGTTCACGGTTACCATTGATGTTTAAATTGTCGGCAATCTGCCCAATTAGCTCAACATCGCTATCTTCAGCGACTGGCTCATAAAGCTCGGCGGCATCGTTGGCCGCGGCCGACAAACTAATCTTGCTCAATTGGGCGGCGGCAGAACCAGATTCCACGCGGGAAATCATCAAAAGGGCTGAAAAAATACGAATAAGCTGATCTGATTCCGAGATCATATCTTCCAGCGCACTTCGGTAATGATCTTCCTTACCTTCGCTGGCAAGGGCTGCTTCTGCGCGATTACGAAGACGCGTGAGTGGCGTTTTTAGATCATGGGCAATATTATCAGACACTTGTCGAAGGCCTTCATTAAGCCGCTCGATACGGCCTAACATCGTATTCAGAGAATCCGACAAACGGTCAAACTCGTCGCCTGACCCCATCACCGGCAAACGCTGCGATAAATCCCCCGCCATAATACGTTCACTGGCAAGCGACATGCGATCAATGCGCTTTAGAGCCGATCGCCCAACAAAAAACCAGATAGCCAGCGCGCCGACACCCATGATAGCGAGTGCTGTGATCAATGCACGTTCAATCAAATCGCCAAACCTGTTTGGCTCATCCAGATCCCGGCCAACTAACAATTTAAATCCATTCGGCAACTGCATAACATGGCCAAGGCCAATGTACTCAGCTTCAAAATCTCCAAACTTCTTATAATTGAATGGCTTTATAACATCGCCTTCTTTATCGAATACTCCCGCCTCGATTTCTGCAACATTACCGCCAAAAATCTCGCCCGTTGGTGAGGCTATGATGTAAAGGTTAGATCCTGGTTGCCTTGACCTACGCTCGACAAACCGAACCAGATTATTGACACCACCGCTGCGATAAGCATTGGAAACAGCTCTTACTTCTCTGTTGATTGCCCGTTCGGTTTGTGCCCGCAGTAGTCCTTCTGACTGGGAACTGACATAAAATACAAGCACGGTGGCAGAGACCACAAATAATACAAGATAGAGCAGTGATAATCTCACCGCAGTTGTTTTGAGCATGGCTTGAAGGCGCGGCATCAGGATTTATTCTCCGGCCTTTAAGATATATCCTGCACCACGTATTGTGTGCAAAAGTGCTCCATTAAAACCCTTCTCTATTTTGCCGCGTAATCGCGATATGTGGACATCGATGACATTGGTTTGCGGGTCGAAATGATAGTCCCACACATTTTCAAGCAACATTGTGCGCGTCACCACTTGCCCTGCATTGTTCATGAGATATTCAAGTAAGGTATATTCTCGTGGCTGAAGGTTGATCAACTGCCCTGCCCGACGTACCTCATGGCTTAGACGATCTAATTCAAGATCACCGACGCGATAACTCGTTTCTGTATCGCGTGTTCCTTTGCGGCGACCAAGGATTTCGACGCGCGCCAAAAGCTCGGAAAAAGCATAGGGTTTCGTCAGATAATCATCGCCACCAGCCCGCAAACCCGTAACACGATCATCTACCTGTCCGAGAGCCGATAGGATTAAGACGGGTGTTTCATTACCCTTCTCACGCAAGGACGAAATGATGGATAATCCATCGCGCTTTGGCAGCATGCGATCGACCACCATAACATCATAGGTATTTTCTGTTGCTAAGAAATATCCACTGTCGCCATCAGATGCATGATCAACGGTGACACCTGCCTCACGAAAGGCTTTGGAGAGGTAGGCGGCGGTCTCTAGATCGTCTTCGATAATAAGAATCTTCATGGAATATCTTCTACAATGTTCTGATCAATTTGAATAGAAGCGGCGGGCTCCAAAAGAACCCGCCGCCATGTAAAGAGCCACCTATCGGGGGCGACGTATAATAGCGGCCCTTTTACAAGAGTTCAGGGAACAAGAATTTGAGGCATCCCTTGGGAGGGGAGGAGAAACTGGAATGCATCAAACCTTTCTTTCGTTTACGTGTCGCCTTGCGACTAACCAGCATCTATTGGCAACGCAATGAAGCTGTTCTGATTGCTTCGTTCAATCTGAAATAATGCAGCTTTACGACCGTCTTTTGCTGCTTTATCAATAACTTGGGCCACATCACCAGTAGATTTAACATCGTTATTGTTAACTGCAATGATGACATCGCCTACCCGAATGCCACGCTCTTGTGCCACACTGCCTTCTTCGACAGCAGAAACCACCAGGCCCGGACCTTCGGAATTAGGCTCAACCACAATACCAAAGCCTTCGATCATTGCAGGTTCTGCTTCTGGCTCAATATCCGCTGGCGGTGTTGATGCTGCCAATGCTTGCTCAACAGGAAGTGCGCCGAGTTTAACCGTAATGCTTTCAGCTTTACCTGCACGCCAGATTGTCAGTTCAACATCCGTATCGGGATCAAAAGCACCAATTTTCTTGGCCAGATCACGGGCATCTTCAACTGTATCACCATTAACTGCGGTAATCACATCGCCTGCTTTAATGCCTGCTTTTGCAGCTGGCGTATCGGTTTCGGAGTTAGATACCAATGCACCTTGTGGGTCCGATAAGCCAAGTGAATCCGCAATATCTGCACTTACTGGCTGAATACGTACACCAAGCCAACCACGAGCTACAGCACCATTTTCAATCAGATCATCCACAACCGTGCGGACCGTTGATGCGGGGATTGCAAACGCAATACCGACATTACCGCCAGATGGCGAGAAAATTGCCGTGTTCACGCCAATCACTTCACCATTTAGGTTAAATGTCGGACCGCCCGAATTGCCGCGGTTAACAGCAGCATCCACTTGGATGAAATCATCATACGGTCCTGCGCCAATATCTCGGCCCCGAGCAGAAACAATACCTGCGGTTACCGTACCACCAAGGCCAAACGGATTACCAACTGCGACCACCCAATCACCAACACGAATGTCCTTCTCGTCTGCGAGTGCAACATAGGTGAATTTCTTTGTTGGTTCGACTTTCAATACCGCCAAATCTGTGCGGCTATCACGGCCAACGAGCTTGGCATCATGCTCGGTACCATCTTTAGTAATAACCGTAAATGCGGACCCGTCTCCAACGACATGACTATTTGTCACCACAAAACCATCGTCAGAGATGAAGAAACCAGAGCCCTGGCTCACAGGTCTCAAGCGGCGTTTGCCATCGCCTTTGCGCTCGCCGCGACGACCGCGATCAGCACGTTCATCATTATCATCACCTCCTCCGCTAAATTCATCAAAGAAGCGACGAAGCGGATGATCTTTTGGTAAATCACCAAAACCTCTGCCACCAAAATCAAAGTTAAATCGTGAGCCACTATCAGACACAGGTCGAACTTCGCTTTGAACCCGGACGGAGACAACGGCAGGGGAAACCGCTTCTACAACGTCTGCAAAACTTGGCGCTTGTGGCGCTTCAACACGAACAGCCTCTGCATATGCAGGGGCTACCGCTACAGGCAAAGCGGTTGCCAACATAGCAGCAGCCACGCCAGCTGCAGCGGTTGATGCTAGAAGGCTTTTCTTGGGAAATTTAAGTAATTTTGGCATTCATAAATCCTCTTGATCATTTCGTTGACTGGAGATCAACGTGCTAGCTGGCAAATCACCAGCGATGATTAAGAGATAGGGAGTTGTATATTACAGAACCATTGCCGAAAAATTACATATTGGTAATGTTAGGGCCATAATCGCGCCACAGTTAAGCAAAACTATTCATCAAGTATTTGTTTTAATTTATTTTTCTCATCTATACTGAGATCCATACTCGCGCTTTCCTGAGGCTTCATATTCATTTTTCTAAAGGCAAAAATGCCTCCAAGGAGAAGAACTAATATTGGTGTGAGCCAAAGAAAAAGATTTTTTGCAGAAAAACTTGGTTTTAAAAGCACAAAATCGCCATAGCGAGACACAATGTAATCCATAACTTCTTTGTCTGTATCGCCAGCTGTTAATCTGGCTCTGACCAGCACCCGCAAATCTTTTGCAAGCTCTGCATTTGATCCATCTATGGATTGATTTTGGCATACAAGACAACGCAAATTAACTGATAATGCTCGCGCTCGTGCTTCCAGCGCAGGGTCAGATAATACTTCGTCTGGTTGTACTGCATTGGCAGGCAACACCATCAAAGCCATCAGCACAGGTATGAGCAATTGAAGAAGGTGTTTTTTGCTCCATCTCATGTCAGGCCGCCTGCACTTTCGTCTTTCGGTTACCCTTTTTGGCAGCAGGGGCACCGACGCGCAAACGACGATCACTTAGCGAGATGATTGCTCCAAACACCATGAAGATACAACCCCACCAGATAAAGGTAACCCATGACTTATACCAAACACGCACAATCAATTTACCATTTGATTGCACATCACCCAACGAAATATAGAGTTGCGATGCTCCAAAAGTTAGGATACCGGCTTCTGTTGTCGGCATTTGTCGTGCCGGATAGAACCGTTTTTCACTTGTGGTTCTTGCCACTATTACACCGGCTTCCTGAATGGTGAAATGACCAATTTGAACCTGATAGTTTGGTCCTTGTGAGGGTTGCATACCCTCAAAGATAACTGTCTTACCACCAGCCTCAAGCATATCTTTTGGTTCCATCGCAACAATATGCTCTGTTGAAAACGCGCTCACTGCCACAATACCAATAACGCTAACACCTAGCCCAAAATGGGCAAATGCCGTTCCAAAGACCGAACGCGGCAAGCCTTTTAATCGTCCCAAGCTTTTTGACAATGCAAAACGCCCTAAACCCACCCGGCTTGCCAATTCTGCAAAGGCACCAATCATCAGATAAGTTCCAAGCGCGACACCAAAGGCTGCCATAATAGGCGCACCTGTTTGTTGGTATATGACACCAAGTCCGGCAATCAGTCCAATACCGATCGCGACGTAAAGCCGTTGTGCTGCACCCAGCAAATCACCACGCTTCCATGCAAGCAATGGACCGAAGGGCACAGCAAGCAAAAGCGGAACCATAAGTGGCCCGAATGTAAGGTTGAAGAACGGTGCACCAACAGAGATTTTCTCGCCAGCAACAACCTCCAGAAATAGGGGATAAAGAGTTCCGACAAAGACTGTCATCGTTGCTGTTGTCAGGAACAAATTATTGAGAACCAAAGCACCCTCGCGCGAGATGGGTGCAAAAACGCCACCTGATTTGAGGCTGGAGGCTCTAAATGCAAACAAGGTTAGTGCACCACCTATAAAAATGCATAATATTGCGAGGATAAACACGCCGCGAGTCGGGTCAGTTGCAAACGCATGCACAGATGTAAGCACACCTGAACGCACCAAGAATGTGCCAAGAAGCGAGAGCGAAAATGTTAGAATTGCGAGTAGCACCGTCCAGATTTTAAGCGCCTCACGCTTTTCCATCACCAGTGCCGAGTGCAAGAGCGCTGTGCCTGCAAGCCATGGCATGAAGGATGCATTTTCCACCGGATCCCAGAACCACCAACCACCCCAACCAAGCTCATAATACGCCCAGTATGATCCCATTGCGATGCCCGCGGTTAAGAACATCCAAGCAGCCAATGTCCACGGACGGACCCACCGCGCCCACGCTGCATCAATCCGCCCATCAATCAGTGCTGCAATGGCAAAAGCAAAGCTGATAGAAAAGCCAACATAACCCAAATATAAAAGTGGTGGATGGATCGCTAGACCAATGTCCTGCAAGACCGGATTTAAGTCGCGCCCCTCAAATGGGGCGGGATCAAGCCGTGTAAACGGGTTTGATGAAAAGATGATAAACAGCAAAAATGCGACAAGTATCCAGCCTTGAACACCGATTACATTGGCTTTAAGCGCAGGTGGCAAATTATTGCCAAATATGGCAACCAATGCACCGAATAATGCTAGGATCAAAATCCAGAGCAACATTGAACCTTCATGATTGCCCCACACGCCAGTAATCTTGTAGAGCATCGGTTTGAGTGAATGGGAATTTTCATAAACATTCAGTACAGAAAAATCAGAGACGACATAGGCATGTGTTAGTGCAGCAAATGCCAGCGACATAAGTGCAAAACACGTAATCGCGGAAACGGGGGCAACATTCATCAATCGCACATCGTTTTGCCGTGCACCCCACATAGGCAGAATCGACTGCGCGAATGCAGTGATTAATGCTAAAACAAGCGCAAAATGACCAAGCTCAACGCTCATTCACTTGCCTCTTTTCCATTTTCACCTTCTTTCCAGACGCCACGTTCTTTCAACGTGTCTGCAATCTCTTTAGGCATATAATTCTCATCATGTTTGGCAAGCACGGTATCAGCAACAAACGGACCGCCAACACTCTCGAAAGCGCCCTCAGTGATCACACCCTGCCCTTCGCGAAACAAATCCGGCAATATTCCATCATAATTCACAACCATCACTTCTGCATTATCGGTGATTGTAAATGCGACCTTTGTGCCTTCTCCTCGAATGATCGAACCATCCTCCACCAAACCACCCAAGCGAATGCGCGTGCCAGGTTTTACTGACTTCTCAACCACATCTGTAGGAGAGTGAAAATAGGTGATTTCGCTGGAAAGCGCGAACATAACAAGCGCAACGGCAAGCGCAATAAAGCCCATACCCGTGCCGATAATTGCTAGTCTTTTTTGTTTACGTGTCATGTTTTACCTATCGTTGAACGCCATCAGGCATTGCTATCTGCATTTGTTTAGCAAGCTCAACAAGCACCTTTCCTTGATCTGTATCAGATGCAAACGTTTTAAATGCCGTCCCGAGCGCTTCTTTTGCATCATCATCACGGCCCAAAACTTTATAGGATCGAATAAGGCGCTGCCAACCTTCAAAATTATCTGGCTCATCCTTTAACTTTTCGCCCAAGGATGCAACCATTGAGGCGATCATAGCCATACGATCTTCGGAATTTAGTTCTGCTGCTGCTTCTATATCCTCGGCACTTGGATTGCCCAATTGTGATTGTGGATGTGCTTGCGCTGTTTCGATTGTCACCTCACTAACCGAAACACCTTTCATGGTGGCAATCTGCGCTTTTATGGCATCAATCCATGGTGCATCGGCGGGTGAGCGTCGCCCAAAGTCTTCGAAAGCTGCAATGGCCTCAGCATCTTTGCCACTTTGCATAAGGGCAAGCGCTAAAAAGAAATTGGCACGCGGATCATCCGGATCAAGTTGTTGAGCGCGCTCAAAATTTGACTTTGCTTCGCTCGTGACAATCCCTTCTTGCGCGCGCATGATGGCTTCTCCCAAACCGCTATGACGATTAGGTGTTGAGCCTTCAAGCGCAATCGCTTTGGCAAACGCATCTTGGGCCTTCAAAAATTCACCCACACGGAAATAAATGGGTGCAAGAACATCCCATCCACGTCCGTCATCGGGATTCTGAGCCAGATGGGCTTCTGCCTGTGCAACCATGTCGGCGATATCATCAGGTACACTTTGTGCCGCCACATTGTTCTCTTTTGGAGCTTCGCGCTGTGCCAAGGGTTGGTTTGGAATGAGTGGATTGCCGACAAGTACATAAACAAACGCGGATGATATGATAAACAGCAACGCCATGGGAACAACAGCAATAAAGGAAAATGCCTTGTCGATTTTCTGTTGATGGACAGGTTCGGACACTGCAATCAGGCGCCGGGAGATTTCCACCCGCGCGAGCTTGGCTTCATCTTCACTTAACGTGCCAGCTTCGACATCGCGTTCAATTTCCTGTAGTTGATCTTTATAAACTTCACTATCGTAGCTTCCAATGACGGCGACTTCGCCACCAGCGGATCGCGTTAAAAGCGGGCGCAACAACAATGCAATCGTGATCAATGAAAGGCCGATGGCCAAAATCCAAAATAACATAAGTCATGCTTAAACCACAGCCGGCCAAAATCCAATTGGTATTCTGGTCGCAGTATTTAAACTCACACGAAATTAATCCCGGTGTCGACCATTTTGCATGGTCAGCCTTGTTGTAAAAAACACAATCAATCCGATCGGACCTAAAATAAGTGTGAGAACGAGTGCGGGTAGAATGACAATGTGAGACATACCAATCAGCCGCGCTTCGCGCGCCTGCCATGCGCCGATAAAAAGGTCAAATGCGAGATAATGTATCCAGCCTGCCATTACCGCCTCAGGGGTTTTGAAGAGCAGCATGACACTTGCTAAACTATCATAACCACCTTCCAAGCCGGAGAAAAAGATCGGCACCATACTTGCATAGGCAAGTCCAAGTAGGATTGGCAATAAAATGCCCGAAACCTTATCAATCAGATAGGGAGCGAGTGGATAAATAAGTAATGCCGCCCAGCCAACGAGCGACATTGAAGCCGTTATTGTAAAGATGAGTTCGAGGTCCATAATTCATTCCTATTGCGCATTTGTAGTTTATACGAAATGCAAAAGGACATGGATTTAACCGAAGACCGCACCTAGAAACGGAAGGCCATTCATTGCTTCCCACAAAGTATAGAATGTAAAGGCGGAATATAGCACCGCAACGCCAACCGTTGCGCGTATATTTTCACTTTTAAATACCCAAGATGTGTACAATACAAATAACGGTAAGACGTGAATAATGTGGCTGGCAAAGAAATGGGCCACGCGCAGATCGCCACCATCCGTCGCCCATCCCATGATTGGCATGGCTTCAGTATCAAGCAAGTTACCGCCTACCAAGTGACCTGTTTGCGCAGACATATAACTTGCAACAATAATTGTCATGACAGTCATCGAGATTGAACCAAACCAGATTGCAAAATGCATGGCATTGGAAAGGCCGGTATCTTTATTTCGGTAAATTAGAAAGCCGTATACAAGAGAACCACATGTTAACGTGACAGCAGCAAGACCAGCAAAAGTATAGGCTGCTGTCATTAATGGGCTTGCAATATTGAAATGGGAAGACGTGCCCGCGGCGGCGGCACCTTTTATCCAAATAATTTCAAACAAAATAGCTATAACCACTACCCAATTAAATATCTTGAACCAAGCTTTTTGACGTGAATCTTGCGGTATCCATCTGGCAAAAACCGCCAACGTTGCGACATACATGAACAATGCAACATCAAACTTAAATGGTTTGATCCATACATTGATACCGTTATGCAAGCGCTCATCCAGTGCCATTGCGCCAAGTGTTGGCACCATCATAAGAGCTAAGAAAATTGTTAAAGCTGTCATTTGTGGCGCATCATATTTAACGCGTGCAAATTCACGTTTCACCAATTCAACGAAGGGTAATGATTTTGTTGCTTCAAGTTCAACTGGTGAAATTATAAGCGCATTCGACATCATGCTACTCCTTGAATGTGTTGAGTTTTCGAACTTTTGGATTTGATTAGGCTAAATTGAATAAATTTAAACAACAGGTACCCAATTGGCCCGAAAAGAAATGTTGCCGGTAGACATGGCAGAACAAACCAAAATGATATGCCCTCTGCCCGCGCTGTGCGCACTATCCAAGCACCAATGAACAAGTCAAATGCGAGATAATGCACCCAGCCTGCAAGCAAGAGTTCATCTTGTGTGAAAAGTAATTTGACATTTGCGAGTGTATCAAACCCACCAACTGAACCAGACCAAAAAACCAGAATGAGCACACAATAGATCAAAGACAGCGCAATAGGTATGGCAACACCTGCAATTCTGTTACTCCAAATAGGAATGAGCGGGCTGATAAGCAATACCACCCAGCCAAGCATGACAATGCTTGATGAAAAGGAGAATATGCTCTCCGGCGACAATGTTCCAATCATATTTTTTCCTTTTAGATGCATTATCTTGACATTGTCAAAATAAATAATACATCAATCTTGCCGTTGTCAAGATAAATCTTTGCATTGTCAAAATAACTATTCAAACAGAAGGAAACGGTGTATGAAGATGATTATGAATGATCATATCAAACCCACCAAAACTTATCACCATGGTGACCTTCGTCGCGCCTTGCTTGATGCCGCCGAGATGGAGCTTATTGAAAAAGGCACCGATAAATTTTCATTGCGCAGTATCGCAAAGCGAGCTGGGGTATCGCACGCAGCACCTGCCCACCACTTTTCAGATGTGGATGGTTTGCTAACCGCCCTCACCTCTATCTCTTTTCGTCGCTTTCATGATGCCATGTACGATGCGTCAGAAAAAGCTTCTGGCGATACAAACAATGATCCTTATGAAAGATTAGTTGCCATTGGCATGGCCTATATCAACTATGCAGAACAAAATTCTGCAATGTTTGATTTGCAATTTACATCAAACCGAATTGACCATTGCTCACCCGAAATAAAAGAGGTTGCTCCCCTTTCCTATCAATGCCTGGTTAACCATGTAACGGCTGTTCTTGAGGATAAAGGCAAAAGCATGGACAAAGATGTGAATGCAGCAAATTCTTATTGGGCGCTTTGCCATGGCTTGGCAGCTCTATTTGCTCGCCCCAAACCTAATATGAAAGATGCTCCACCACGAGAAGAATTTGATGCGCGTTTCAAAAGCATACTACAGACCGCAGCACACAACCTCTAGCTTAAGAGGCTAAATCTGCCTGAGGCTGAACATATTTTTCCGTAATACTTGCCACATATGCGATAATAACAAGAACGCTCATTGGGGGCGCGAGTAGCCAGATAATTTTCATTTTTATAGGTAGTGCTTGAAATGTTTTCATAACATCATGCCAGAAGCTTTCATTTGTCATTTTTTCATTCCCTTTATGTTGTAAAACGGAACATAACGCGAAACCCTTAATAATGTTCTACTTTTGTTCTAACTCAATTTCATAAGTATTTCAAGCAAAATTGATTGGTAATCAGTGTCGTGAAGGTTAGTGTATTGAATTGAGAAGACTATTTTAAGATCAAATTCTGACGTAAATGTAAACCAACCGGATTTTATAGCTTTGAACTAATCTATGGGAGATAAATATGCGTTTATTATCAACACCCCTTATAATTGGCCTGTCAATTCTTGGTTTATATACAAGCTCAGTGATAGCGGCAGAAACCAGGGTCGAGCGCATTGGTGAGCGCCTTAACCATCCTTGGGGCATGGATTTTGTTGATGATGATCACATATTGGTCAGCGAACGTCGCGGGAAATTATTCAAAATTAACCTTAGAAACGGAGAAAGCAGAGAAATACAAGGCCTGCCAGAGGTCGAGAATATTGGTCAAGGTGGATTGCTCGATGTGCTGGTAAACGACAAAAACCCAACGCATATGTATTATTGCTATGCAAAATCTGGTGACGATGGTGTTTCTACAGCTATCGATATGGCGCAATTAAATGGAGACACTCTCACAAACCGCAAGACAATTTTTCATGCAAATAATGGCTCTGACGGTGGGCGGCATTTTGGCTGTCGTTTGGAAATTTCAGTCGGATATTTATATGGTACCGTTGGAGACAGAGGTGCACGCCAGTTTGCACAAGAACCTGCCAGCAACGCAGGTTCCGTTGTTCGGTTTAATCTTGATGGCAGCCTGCCGGAAGATAATCCCAACATTAAAGACTGGCGGCCGGAAACATTTTCCAAAGGCCATCGCAATGCACAAGGCATGACGCTTAATCCGAAAACGGATGAAATATGGCTCCATGAACATGGTCCACGAGGCGGCGATGAAATCAATATCATTAAACCAGGTGCAAATTATGGTTGGCCAGTGGTCTCCCATGGGGAAGAGTATTCGGGTGGTAAAATTGGTATTGGGAGGTCTGCACCGCAATTCAAAGACCCAGTGTGGACTTGGATACCTTCCATCGCGCCCTCCGGAATGGCATTTTATGACGGCGATATGTTTCCTGAGTATAATGGCAAGTTACTTGTTGGCTCACTCAAATTTCAAAGCCTTTATCTTGTCGAACTTAAGAACGGTCGCCCAACAGGTGAACGTGTGATTTTGGAAAAAGAAATCGGCCGTATACGAGATGTCGCCGTCGGGAATGACGGCGCAATTTATTTGCTAAGCGATGAACGTCGTGGTGGACTTTACCGATTATCTAGATAGAAACCGAGTTTCTCAACGAAGCCTGAGAGCAAAGTTAGCCAGAGAACTAATCACAAACTCAGGATCATCCAGCTGTATATAATGGCGAGCATCAGGTGATATTAAATGCTGGCTATTTGAAGAAAGTTTTGCGAGATCAAATTGCAATTCATCCCAAGATACCTGTGTTTGTGTACATGGCACGTCAATGCCAAATTGAAGACCACAATAAGATTGCGCACTTTTTCCAGCGCTGATCACTAGAAGTGGTAGTTTATCTAATGATCCTGTTTCCCTAACCGCTTCTACAAAAGCTGGCACGGCTTCAAAATGCTGAATAGTACTATCGTAAAATTGTGTTGTACGCATTGCGTCCAACATTATTTCTTGATGTTCCGGCGTTGGCAGTGGATCGGTTATCGGGATGTCCATATATTGCAAGCCACCAGTATAGGATATAGCTTTAGCCATTTTCATCATGCCAACGACCTCTTGTGCCATCTGGCTAACGGCCTCCGGCATAACCTCCCACTGGTCTTCATGCGAAGCTTCAACAAGGGCTAATCCAAGCACATTTTCAGGATATTGGTTTTGATATAATCTAGCCATATAACCGCCAAACGAATGGCCAACCAAAACAAGATTTTCAACTTCACCTGATTGCTGCAATAATTCATGCAGATCTTCAACCATAGAGGAAGGAGTCAAAGGCGCCTTGATCGGACCACTCCACCCAAGCCCCGCACGATCGTAAGAACAAACGCGCGTTGTTTTGGCCACTTCATCTTGGATCAAAGCCCAATGCAATGACCAATCACTAACACCAGCATCAACAACAAGTGTCGGAGAGCCGATTCCTTTGCAAACCATGTGTAATGATTGGTCGCCAATTTTATACATATCTCCCAACGGAGGTGCAGAAGTTTGATTGGCTGCCGTGAAAATGCCAAAACCTCCTATTATTACAGATACAACAAATCCGATATTTGTAAAAACCACACCAGCTTGACGAAGATATTGACTAGGGGTTTTTGCATGAAATTCCACTTCTTTAACATGTTTGCCGCCAATATGCTGTCCGTATGCAAAGAGCAAAATAATTATCGAGATTGCTATAATTATTGATTTTCCAAAGAAGGAAAACATCTCTCCCCAAACAATCAATATGAATATACTAGCAACCACCCATCCAATGTCAGCAATAATAACTGGGTGTATGTGTTTGGGAACTAATTGCGGATCTGTGGCGAGTAAAATCAAATTTGCTGCAAAGAAAACAAGCGCGAACCCCAAAAATATTATGAGCGGCGTCTGCCAAGGCGTTTGACTTACAAAGATCGTATTGACAACGGTTGATGCACCAAAGACCATTCCAAAGCCGCAAAATGTTGAAAAGGCTGCATTAGCACCTAAGGTTTTCCGAGCTAAATTGGATTGAGACATTTAAAACTCCATTGCGTGATATCTGACCGAGCAATGGAGTTTGCGAATGCATAATTCAATTACCTTACAGGTAATGAAGCGCATTCATATTGAGTTTGAAATTGCTTTACCGGCTTGCGAAGTAATATATTGCACCGGCAACCGGTAAGGCGATAGTTGATGCAATTCCCACAAAAAGAGGTATCATGCCTGCCATTTCATCAAAATGGTTTCGCCCAGAAGGGGTCTCAAGTCCCCACCAGCCAAATATCAAACCACCGATACTTAACAGGGCTAAGACCATAGAAAACACATGCATGGAACTGGTTGCAACCGAGTAAACGACGATAGCAATCAAGAACCCGATTACAGATGCCAACCCCACAAAAAATGGAATTGCACTCGTTTTCTCTCTAAAATAATGCTCACCGGAAGCTGTTTCATGGCCCCACCAACCAAATATCATGCCAATAATGCTTATAACCGCCAAGATGATTGCAAACTTCATGGTGCTACCAGCCTCCACCGCCACCGCCGCCGCCTCCACCGCCACTTGAACCACTGGACGAACCAGAAGAGGATGATCGCTGGACGGGCATTGCACTGGAAATTGATTTGGACATATGGTTGGTGAAGCCCTTAAAGCGCTTATCGTTATCACGCCTATTATGGTACCAACGATCACGATCCCACCGAGGTCGGTAGCTTGAAACACCTGCTGTTTTTGCCTCAGCACTCTCTAGCCATTTGTCAAATGTCTCAGACCAAGGTTTTTCTATATCCAGTGCCACAGCATAGGGAAGTTGTTTTTCAAAATATTTCGGAGACATTCTCGGTGTTCCGGCAAGGTTCATTCGCTGCTCGTGATAATTTTCCAGGTGCAACTTCAACCCTTCAATTTGAGCCATTAGCTCAGCACCCATATTTGTTGGACGCCCCATGAGATCAAAGAAGAAAATATTTAATGCAACCAGCAACACAGCTACAATGGCAAATGGAATATGGCTCCATGTGTTTGTATCTTCTATCACAAGATAGATGCCCGCTATTATTAACCCTGCTCCCACCACGCCTATAACGCTCATGATCGAGACGAGTAGATAACGAAGCCCATCATTTTCAAAGCTCAGAAACCATTTACCCAGTAAATATATTGGAATGAGAAGCACGCCTGCAATAATTGCGAAAATGGTGGATGTAATGAGCGTGAATAAGCCCATGATGTTAAAAACCATCGTTGCGCCCAAACCAACGATGGTGAGGATAATGCCAAGAGCAATCGCGCCGCTATTATGTTTATAGAACATATTACGATGTTCGCTAGATATCGCGTTATTAAAGGAGCTCCGAAGTGCCGTTAATGATTTACCATTGGATTTAGTGATGCGGAAGGTGCCATATTTGTTCACCGCCTCCATAATTGCCGCCTCACCAACAGGTAGTTTTTGCAACTCCCGATTTTCGCTTACTACCAGCTGGGGATCACCATCTATATCTTCAATTTTAATGTAATCTTTCACTGCCAGGTTCAAAATTGCTGCGGAAATGGATGTGAATGTTCCATCAACTCTACTTCGATTATAGATATAACGCACCAATGCTGGCGAAATGCCGAGCGAGGTCGTTTGCCGTTCACGTATGTGAGATGGAGTTGGGTCCCGCCCAATGATGAGCCATGAAATACCGTAATAGAGCCCGACAATAATTAGCGTGATGGTCGCGACAACAACATGCCCGAAGTCGCGCATGAACCACCAAAACTCTTGACTTTCTGTCGGCTTGTTCACCGTTCCCACTGGCATCTGCGCTACGATGGTTAGCCCTTCTCCCTGGGACAACGCTTTTGTTGTTTCAAAAAACGCAGATCTGCCATCGTCTGAAATTTTGGCATTTGCGAACTGTAGTTGCTGCCCAACGCGCCCCGTAAAAAAAGCTACACCGCTGATCTTCCCGTTGTCAGGTGCGTGCACTTCAGCGCTTGCTTTATTAATTTGAAACTGCCAGAAATTACCTGTCACGTTCCAATAAAGCTCATCACCCTCATTGAAGAACTGCATCTGCCTATCAGTTTGATATTTAATTTCATAAGTGTGCGGACCACGATCAATATAGTAGTCTTCTTCGCCTATATATATACGGATATCACTGTTAACGTAAGATGTATGGTACGGTTCTTTGTTTCCGTTTCGTTTAATAGAAATAATGTCGAAATCGACACGCTTCTCAGTACCATTAGAGGATATAAAATAAAGCGGAAAGTCGCGAAAGATACCGCGATTTATGTTTCGCCCTTCAGCGATTACACTGATAGTTTCCGTCACCGTCAGATCACCATTCTTAGCAATCTCAATTCTCGCATGATAATCGGTGATCTGCTCATTGGCATAAGCAGCTGGTAACAACACCAAAATCAGCACTAAGCATGTGCTCGCAAATGTATAAATATAATTGTAAACCCGCATGAACGCCGCCCCTACGATGACCAACACCTGATTTCATGCATTGATCCAAATCTGACTTCAGATCTTGTTAGCACAAAAAAGAGACAAGAAAGTGTTCTAATTTGGTGGAATTCGCGCCGTCGTTCGTTCATCCACAATTTCGCGAATTTGCTTCAAAAGAGGATGGGCATCTGTGCGCAGAATTCCATAGTTCAGATTAAATGGAAAATCGATATTGCCTGTTGTGCCGTCAGCCAGATGTTGCAGCATGGTCTCGATCTTATCAAAACCTTTTGCCATAACCGCTTCAGGTGTTTCTGCGGCATCGTACTCATCCCAAAGGACTAGCATTTCTGTTTTCAAATCATCGGGAAGCGGTGTACATAGATTGATAAAATCTAATCGTTCCAGCTTAGCTTTATCCTCATTCGGGTTTTGCTCTGTTGCTGGAATATCACCAGATATCGCTTCACCCAGATCATGAATGATGATCAATTTGAAAAGTCGTAACATATCAATATCAACAAGCTGATCTTCAAAACACATCATAAGTAGACAAATGGACCATGTATGTTCAGCGACACTTTCAGGTCTTCGTTGCGAAGTATGAGCGCTGCGTAACGTGTTTTTTAACTGCTCAGCATTCTTCATAAATTCTAATATTGATGTAATGCGGCTAGTATTAAGTGGATGTTTGATCATGCATTATGGTTGAGCGATTCTGTGTATCTCGTCCAGAACAAAGTGATGATAAATGCACTATCTAAGCGGAACCCAGCGGCCATTTAACGACCGACAAGCCGCGCCAGAGCTTTGCACAGGCTTGCCATTAATTGCCGCAATATGGGTGTATTGTCGGCAATTTTGTGAACCTACCTGATACGGCGCGGCGGCCGTGACTGTGCCGGATGATTTACCATTTGGATTTTGCCAAGTAACTGTTTGACCAGTTGTTGATTTCTCTAATGCGCGATATTCTGCCAACAATGCGCGTGTTTTATCCTTGCGAGAGAGTTTTTTAAATTCTGCCGCTGGCAAAATACCCCCATCAAAGGCATTAATAATCTCCTTGCCTGACGCAACGCCAGTCTGATCTGTTCCTAAGTCCTGCGCAGCTTTCTTGTTGTTACTAGCGCAACTGCTTAGCAATCCGAGCACCAACATTACGGCACTGACTTTCAATAATAGCTTTGAATTCATAATAACTCGCCCTCTAATGGCGCACCTTATGACATATTATTTACGGCAGGAATATGTTTTTCGAGAAAATACATCGGATAACGAAAAACCGCTCAAGTTGCAGCCCGTGGTAGATATAATATTGCATCCAATCCACCAACTTCAGCATCACTAAGTCTAAACTCACCTTGATATTCTTGCACAATCTCACCAACAATCGATAGACCTAGCCCGCTGCCCGGGCGCGTCTCGTCCAAACGTTGACCTCGTTTTAGAGCTTGCTTTTTGTCATCATCATCAAGACCGGTACCATCGTCAGCGACGGATACTAATAACTGCATAGGGTTTGGCAAATCTTTGACGGATATAGTGATTTTGCTATCAGCAAAACGCGTTGCATTTTCGATCAAATTACCGAGAATTTCTTCAAAATCCTGTGCCTCTAGACCGATCAAAGTCTCAGATGACCTTACATCTAGTTCAAATTCTAGGTGTGAATTGAGTTTTTTCATTACCCGTAGAAGTCGCTCTATTACTGGCACCACATCAGTTCTTGCAAGTACGGAACCACGCTGCGCAGAAATTCGTGCACGATCAAGATAGGTTGTTACTTGAGATTGCATGGATCCAACCTGATTCTTTACGAGATCAGCCTGTTCTTTTGGAAGATTACGCGCTTCGTTTAACATCACCGCGATCGGTGTTTTTAGTGAGTGCGCCAGATTACCAACTTGCATGCGCGAACGTTCAACGACACGTTTGTTGCTATCAATCAACGCATTGACCTCACTTGCTAAAGGCGCGATTTCACGCGGGAACTCACCATCAAGCTGATCAGCATCACCGTTACGAATTTTCTCAAGTGAAGCCCGCACATGATCAAGTGGTTTGAGACCAAATAAGATCACAAGCATGTTAATAACCAAGGTGCCAATCCCCGTTACGAGCAAGGCAATAACCATTCTATTGATAAATGAGCTTACATCAGCTTCCAACACATCCAAATTGCCGCTAACACGAATACGAACGGCATTACCTTGCCCGTCTAACTCAACCTCAGTTTCAGCAACAAGTATACTATTTTCATTTGGATCTATGAGGCGATATGTTCTGATATACTGGGAATCAAATGCAATTTCAAACTGGGCGGGGAGCGGCAGCGCTTGACCGCCAATTGATGGGGATGTTAACCCGCGGCCAGTAACTTTACTACCCGCATCAATTGGATCTACAATCCAGATCCAACCGGAATTTGGTTGTGAGAACTTTAAGTTTCCAAGCTGCGGATTGCCTTGCAGCAAACTATCATCACCTATTGAGACAGCCTCAATAACTGTGTTGAGATGTGCCCGCAAAAGATCTGCAAACGCACGCTCGCTGCTAGTGCGATAAAGGGTGGAAATGATCAACGCGACAGCGGCAAATGCAATGACGGTCCAAATACTGGCAAAAACAAGAACACGGACAGTCAGTGATTGTCGCGATAACAAACCTCTACTTTTAGGAGGCGTATCACTTTGGGAGGGAGTGTTGCTAACCGTCATTCAGAAACGGCTTCAGTCTGAGGCATCAGGCGGCTGTATGCGGTAGCCAAGCCCGCGAACCGTCTCAATCAAGTCGCCATCGAAATTCTTGGCAATTTTTTTGCGTAGGCGCCCAACAAAAACTTCTATTGTATTAGAGTCACGATCAAAGTCCTGGTCATACATGTGCTCGATAAGTTCTGAACGTGACACTGTCTCGCCCATGTGATGTACAAGATAGGAAACAAGGCGGAATTCGTGAGATGTAAGTTTAAGGACATCACCTTTGCAGGTGACTTTTGAAGCTTTGGTATCAACCAATAGCGGGCCGCAGGTAATTTCTGATGTGGAATGGCCGGAAGCTCGGCGAATGAGTGCACGAAGTCGCGCTAATACTTCTTCAACATGAAAAGGTTTAGTAACATAGTCATCTGCGCCAGCATCAATGCCAGCAACTTTATCACTCCACCGATCTCGTGCTGTTAGAATGAGAACAGGCATATCACGGCCATCGGCGCGCCATTTTTCCAAAACGGTTATTCCGTCCATTTCCGGCAAACCAATATCAAGCACCACGGCATCATATGGTTCAGTGTCACCAAGAAAATGACCTTCTTCACCATCCATAGCTTTATCAACGACATAACCACGCTCGTTCAGTAATTCACAAAGCTGGCGGTTTAAGTCCGGATCATCCTCGATAACAAGTATACGCATGGCTTACTCCCCACCATTTGACCAATTTTAACGGTTATACAATTATTACAACTATTGGGGAACTGTAACAGACATTTTCTTCGGACGCTGGCCGGATGAGCTTTTTACAAGAACTGTGACCTTACATACGGCTTGACCATTTTGCGTAGCTGGTGTCGCAGAAAGCAACTGACCACCAGTTTGCGCGACAACTTGACTGGCTGAACTTGAGCAATCAGTGGCCGCAGCCACAACAAGATTTTGCGCCTTTACGCTAACAGTAGGCAGTGCCTGGGCTAGAGATGAGACGAGCAACAAACCCGCTAAAGTTAGGCCTGCAGTCAATTTGATGTTCATTTTTTTGAACTCCACAAAACAAATCATTTGTCCCGTTCTACTAAACTGAACCTGAACGGTAAATGAACAACACGATTTTACTGCTAATTCTTTGTTTTTTTAACAATTTTAAAATAGCATCAGAGGGAGAGAATTGCTTTCCGCGCAACTCCTGAAGCAATATACCCACCTAATTGACGAATTTCCACCTCAATTTGGGTCTGATTTACACCAAAATCAGTTATTTCGTCCGCCGCTTCATAAAGATAAGATGTACCTGAAACATCTACGCTACGTATGATTGAGCCGGATGAACAAATATCAATCCGAAATGTCAACTCGTCTTCATCAAGCGGCACGTCGGTGCCAAGCCAACTATCGGCATTATATCTACTTCGTCTGATCCAATCTAACATAATGCCAGAATCTATTCGCTTCGCCCTTATATGTGCTGGTGATAAGGGAGTATTCGCGCGCTCACCACCGGCAAAGGGTATAAGCGGAATGCTTTCGCTTGCGCGGGATGCCGCAAATATCTGCCAATTTAGTACATTTGCCATCTCACCAGTATTTAGGCCAAGTGAAGTAACAGCGTCATTTATCAATACAAATCTTGCACCTACTATAGCTCCGCTTTCGCTGGCGTCTTCTGTTCCAACTTGTCCGCGCAAAAGCTTGCTTAATTGCCATTGATGACTTGCGATTTCCAATGCTTCTTCAAACTGGATGATCTCATAAACGCCACTGTTTGATTGAATGGCAGCAATATTAGCACCTGCTAGTAGCTGCTCTGTCGTTACAGATTGCAATTCCCCAAATGGCAGATCAACAATGATCTTGTTTTTATAATCCCAACGCCCTTCTGCACCATTTAATAAATCTGTGGCTAGCTTGCCCATTGTGGCCGGCGAAATTAGGTTTACACGTGGAGTAAAACCAGATGTACTAACCGAGCTTGATAAAGTGATAGGCACCCACGGCTTGGCATAACCTGCTGCACGTGCCCAATTACTTGCATCATCTCCACTGATAATCGGTAAATCGAGAAACTCAATATCAGGGGAAAAGGCTGCACTAACATCGGACGATTTTGTAGGAGAGGACGTTGCTTCTTCACTTGATGCAATACCTGATACGACACGTTTCGCACTAATTGTACGTTTCTTTTCATCCTCAATCTGGGTAATATCATATTGACCTTTTGGCGCCAGAAAGTCGGCAGGGGCTTCAAATACCAAGCGATCGCCAATTTCCAACTGAGCTTCGGATATTGGCAAAGTAAATTCTACGCTTTCCTGCGAAGCCCAGTGATCCTGCAACCATTGATCAGCCAAAACTCCAGCGCTTTGCGCTTCAATTGCACCAGATAGTGCTAGACGTTCATGCCGTTGACTACCCCGCGACAAACGTCGGGAGTAAGCAATTGATGGCGTATATTCTTGTTCTGGTGCTACGCTATTTATATGTACCTCATTAGCCAACTCGCTTTCTTGCGCACGCTTATGCGACATCAACGGATTTTGCGCATTATCGACCAATGCCTTTATAATCGCGGGCTTCTGCGATTTACGTGTGCGTGTTGTAAACACCAAGCCGTCTTGACTTTCGCTGACATCTATTTGGTATAGATTTAAAAGTGGTTCCAGTATGGTGCGTGCAGATGTAGGCTCATTTTGGATAAATCCGGTAATTACGCCTTCAACACGAGACACATCATATTTAAAAAAACCGTGATCTGATAAAATTGCTGCAATTAGCTCACCGATGGGTGCAGTGCCTAAGCGACCATTCACCCAATGACCTGTTCGCCAATTTATCCCATCAGACCAGATACCCAAATTTTCTGGGAATGCAGGCGACGGGCGAGCGTCCCAAGTCCAGATGTACGAATTGTCTAAGTCTATCATTCTCGGCGAGTTGGCCGAACCACTCCAATGTTCAAGATGCGCCTTTAAGTAGGCCCGTTGCGCTAAATCATCTCGGTTTTTTGAACTAAAATATGGAAATGCATTTTCAGATGATTTCGGATCAGGAAAAACATTGGGTTGGTTCGACCCCTTGTCCACTGCCGGACACCCAAATTCAGTAAACCAGATTGGTTTTACTTGGGGGGTCCAAGCTGTTTTTGAACCAACTTCTATGCCACCTATTCGATTGTAGTGATCGTTCTGCCACCAGGAGCGCAAATCTTTGTAACGGTAAACCCAAGGCTTACCTGATCCATCCGTAATTGTTGTACGAACACGTTTTTTGCGGTCAGCATTATTGGCATAGTACCAATCAAACCCCTCACCACCCTCAATCTGACCTTGAAGCGCAGTCACGTCATTTTGGATTCGGAACCCATCTGGATTAGCAGCACTTAAATCTTCATCACGCCAATCAGACAGTGGCATGTAATTATCAATACCAACCGCATCAATCGCTGGATGTGCCCACAGGTCATCCAAATGGAAATAAACGTCGCCGCTACCATCTTGGGGATGGTAACCAAAATACTCACTCCAATCAGCTGCATAAGTTAGCTTGGTATTTGCACCCATCACATTCCGACAATCCTGCGCCAAGATTTTCAAATCATCAACAAATGGAAAGCCATTACCATCATCGCGAACTTTTGTGATAGCCACCATTTCTGAGCCAATAACAAAACCATCCACTCCGCCTGCAGCCATTGCTAGATGCGCATAATGCAAGATCATGTGACGATATCGCTGATCACCACCTAACCAGTTTACGCCGCTTCCTGAAATGGAAAAATTTTCTGCGGAACTTGTTCCTGTAAATGACACAATCTGACTGGCACCATCTGCTGTTTGATCAGCGCTACCGCTCTCACCGATAGCCGGATAACATGTTATTCTGCCGCGCCAAGGATACACCGGTTGCGATGAACCATCATAAGGCGATGGTAATGAATTACCTTCCGGTACATCCATTAAAATAAACGGATATAATGTTACTTTCAATCCGCGTGATTTTAACTCGATGATGGCATCCACAACAGATGCGTCATCAGGAGTTCCGCCATAAACCGGCGAGTTGTTTTACCTAGATATTAAATGTGCTACCGAACGGTTTACACCGCCAACTTTCCAAACCCGCGATTCCTCAGACCGAGAACGGACTTCTACGCCTGGACGAAGTGTGCAATGCCCCGCTCGCAAATCAGAACCAAACCAAGCAACCACCAGACCGACCGACTTTAAATTTGGACAAAGTTGCTGCAATTCATTCAAAGATGCTTGTAGATCATTGGGTGCATAGGTGATGTTGTGGTTGAGGAACCTTTTTTCGCCAGAGCCTATACGTTCAGATATCTGTCTTGTCGCCAAGCCGTGTTCTGTTGCTCCGGGGATAAGCGTGACCGCTCTCACGTCATTTTCCAACGCGCCAACTACACGCGTAACTTCAAAATGAAGCACGGGGATACGGTTGCCATAATTTTCAATTGGCATCCTATCAAACACTACATAGGCAAGACCACGATATGATGGGGTTTTACCCGCTCCCTGCTTGGCTTCAATAAGAGGATCTGGCAGCTGATCATCGGAGCCATAATAAATGCGCATATCAATTTGGCTCAGATCAACTTCACGACCATCTGCCCAAACGCGTTTAATGTTTTGAATTGGACCTTCGCATAGTCCTATTGCAAAATTAGCATAATAGCTTTTAGTTTCAACGGTTTGCTTCGGGCGGCTCGTTGCTTTTCCACCTCGACGTTCAACGGTGACTTCTTCCTCAAACCGTGTGGCCCAAATCAAACTTCCAGCGACACGCATGGTTCCATAAACTCGCGCAATAGGTGTGCCTTCATCCGCAGATGAAATACGCACACCTGACAAAGAAGGCGCAGTGGCGTTACTTGTTTTCCCAAACGGGATTGATCAAGAGCAGCGCCCGCTAATCCTCCGACAGCACGACCTAATATGGCACCAAAAGGCCCAAAAACACTACCAAGCGCTGTACCAGCAGATTGCAATAAAACTGTTGCCATAAAAGGCTCCTAGCCGAAAAGAATTAGATAGATGGAAATTCAAAGATCGCTGCAATCCGTCGTCGCCAGCTTGGTACAAGTGAAGATTGGGTCACTGAAATGCGCTCATAAGCATGAATGAATTTGTTTGATTCCGAGAGGATGCCGGCGTGTTTTATGGCGGAACCCACTTGCCAACGAAACAATACAAGACAACCTTTGTGCAAGTCTTGAATTGGCAATTCTGCGCCACAATACTTTCGAGCGGCAATCAACATTGGTTCATCCAATGCCTGTTCTGCCCAATCTTGAGAATATGGTTTTGGCACTTCCGGTTCGGTTTCATAAACCTGTGCCCACACACCCCTGATGAGCCCCAAACAATCACAGCCAATTTGCTTTCGCGCACCTTGGTGACGATAAGGCGTACCTAACCATGATTGTGCTTCACCAATAATTTTACGATCTATATCTCTCATGATGTCACCAAAGGCCTCCCATCATGCACAGTCGCGCCATCCGCATATCCATAAGCAAAGTCACTACCTGGCAGGTGGGGGAAACCTTGAAAATTGAGAATATTTGCAAACTTGTGACGGCACGTGTCGAAATGTTTTGAGCAACCCGCGGTCACGGTGAATGTATCTCCTATCTGTGGCACATGCGCGAGCGGTGAGAAGAACTTCATGGTGATTTGATTATCGTCGGCGGAGTGATCAAGTACTTCAACAGAGAGGTTTGCATTCTGGCCTGATTGCCATGTTAAAAGCCCATGACGAAACCAGCCGGCATCGAATGCGGACAGGCCAGATATAACGCATGAGCGGTCATCGGAAGCCGAAACAACTGATCCGCTAGCTTTGTATTGAGCAGTATTCAAATTAATCTTGCACGCGCCATCGCCCAGATCTGCACTGCAACGTCGCGAATATACCCTACCCTGCGGCTGATCTAATTTGTGAGCAAGTGAGCGAAGTTCAGCGCGGAAAATATGGTCGCCAAAACTAACTTCACCGATCTCCTGTGTACGCATTTTCAGAAAGCTGTTAGGATCTTGCCAATTAATGAGAAATACTTCAACAAGTGCATTATCATAGCGCCCTTCTGCAAGGTCACTTTCGGTAATTGCATCGCTTGAAAATGCGCCGACCACTTCACCATCGTCGACATTTAAACCAAGTTCAGACCGAGCAGCGCTTGGTAAAAAACCGCTTTCAGGCACAAAGATGGTATTATCGAACTCTAGTGAATTATCATGATCGGTAAACCCTAACACAATGCCATCCCTTCGAGTAACGCGCCAAGCATTGCAAAGTGTTGTCACATCATCTTCAAGATGGTTTTTCAGTTCAGATGCTAATTGTTTCATGGCTTGATCTCCACTAGCGGTATGGAAGGTATTTGCCCCGCATTAAATGCAGATAGATTGAAATCAAGCCGCTCAATATCGAACCGCACAGGAACTTCGAATTCATACCCTGCGGTAATGATTGCATTTGTCATGGGTGCAGTCACAAATGTAACCTCACCCTTTGCATCATTAATTGAAATATCTGGTGAGAGAACGTCAACACCGTCTACAGCTATGAAAACTGAACCAGAAATCGGTTTATCGATGGTGCGTTTTGCACTTCCGCCGACATCACTATAGGTTTTTGAAAGTTGGAAAACGGTCATCGTGCCATCACCAGTACCAATAATCTGATCAGAACTCGCAATAGAGTTACCAAAACTTGCTGATGAGAAATCAAGCGGATCTTTAAAACGAAATCCATAAAGACTGCCATGCCGCGCTTCAAAAAAAGCGATAAGTTTCATGAGATCATCACGAGAACGCATACCGCTGCCAGCGTCATAACGACGGCGTGAATCTCGCCAACGCGCGTTGCGGTTTTCGCGACCATTAGAAAATTGAGTAATGTCCGTACGACGCTCCGGACCACCCGTTGTTTCAAGCGCGATTGATAGAGGAAATGAAACCTCATGAAATCCGTTGGGCATGAAAATCTCCAATATTTCTGGTTAATTGCGATGCTTAAAGTCCGCGACGACCACGACCCACAGCGCGCGCAAGCATAGCGCTAACTTGCGCTTCTGATCTGGCAAAGCCCTCTACATCAGGCGTTGCGATATTGAATGTGATGTTGACGGGTGATAACCCACCCATTGTAGAGGCTACGCCGAGCGAACCATCTGGCCCTCGGCTAAGTGGTAGAATAGCTTCGCTGCCTGCCTCTCCCATCAAACCAACAGATGAAGCGCCACCCAAAGGAAAATAAGTTGGATTTGATACCACTCCACCATTTGCAAAAGGTGTAATATTTAAGGGTGAGCCTGCGCCAGAAGTTCCTCTTTTGAATAGACCGCCCATCAATCCATCGATTGCACCCGAAAAACTCCTCTCAAGCGGAGCTAACGCTTTGCTAAGAGCCATATTGGATAACGATAGAGCTAATTTGCTCATAACACTCGATAAGTCTTTACCGCCGATAATTGAACTTTTAAATGCTCCCGTTAATGCTTTACCAAAAGCATTGGCCTGGATTTCAAGATCACCTAATTTGCGCATGGCATCTTGCGTATCTGCATCTACCTTAACGTCAATGTTTGTATCATTTTCGTTCATATAACAGCTCCATCTTAAGCTTTATCTGGAAATTTTTGCATGAGATTGCTCAAGCTATCTCGACCTATTGGGGATAACCTCTGTGGTAATTTTTGTGATTGAAAGGCAAGAATTATTGATACTTCGGGGAGTGTTAAAGACCAAAATTCTGAAGGGGAAAGCCGCATCTGAGAAAATAGAAAACCTAGCAGAAATTCCCATGGGAATGGTTCCACCAGATTTTGATTATCAATTGTCTTTTCAGAAAATTCAGATACGGCTACTTGGGGTTTGATGTTTGATTGTCTTTTTCTTCATCACTCCTATTTTGAATAGGATTAAATGTTGCGATCAAAAGATCGGCAGCAATTTGAGCAAGCCCCAATGCACCCCCGTCAAGGCTCATACAACGGACATCTTCATCCGCGTATAAATTTCCACCGCCGCGAAGCCCCGCACCAATGATATGCACCAAATCCTCGCTTGAAAACTTCCCTTGAGAGAAATAATCACCCAGATCAGAGAGATTTGAAACATTAAACGCATCTTCAAGTTCCGCTAACGCTCCTAAAGTAAGGCACAAAATACGCGGCGCACTATCGATAACTGCAACCACTTCCCCCCGCCGACGATTTGCAACAATCCTCTTCATGCTCAATGCTTCAGTCATTACAGAGCTCCAAAGCTCAATGAACCTGCGGATTCTAGCGCAGCTTCAAATGTAACTTCACCATCATGTTGGCCAGAATATTCGAGTGCCGTAATTTGAAAGGGACCGGTAATTTTGCCAAAATCGGGAACTGTAATTTCCCAATCCGTAATCTGAGATGCGAAGAACGTTGACCGCATAAGATCATCACTTGCAGCGTCTTTAAAAATACCGGAACCGGAAAGGCTTGCTCGCTGCACACCAGAACCGCCGAGCAACTCACGCCAACGGCCTGATGATTCAGCATCTGTGATATCAACTGTTTCTGCGTTAAATGCTAACCGTTTCGCTCGCAGTCCTGCAAGTGTAACAAATGATCCATTCTGATCGATTTTGATCAATAAATCTTTACCCTTTTGCGCCGTCATAACGAATATCCTTCTTTAACATCATGTATTATATTCAATTTTTGCACGAAATTTTAATCGTGCAGTTTGCAACTTATTACGCCCTTCTTCAGCAAAAGATGCACTTTCAAAACGAAGATTAATCAGCACTCCAACATCGAGAGTAAGAGGTTGATCATGAAGCGCCGAAACCACCTTTTGTGCTATATTTTGTAAATTTTCGCGCGCCGGTTTATCTTCATAAATCAAGACATCAAAAAGATGCTCCTCACCAAACTCACTGTCTGTTGACCAGTCGAATGTTTCCCAATTATCAATTGAAATATAAGGATAAATTGCATCCTTAATCTCATGGTCAAAAATATTATCTACACCGATAAGCGCCGTGATCGCATTTTCGCTATTAAGTGCTTGAAAAATTGCTTTCTGCAGATATCCTGCCATCATTGCCATGGGTTAAAACCTCCCAGATCATTCATTGTATGAGATGATGTTTCTTGCTTACCGGTCGCCATTATTAGGAGTTTTTTTCGTTTTTTTACCTCGATTTTGTCTACAATCCTTAGAAGTAACTCTTGGGGGGAAAGTCTTTTAATTCGAATTCTGACATTCATCGTTCTATCTCCTCACAACGGCAAATGAGATAACGAGATGTTTCGTCCAGGTCATGCACAGAATGGATCATTAACGTCCTTCCATTTCTCAACAAGCGCATATCGTTTTTAATGTCTCCACGATGTCGAATTGTAACTTTATGTGTGATATTTGCTTCGCGTGCGCGACCCCGCACTTCGCGTTTCGCACTAACAGGCTCCATATGTGCAAACAATGTCGCGACAGTTGTCCAGTTTTGGCTCACGCCGCCCTGTCCATCCATGACGTCAGTCGAACTCTGTAGGTCAAGCGGCGTTCGCAACATGCCAGGATCGATAAATGTCATCAACATTAGATACGCCTCCTCACCCACTGTGAGATCAACGCATCGTAACCATTTGGAACTGCTGCTGGCTGCATGTCAGGTGCAACAACACCACGAAATTCATATAAACACGCGGCATGAATTAGAATGGCTCGTTTGAGAGCGTCTGGCACCTCGCTCGCACTCGTGTAGCCAGCTGTAAATGTAATTTCGATCCCATTCATCATTTGCCCTGGTGAAAGCTGCGGACCGACAAACAATCTTGCGGGTGATGATTTTCCATCCAATAGCATGTTACTCTGAGCCACAATATTCGGTTGTCCATCGATACCAAACTGCTGAACTTCATCAATTGAACGTATAGGTGGTTTCTGAATTTGAATGCACCGATCTTCGGGCCACTCATCTAAGCAGAGTCGCCATTGTTGATCCATCAATGCAAGGCCTGTCCGTTTTTCAAGATATTCTCTTGCTGTCGAAATCAAACTTGAAAGCAGCGTATCTTCCAAAGCATGATCAATTCGCAGATGGTTTTTAAACTCGGGCAATGTGACAGGCTCGGCCATGGGGGGCTGAGACAAGATGAGTATCATATCATTTCCTTTTGATTGCTAATTGCGGCCGCCATTACGATCTCCGGCAAATGAAAATTCACCGGAGACATGTTTATTTTCCATAGGATGAAGGGAGAATTTAGCTTATGCCGAACTTCATGAGTTTGATAGCTTCAAAGTTCTGAATTCCACCACCAACCCGTTTTGTTGTATAAAATAGGACATAAGGTTTTGCGGAGTAAGGATCACGAAGAACACTAACACCAGCGCGATCTACGACAAGGTATCCGCGTTCGAAGTCCCCAAACGCAATCGACATCGAATTGGAGGCCAAATCAGGCATATCCTCTGCCTCAATGATCGAAAAACCCTGCAACATGGCTTGTTGACCCGCTGCTGCTGGCGGTTGCCACATGTAATTACCATCTGCATCTTTAAACTTGCGGATAGCGCTTTGAGTTTTGCGGTTCATCACAAACTTTGCATTCTGACGATACCCCGCTTTGAGTGAGTAGATTGTATCAATCAACGCATCGGAGGGGTCCGATGCAAATGCACCATCGGCGCCTGTTGCCACATAACCTAGGTTTCCCCAACTCCAACTTGCATCATCAACCGTTGACGCAGACAGGAAACCTGTTGGCTTATTCACGCCATCTCCATTGACGAACGCTGCACCTTCTTGTTCGGCGAAGGCCGCCTCAATCTCGCTCGTTATCCAACTATCAATATCAACTGCCGCATCCACTAGAAGTGAGGACGTGGCTGCCGGCATGGCATATAATTCCATTGTGGGAAATTGTAGCTCGACCAGCTGGGCAGAATTGGTTTCAGGACGAACATCAGTCTCACCAACCCATCCGACGGACATGCCATTTTGTGCGAATGGTTTTTTCAAAACAGAAGTTGAAACCTGACGCACAGATGAGATCGAGCGAATAGGAGATAGTGCTGACAAACGACGGCCTATTTCCTGATCAATTTCATCAGGGACCAGATAACCACCATCAGAATCCGTTGATGCTGACATAGACTTCGCCTCAATCTGACGAAGTCCGTGTTCATTGCCTTTTCGGATATAATCATTAAATGCGGTTTTATGTTCACTATCAAATATTGATGTTTCCATCCCACCTAATGCCGGACGCGCACCCTTAATCGCAAGCTGATCCATCTTACGCTTTTGATTATCCATAAAACGTGAAATGCGATCCATTTTTTCCGTTGTCACAACATCTTCACCAACCCGCGCTTCCATTTCTGAAAGACGAAGATCATTGGCCTCTTTGTAGCTTTCAAAGGCATGCATAAAGTCATCAAAAGCCAAGGCAACCTCGTTGCCGGTAGCCTTCTTCTCCGGTGCGATTTTTCGAAGAGATTTCACCTCGGGAGAGGTCATTGTTTTTTCCTTGATCATCAGGGGTCCTTTCATGTGATCTATCGGGATAGGAAACGTCTTAGGAGGACGAAAGACGTATTGCAGCATGTTTTATCTTTGCTGCGATTTTAGTATCGAAAGCATCACTTAATGGGGCTTCAGATTTGACTTGAGTTACTCGTGCATCTGGCAGCATAGGAAACGTCACCACAGAGATTTCCCACAAATCGGCTTCCAAAATATGGCGCGCATCAGTTTTTGGATCTTTGCAGGATTTACACGTTTTAAAACCGATCGATAGGCCATCAAGCGCTCCAGACAACATAAGTGCATGAATGTCTTTTGCGCGAACAACATCGAGAGACAATTGACCCTCCACATAGAGGCCTTTCCGATCTTCATAGATAGTCACCCAACGGCCTATCACTTGATCGGGATCATGCTGAAAAAGCATGCGTACGGGACGTGAAGAATGTCGCTCTAGGGTCTTTGAAAAAGCGCCAAACTCCACAATATCATTGGCTAAATCAACGATCCCAAAAAGGCTGGCATATCCACTAAAATATCCGTCATGTGAAATATTTTCCAACGAGATTTCGGCGCGTTTATTTTCAATCGGAAACTTAATTATTCCGGCATTTTTTCTAACACTCATGCGAGATTTCCCAGTTTGATTTAGGCAATTTAAAATGTGATTCAATACATTTGATTTTCGATTCAAGAATCATGGTCAAACCGCTGATACCCAACAGCTTTTCGCTTCTCTTCATCGCTCAAAAAGGTTGCGTTCTGCATCCGGGACCATAAAGATTCTCGTTCGGAAGCGAGGCCCGACATCTTATCCGCGTCTGGCTCAAAACGGATATCTTTATCATAATATTCACTCAGCCAGGAGCTCATACTAGCCGCGATACGTGTGACAAGTGGCAACACCGTTAAACGAGAAAACGCCCGGTTGGCTTCTTGATAATTTGCATATGTATTGTCACCTGGAATACCGAGCAGCATGGGTGGCACGCCAAGTGCTAAAGCGATATCTCTGCTAGCGCCATTCTTTGCGTCTACAAAGTCCATATCTTTGGGTGTTAAACCGATAGCTTTCCAATCGAGGCCACCTTCCAGAAGCAAAGGGCGGCCCGCACGTTTAACGCCAGAATATCCATTCTCCAGTTCCATTTTTAATCGATCAAATTGTTCTTGTGAAAGATTGCCACCATCTTTTGGTTGATAGACCAGCGCACCTGAAGGTCTTGCAGAATTATCAAGCAACGCCTTGTTCCACGCACTGGCAGAATTGTGAAGATCAAGTGCTGTCATCGCCGCTTCAAGCGGGGCAAACCCCATATGATCATCAAGCGGGTGAAAGAGCTTGAGATGCAATATCTGATGACCATTTTCACCGTCAATTGGAAACTGTTGTTTACTGTTTCCTACCTGATATTCAAGTGCAGATGGCCATCCATTCCGATCAGAAATCACTCGAATTCTGTCAGGCCTCAATGTGTGTAATTCGATGGGATCACCATCTGTTTGGACGCATTTGACAAATGAATTTCCTGATAACAAAAGATGCCCATAAATAGTTTCCAAAAAATCAGCACCCGCAGAATATGAATTTGGCTTCTTTATCAAAGCAAGTGCGGGATGATCTGTTAAAACCCGATCTCCATCAATCAAAATCCACGGCACATTTGCGGCTGTTTCCGCAATCATTCTAATGGCTCTATGGGCGATAGGGTTTCGCATAAACCCCTCACGAGACATCGATAAATAATTACGTGATGACCAACTTGCATTCTGTGTTTCATGCAGACTTATAAGACCAGATGAAGAGAACGACTTCACTTCGTTTCTTTCGCTTATCTGTGGGCTCTTTGTCATTGAATTATTTTTTCGCGCACGATCTCGCCATGCGCCAATTGATGCCAACCAGCTCATCCAGTTTTCCTTTACTTTATGATTACGATGTTAAATAGATCGAATGATCGGTTTGCTGCTTTTATCTAGCAGTAGTGCCGTGACCGCCCAGACCAAAGCATCTAACCTATCAGGCGATCCACCACCGAGAAGTCCTTGGTGCGTGAAATTGCACATTTGGTCTTCAAGGCTGTCCAGACCATCTAAATGCCAAACTTTACCCTGCTCGTATAAGGCTGCGACGGGCTCAGCACGAAGCCACTTTCCTCGTGAAGCTCGAACCATTTGAATGGGTAATTGTGCGTCGCTCGCGTGAAGCACTGACTTTACCATATCGCCGCCCTGATTTACTTCTGCTACGATAAGATCTGCATCAAAATCTTGATAACACTTGGCTGTAATATTCGCCCATTGACTGGGTGTAGCTTGTTCGATTGATGCATCTTTTAAGACAATGGCATGTCCCCGGCTATTTAGCCCGACCACAACTATGCCACAACACGACCCTTGCGCTTTCGATGAAGCAGGCGGGTCGACTGCAATAACAATTCGCATTAATTGTGGCATTTCAGTCAGGCGCAATTCGTCAAGTCGATCCCTCGTCCAGAGCGAACCTTCTTGGTCTTCTAAAATCTCGCCGTTTAACTCTTGCCTACCAAGACGAGTATTTCCATAACGAGACTTCACATTTGCTAAGAAGTTTTTCGCCAAGTTTTCAGCATTGTCATCTGTTTGCATTTTGACTATCGCAGTATTTTTATCTGCCATAATGGCTTTTAATAATGCGATTGGTTTAGGTGTCGTTGTCACGAGTTGGCGTGGATTTTCACCCAGTCGCAATCCAAATTGCAGCATATCCCAAGTCTCTTGCGGATATTGCCATTTACATAACTCGTCACACCAAGCCGCATCAAATTGCGGACCTCGCAGGCTTTCAGGGTCTTCAGACGAGAAAATTTGCGCAATAGCACCGTTTGGCCAAACCAAACGTCGTCGCGTACTTTGATAAAGTGGACGATCATGTTTTGCAATATTCAAGATGCCGCTGTCACCATCCACCATAATCTCACGGGCATCACTCAGTGTTTCAGCAACAAGCGCTATTCGACCGCAGTTTAGTCCGTCTAAAACGTGACCTTGACATGTGGCAATATTGTGCACTCATTCTGAGCCTGCGCGCGTTTTTCCTGCTCCACGGCCACCTAATAATAGCCAGATAAACCAGTCGCCTTGAGGCGGTAGTTGTTCCGTACGCGCGTTAAGTTGCCAGTCATTGACTAGCAATTGAAGTTCACGTCTATCAAGCTTAGAGAGAAACTCGTCGATCTTTTTATTGAAGAGGCTTCTATTTTTGTTTCTGCTCCCTTTTCGCTGCTGCGAGGATGAGGGTTTTGACTTTTTCTCTAAGCTTGTCATGTGCCTCACGATTTATTTCATCTTCAATCGCCACTTGTTCCTGGCGCAAGGATTTTGTCATCTGTTCAATTTTGTCCAATGTGCGGATGATGAGCGAAATAGAATTAACCGCTGCATCATGTTTTTTATCATCAAACTCTATCTTGGATAATTGATCGTGAAGCTGCGCTCTTGCCTGCGATAATGCAGCAAGTGTTTCTTCTTCATCTGATGTTTGCAAAACGGAGAATACCTACTGCCAACAATATGCTGGAAGCTACTGCATATTGTGTTGTTTCAATTTTGGGATGATGACAGTTTTATATCAAACGACCTGTCATTAGTCAAGGATTATTTTCCTATTTAGTTTGTTGATTTTTGTCTTCATACGTTTCGCCCGGCCACGAAACAATGTAATCTTCATATTCTTCTGGCTCCATTCCATCTTCAGATACTGTTCGTGAACGCGCTGAAATTCCAGCCTGATGGACGGTTTCGGGATCACCTGAAATCAATGGATGCCACCAGTAAAGATCATGATTTTCTGAAATTAAACGATAAGCACAAGTTGCAGGCAACCAAGATAATTCTCGTACCTCATTTGGTGTCAACTGCACACAATCTGACACTTTTTTTTGCCGGTTTGCATAGTCATTACAGCGGCAAGATTGATCGTTGAGCAACGTGCAAGCAACGTTGGTCCAGACAATCTCACCGGTATCCCAATCTTCTAATTTGTTTAAACAACAGCGTGCGCAACCGTCACAGAGCGATTCCCACTCTACCTCATTCATCTTATCAAGTGATTTCGTCTTCCAAAAGGGCAAGTCATCCGTCATTTTGCATACTCATATATCAGTCCAATTCAACATCTTTGGACAAGGCTTGCGCGATAAATATGCCACTTGAGTAAAAGATCAAGCGAAATGATCGTGTATTTTGCTTGTTCTTCGCGTTAAAATACGGCAAAAACATTCAGGATGAGAAGTCGAAAAGAAGCTTATGTCAGAACTAAATAAAAAGCCCAAATTTCTCACGCGAATAAAACTGTTTTTCTTGCGGTTCGATTCATGGATTGATTCATCCATTTGGGGGTCGTTCAGAAAGTTAAGCGACACATGGGAAAACCTTACAATTTTTTCTCATAAATTTCGTGTTACCGGTTTTAAGAAGGTATTAATTGAAGTCGTTGAGGAAGCCGCTAACCTAGGCACGGTTGGACTTGTTCTTCTACTTGCGCTTGCTCTCCCATCGTTTGAAGCCACGAATGGAAATTGGCGCGCTCAAGATGAGTATTCGGTTACTTTTCTTGATCGCTACGGAAATGAGATTGGACATCGTGGGAACATTCGGGAAGAATCGCTACCTATAGATCAACTTCCAGAACATCTTGTTCAAACTGTCCTTGCAACGGAAGACCGTCGCTTTTACCAACATTTCGGCCTTGATTTCATCGGTCTTGCCCGCGCAATGGCTGAAAACGCCCGTGCCAATTCAGTTGTTCAAGGCGGTTCAACACTAACGCAACAATTAGCAAAAAACATATTCCTGACGAACGAAAGAACACTTACTCGCAAAATAAAAGAAGCATTTCTTTCACTTTGGCTCGAAGCCAACCTTTCCAAAAATGAAATCCTGCAACTTTATCTTGATCGAGCTTATATGGGCGGTGGCGCATTTGGTGTCGGAGCGGCCGCACAATTTTACTTCGGCAAAGATGTGCAGGATGTCACTCTTGCGGAAGCTGCGATGTTATCGGGCCTTTTCAAGGCTCCTGCAAAATATGCGCCCCATGTGAATTTACCCGCAGCTCGCGCGCGCGCGAATGAAGTTCTGACCAACCTTGTACAGGGCGGAATGATGACTGAAGGGCAAGTCGTCGGCGCGCGGCGCAATCCGGCAAACGTAATTGATCGTGGCGATGTTGAAAGCCCCGATTTTTTTCTAGATTGGGCCTATGATGAGGTTAGACGCATAGCTGCTGGCTATGGCCAGAAAGCACTGGTTGTAAGAACAACCATTGATCTTGCATTACAAGGTGCATCTGAGATTGCAGTCGAAACAGGCCTACGTGAATTAGGTCAACGCTATCGAGTAGGCCAAGGTGGGGCGGTTGTCATAGAGCACGGCGGCGCAGTGCGTGCCATGGTTGGCGGTCGGGATTATGGCAGAAGCCAATTTAATCGGGCAACAAGTGCACTTCGTCAACCGGGTTCATCGTTCAAACCTTATGTTTATGCACTCGCGATGGAAAATGGTTTTACACCACAATCAATTATAAGTGACGGCCCCATTACATGGCGCGGCTGGTCGCCTCGAAATTACGGACGATCCTACTCTGGCCGCGTTGACCTTACACGAGCATTGGTCAAGTCCATTAACACCGTGCCAGTTCGTCTTGCTCGCGACCATTTGAGCATTCCAAAAATTGCAGAAAAAGCAGTTGCTATGGGCATTCAATCAACTGTACATGCCAACAAGACTATGCCACTTGGAACATCTGAAGTTACAGTGCTAGACCAAGCAACGGGATATGCTGTATTTCCTGCGGGCGGCCTTGAATCCAATCGACATGGAGTTGCGCAAATAATGAATTATGAAGGGAAAGTCCTTTATGATCATAACAAAGATGCGACGAAGCCAAATCGGGTGTTAACTGAAGAAGCAGCGAACGCAATGAATCAAATCCTGAGCCAAGTTCCAGAATGGGGCACTGGACGTCGCGCGAAGCTGGAAGGCATTAAAACTGCAGGAAAAACAGGAACCACTCAGGCTTACCGCGATGGTTGGTTTGTTGGATATACTGGCAACTTTACATCTGCAGTGTGGTTCGGCAATGATGACTTCACCTCCACTGCCCGCATGACAGGTGGCTCACTACCTGCAATGACCTTCAAACGGATAATGGAATTTGCACACCAAGGCATCGAGTTGCGGGCAATTCCGGGAATTGAAGATGCATTACCAGAAACATTTGGTCCCTTGATTGCCGTTAAGGATGATGGAAGTGATAATATTTCACTTCCTTCGCGTGCACGGATTCTAAACCGCCAGGCAGCAGAAGCCCTACGTGAATTAATGAAAGAGTTTGAGGTAACAAAGACAACAGAACAGCAATCTGAAAAAACTCCTGATGAATTTGCTGTCCTTAATCAGAGTACGGCCCCTGTGAAAATTTCTCAATAATGCACGGAAGGCTTTAGCTTGTTACGTATCCCATTGCTCATCTTGATTGCGCTGGCCATCACCTTTCTAGGCGCAGTGCAAGTTTCACTTTGGGCGCTCGATGCTACACGCGGATTTGGAGGCTTGAGCGTAAATGGTTGGACGGCTTATCCTGATATTCAGACAACTGATGCTGACCCCTATGCTAAAGCCCATAGAGCAAATGATGGTCACTTATTGCTTGGGCGTGCGGAAGGACTTGTCTTTCGTGCAGATACAGATCAAAATGAACAAGCTTTAAGTGCAAGATGCCGATATCTGGTTGAGGGGCGCGTACCGCCTTCTCTCTTCTGGACATTACGTGCAACTTATCCTGATAAAACGTCTCCTGAACTGCCGGTGGGTTGGCCAAGTGTGGTTAATGCTCACAAAGTACTTAAAGATCGAAACGGGAATATTTCTATAACGCTTTCATCTTCTGCAGAGACAGGTAACTGGCTTGCTTTGGCTCAGAACGGTACATTCGAACTTCAACTTACACTGATAGATACTCCCACATCTAACGACAGTGGCATTCGAGAATTTGAAATGCCGAGCATAGTTCAGCTGGAATGTGCATCATGACCAAAACAATAATTGCGATTATGACCGGGTTAATAGGTGCTGCGGTTCTACACATCCTAATCATTCTGGTTTTGCCGCTTTATACAGGCAGCGATGCATGGAGCAAGATTATAAATTTAGGTCCGGAAAATGAGTTCCATGTTCTCGCCAACCAAAAAAACTCTACTGGATTGTATAACGAAGATATCCATATTCAATCGGCGGCTTGCTACTTTGACCTTGAAGCTGGTTCTGTACAAATCGTAGCTGATAAATCAACCGACATGTGGACATTTGGTGCATTTGATGCCGATGCGAATGAAGTCTTTAGCATGAGTGCGCGCTCATCTATCCGCGGAGACGTCAATTTTTTGATAGTTACGAGAGCTCAGATTTTAGCTCTAAAAAGCGAAGAACCTGACCTTGTTTCCAGATCAATTGCCATCGAAGTGTCTGATACCCAAGGTTATGTAGTACTTAGGGCGATAGCGCCGGATTTTAGCCAAATATCAGAAGCACGTAGTTTTTTATCAAGCGCATCTTGCGCTATTCTTTGAGATAGCTGAAACCAAACTCAAGCATTCATGTTTTCATGCACCAGTACGCTTTATCTTTGGTGCACGCTCATTGCGCTTTGATCGTTTATTCTTTTTGTTCGGCGGACGTTCATATCTCACGCCAGTGAAGAATAGAATTTTTGCAGGTTCTTTTGGTTGAAACCCTTGAGGCCTATCTACAGGTTCATAATCTAACAAACGTATTATTTTTGCCATTTAACCGTCTCCAGTTTGTGGACAGATGTACGCCTTAATTTTCATCCGTAGTGATATCCCTATTAAGCAGGCCCATAGTTAATGAAACGCTAACACTTTGACTATAATCTGACGATTAATGTAAGTGGTTTTGGGCTTTTCTATGAGTAACAAGCCTGTGTTTTTGAGTGAGATATCAGTGTTATGACGATTTCTGATATCGGGGGTAAGTATGAGTAAAATGTCTTATTGCTTTAGGGATTTAGAAAACGTGAGCGAAGATCAACGAAAATCAGCAATCCTTTTGGCGCTTGTCGCACGGATTGATGAACTACGAGAACCCAACCCGGCGGAAGCAAAAAAAGTCAGTGAACTTTTTGTCCCGTTATTCGACACAGCACCACTGGATACCAAACGCCAAGTTGCATCTGCACTTTCACGCTGTACTTTTGTACCAACTAGAATTGCCGAATGTATCTGCATGCAGGCCTTAGAAATTTCTGCCCCATTTCTGTCACACTCACCAGCCGTAACAAATCCTATCCTTTGTTATGTTATTGCCAAGAAGAGTGAATATCACGCGCGCATCATTGCAAAACGTAGCAATTTGCACCGCAGTGTCGTTCGCTCATTAGAAGCACTGGATGATCATGGTGTAAATCTCGCACTTCAGCTACGCGGGTATAAATCTGATAATGCGATGCATATTGAAAACGCGGAAACGCGCATCTCAATGAGAAAACCAGCACAGAATGCCTCTACTCAGGTGGGAGAGCTTGAATTGTTCACCGGCGATGCTGATCTGTTCCCTGAAAAAGTTCTCGCTGTTATGGCGCGTAAGCTTGAAGCAAAAGCTGTTGCCATGAGAAAGCAACTAACCAGCTCGGTTACCTTAAATCAAAAAGCCATTCCGGTCTTGCAGCCAAAAGTTCAGGCAGCAGCCAAATCTCGTTTTGAGATAAAAATACGCACTAATGAGGATACCATATCTCAAGAGGCTAACCTCACAGTCGAGCAAACAGAAAATACTGATATTGAAAATCAAATATCAGACTCTGAGGCTATTTCAGATAAACAATTTGCAGCAGAAGAACACCTTCGACAAACGCTGCGCGATCTTGCTACTGGTGACATTACACCCGAAGATGCTGAAATACTGCAAACAGCTCATGGTAATGGTCAATTTGCCGATATAGACGCGGATGAAATTCTCATTCCGATTAACCAGAATGAAATTCAACATCGTAGACATGTGAAACTGCTATCTAAGCACGTGCATAACAATCATGTTGGTTACTTCACCACTGCTTTAGCTGACGCTATCGGGTCAAGTTACTCACTTGCCGAACGTATAATGAGCGACATGACCGGACGCCAATTGTCCATGACTTTTAATGCCATCTTTATGCCAAAGGATATGTGTATTGAAGCGCTTAATAAGTTCTTCCCACATGTAAGTATGATGGAAGGTACCGAAGAAGGTGCTGAAACATTACTCCAGAACTGGCACCATGCACCATCACAAGAAAAACTTATTACATGGCTGCGTGCTGATAAGCTCACAAGCAAAACGGTGGTCCCAGAATTGTCTATGACGGATGCAGATATAGACTATAGCTCAATCGATATTAGCGACTTACCCTATGCAAAACCAGTCGCAGATAATGCCGATATTATATCGAAATGGAACGATGAGGATTTGGAAGATGACTGGTTGGAAGCAATAAACAACTAGTTCTTAAGTTTGCTTGCATTATTTTATCTATAATATTTTGAGATATCTCTCCGGATCATCAGTTTCGATCTCGGCAATCCAAATATCACTATCAAAAGACTTCTCGCGAGCCAATTTTTGATCAACCTCGGACTCAGTTGCATTTTCAAGTCTGATTTCAAAACAACGATCAGCCGTCTCGCCCTGTGTCAATGATTGCGGTGCTGGTGAGAGTAGCATCTGACTGCGATCGCGCTTTAAAACACGAATGAAGATAGCACCAGCGTCCTCAGCACCTTTCTTTTCAATAGCACCTGCAAGACCGTCACTAAACAAGCGGCGCGTGAGGGCTGAAATATAGATTGCTGATTTTACTCGCAATTTGGGTACCATACTTTCAAGTTAGAGCCAAAGCAGTCAGCTAAAGAGCCCCTGTACTCTTCAAAGTATCAAGAATAACCTGACTTGGTGAACCAGTTACAGGAAGACGGTAGTGTTTTTCAAATAGCCGAATGGCATTTCTTGTTTCTTCCCCAATTAAACCGTCAACTTCGATATCAGGATAAGCTGCTTTTTTGAGCCCAATTTGGATTTTGCGCACCATTTCATTAGACAACGGCTGACTATTGGAAATTTCGTTGGCCTTCGGTTTGGCAGGACTACCTGCTTCTTTCCGCGCACTAACTTTTTTAATCTGTTGCAACATTTTCTTTGAAACGGTTACATCAATTGGATAGCCGTGCCTGATCTGAAATTTCTTTATAGCAGCGCGTGTATTTGGCCCCGTTAGCCCATCAACGGAATCGAGGTAGATATTTTGCTCTGAAAGCTCTCTTTGGATCGCTAGAACAAGTGTGTCGCCTTTGAATTCATCATTATCTTGTGGCTCGACGACCCTTTGTTCGAGTGCCGATCGTTCCTTGGTGAGGACAGGAACCGGCAGCTTTACGCTGGATGTCTGGATGTCATCACTATGGGAAACGCGGTAGGTTGTACCGTTCTCACCCTTTACTCCCATTAATTCTCTTTCGACTGTTCGCCTAGATGGGATAGGACGCGTTGAACCCGAAATTAGATGTTGTGGCCCACGCATATTCAATATAGGAGCCGGATGCTCTGTTTTTTGATAATGAAGCGCATTGGAGGCAATAAAGCTGAAAATAATGATAAATGCCGTTCCTCCGCCGACAATGGAGGGGTGTTTAACGACTAGTTGTCCGACACTCGATAGTAATTCACTAAAGAAGCTATCTCGCCCACGCTTGACATGAATAGGTCCAGCTCTATGCGACATTTGCTTCATCTCCTTTGTAAACTGCACCAGATGAACTCACTGCTTCACCCTGCATTCGATTTTTGATCTCGGGGATCGGCGCGCGTTCCAGTTCCGTCTGCGGAATGCAGACTGTCACTTTTGTGCCTTCTCCAAGTATACTCGCTACCAACATCTTGCCATTGTGAAGTTCCACTAGACCTTTGACCAGTGAAAGGCCAAGACCCGTGCCCTCAAATTCACGTGCTAATGAACTATCAACTTGCATAAATGGTTGCCCAATTTGAGATATTTTATCTTCCGGTATGCCAATACCTGTGTCCGATACGCGCAAAACAAAGTTGCTCCCATCCATCTCTGCATCTACAGATACAATACCACCTTCTTCTGTAAATTTAATTGCATTGCCAACTAAATTGATGATGATTTGTGTCAAGGCGCCATTATCAGCATATATATCTGGTAAACCTTTTGCGATACGACATGTTAGATCAACTTTCTTATTCTTTGCCTGTATGTCGAGCATACTTTTTGTGCGCTCAAGCAATGGCTGGAGATCGAATTCATCACAATGAAGTTTGTAGTGACCATTCTGAATTTTGCTCATATCCAACATGGTATTCACAACATTAAGCAAATGCTCACCAGATTGTCGAATGAGGCTCACATATTCACGCTGACGCTCATCCGGCAACGGTGCTATTACCTCATGCAATAAGACATCTGAGAAACCCATAATGGAATTAAGCGGCGTTCGCAATTCATGGCTCACACCTGCAAGAAATCTTGTCTTATTGACTTCATTTTCATGAGAGATGTTTTCAAGCGATTCAATTTTATCCATCGCCGAGATGTATGAAGTCATATCTTGCGATTGGGCGTAAAAGTCTTGCAGATCACCATTCACGTCAAACCTGCCCATAAAACTTACTTGTATATATCTAAATTGCTCATCACCGGAGGGCTTAGCCTCAAAGCGTAGCAATGTCTTTGTTGATGCACTACCTTGGCGTAACTTATCAATTGCGGAAAGATAAGAAATACGGTCAGAGACGTGAATCTGATTCAAAAAGCCCTGCCCCAACATATTATTAGGGCGATCGCAAATCAGATCCGGTTCCGAACCATGTACCGATTGCACATCTCCATTTAAACTATGGAAAGTAACTAAACCAACTATATTATCGAGAACACCTCTATTGGTATTCTTTACTTCACCAGAAAGGGCTTTGGTGGTCGGCTCATTGATCAATATATCTTGCAACTCATCAAAACTGGGTTCCACACTTAGCAACCCGCTGCGAACGAGGGCGTAAGATATAAGTACCAGCAGAACAGATGAGAGAGTGGAAAGTTCATGCGCAGATATATCTGCAACCAAGACTAGGTCGCCATACTGCAATCCAATAACAGCGACGATACTTGCACCTGCCACAGCTAACCCTGTGGAGATTGCTGCACGGCTCTTTCCAATATGTTTTGCCTCTAATGGGAGAATAATAAACAATGAAAGGTATAAAGATGAAACACCGCCAGTGCTCAACACCAACATCATAATCAATGCACTTACGCTAACAAACACCATCGCGCTAGCCACTTTGATTTGACCTGTTTGGCAGATAATGCCTGTCGCCAACATAAAGACCCCAGCAATGGTTAATGCCAAAGCAAAAGACGTTGGAAGAGAGAAGTGAGGAAGGAGGAGAACTAAGCATAAAACCGATGCTGCAACAGTCCAACCAATGAAGCTGCTCACTACGTGCAGGAGCGCACAAAGCGCCTGTCCGTCTTTAGAACGGCCCGTTAGCCAGTCGCGTGACAGTTGGTTGGTACGTGCCTTAAAGGCTTCAATGATTTTAGACATTACGCAATACAATAACTCAAATCCTAATTCGAGCGTTTCTAATATAACCTAAAATCCCATCTTGACCTTAACGAATGGATAAAGCAGTCCACATTACAGGAGTTTTTTTGCGCCTAATTCGAACAATTTGCCACAAAATGACCGAGAACTAATTTCATAGTTAATTGATGGTTATGAAAGCACGTTCGCCGCTTATTCTCAGGCTGTTTAGGAAGGTGAATGAAACAATTGTTTCGCCGTATACACCTGTTATGAGCCACCAAATATGCAGATAGATAAAATTTTAGAAAAACTTGAATAAAAAGCAGCGATACAAATCAAATGGCTGTTCGGAGTTTTACATTAAAACGTATCCCATAGCGACGATCAATTCCGCAATAAGGGACGAATTATAATGTGGACGCTTATAAAGGGTGCGTTTTGGTTTTCATTGGTTTTAATAGCTTTACCGCTATTTAACCCGGAAAGCGCGGAGCGATTAGAATCTGGACCAACTTTTGAATCTGCTGGCAGCGCTTCCGCAGTAATGGCACTTTACCAAGACGTCATCTCAATTTGTGAGCGGGAGCCAGAAGTTTGCACCGTTGGCACGCACACAATTGGCGTACTTGGAGCACGCGCCAAAGAGGGCGCACGTATTGCGTACAATTTTCTGGACAATCAATTTGGCGATCAGGATAAACTTACGCCCAACAGTGATTTAAGTACGGCATCAATTCCTGCACCGAACTAGTACTTACTACACTCATTACTCGAGTGACATCGCCCTCCGTGTCGTCATGCATGGGGGGTGATTTTTGTTGTGATGTCTTCTATATGAGACATGTAATAGATTTGGAAAGTAATTATGGCTAACATTCAAAGCATCATCGACGATTTCGAATTCATAGATGATTGGGAAGATCGATATAAATATGTGATTGATTTGGGAAAACAACTACCTGCTTTGAATGATGGCGAAAAGACTGATGAATATAAAGTTCAAGGTTGCGTTAGCCAAGTTTGGCTAATTGCTGATGTAGATCATTCAAATCCGGATCTTCCAATTTTGAACTTTCGTGGTGATTCTGACGCCCATATTGTGCGTGGTTTAGTCGCCATTATGCTGATCGCTTTTTCAGGTCTTTCGGCAAAAGAAATAGGTGCACTGGATGAAAACCAGTTATTCGAGAAGCTAGGCTTGGTAGAACACCTTACGCCACAACGGGCGAATGGGCTTAGATCTATGGTCGCTCGCATAAAGCAGCATGCAGCTAACGCCTAAGTTAAACATAACGGGCTACAGTAAGCATTGCTATACGTTCTACTGCCGACACAAACCGATCATAGTTTGGATTATCTCGCCGATCTTCAATTGTTTGGCAAGTATAAGCTATCGTAGAGCGGTTTAAATTAAACATCTTTGCTAATTGACGCATTGGAATACCGAAATTTACGTTTAATACGTAAATTACCACTTGGCGAACATGAGTTTTTCTTTTTGTCGCGGTAGCACGGGAGTTGCTATATTTTAGATCTAATAGCTCATGAACTACAGACTGCAGGATTTGTGGCAGATCTACTAGTTGGCGCTCAGACAAGGTAACAAGTTTACCCTCATCAGCTAAGGAACGTATACTACTCCATTCACATAGCTTTTCAGAATAAGATATACTCATGGGCACAATTAATTCACCGTCTCAAATATAGGAATAAAATTCTATAATCGAATCGTGAAAAAAGCACAACTTAGAAATGCTCAGCGTTTTTGGCCAAGCCCCATCTCTTTAGCAAGGCGCGAACGCGCTTTCGCATAAGCGGGTGCTACCATTGGATAGTCAAATGGCAGACCCCACTTCTCACGATACTCTTCAGGCGTCAAATTATAATGCGTCATCAGATGTCGTTTAAGAGATTTAAATTGTTTGCCATCTTCAAGGCAAATCAAATAGTCGTCTTGTATAGACTCACCCGCATCAACCGCTGGCCTGCGACTTTGCGGTGAAGTAGTTCCATCTTCTTGCGTAACTATATCATATATAGTGCCGTAAACTTCTTTTATAAGTCCTGGCAACTCAGAAGAATCAATTTCGTTTTTCGCTACAAACGATGATACAATTTCTGACGTAACCTTTACCATAAAACTGGAACGCTGAAAATTTGCGTTTTCTGGCATCTGTTTAACTCAATTTTTGTTTCCCCATGCGACCCGTTGGTAGAAAAACCTTCGCTCGATTAGTCCACTAAAAAGGCCAACATACTACAGGTAGATAAAAAAACACGAGTAATCAAGCTCACACCAATTCTCAAACAGGATTTTATCTTAAAGCAAAATATTTTTCCCACGAACTTCCAGAAAAAAGGGCATAAAAATTTTATATATATAGATTTTGAGCAATTTTTTAAAAAAAAATCTCAGCTTTGCAGCAAAAATAGATTTAAAAACTTTTCAAGTTTTACACTTGTTTTTTCATCTCATCAATCACAGATTGATCAGATAAACGGTATCCCACAGCATAAGCAGCCTTAGCTAACAGGTGCGCGGAAATTGGTGCAGTTAACAAAAAGAATATCACACCTGCAATAGCTCGCGTTGTTGTTGCTAAATCATCGGAATAGATAGCAAGTGCGATGAGCATTAAACCTGAACCCAATGTACCAGCTTTAGAGGCTGCATGCATTCGGGAGTAAACGTCTGGTAAACGCAACAAACCAATAGCAGCAGCGAGAGAGAAAAAAGCCCCGATAACAATAAGGGCAGCGACAATATATGTAACAGCATCATCTATCATGATTGTTTTTCCACCTCTATCGCCTTTGTCGTGCCTTCATCGGCGATTTCATGGCTATCGCCCATACCTTCTTCGTCTGCCTGTCCGCGAACCATAATGAACCGGGCAAAGGCAATCGTAGCCAGAAATCCTACCAGACCCAACGCGATAGCAATGTCCACATAGAGCGTATATCCAGTCTTAATGCCTATAACTGCTATATAACCGATAGCAACTGCAACAAGCATATCAAGACCCAAAACACGGTCTGGCAATGTCGGACCCTTGATGATCCGATACACAGTTAAAAGAAATGAGCCACTAAGCAAAACAAGTGCAATTGTAATACTAAGATCTAGTACAGCCTGTGCAGTCATCAGTGAAAAGCCTCTTTGATCTTACGCTCAAACCCATCGGCAATATCCCGACGCGCGCCCTCAGGGTCAGAAGCATCAATAGCATGAACGTATATGAATTTCTTATCTTCGGACGTATCAACAGATAAAGTTCCAGGTGTAAGGGTGATCATACTCGCAAGCAGCGTAATTTCCATGTCATCCTCAAGTGAGAGAGGAAACTTGAAAATCCCAGGCTTCACATCAAGCCTGGGTGATAGAACAAGGACCATAACTTTCCAGGCAGACATAACCAATTCATAGAGGAACAATGTGAAAAGCTTAATAATCCGCCAGGAGCGTGAAAAGTAACCTTGCGAGCCTACTTCACCGCGGATAATCCAGAGGGCAAAGATCGACAATACAAATCCAAACAACATATTTAACGCCGAAAATGAACCGGTGATAGCCGCCCAGGCAAATGTAAGAAGAATATTGAAGATAAACAACATTATTGCGCTACCTCACTTCCGAAAACGGATTCGTAATATGACGTTGGGTCGATCAACTGGTTGGCAGCAGCATAAACCATTTCAAAAATCGGCTGCGGATAGACCCCAATTGCTACGACTATAGCGGTAAGCATAACCAATGGTGCGTAATCAATAAAGCTTAGCTGAATCTGCTCTTCATCTATGGTCTCTTCAACTTCTGGCTGCCAATAAGATAGCGCCCAAATCCGACCCACTGCAATCATAGAGATAAAACCCGTCACCAAAATAGACGTCGGTGCCCACCAAGATGCCCCCTCAATTGTTGCCTTTACCAACATTAACTTTGGCCAGAATCCGGAGAATGGTGGCAAACCCGCAACAGCGAAAAACAACATTAGCGTAAGTGCTGCGATGAACGTGTTCTTCTGATAAATGCCACGCATATTATCAAGTCCCTCAACTCCACCTGCTGCGCGTGACGCAAGCCCGACTGCCAAATACAAAGCAGTCATAACGAGGATAGAATGCATCGCATAAAATATTGCACCACCGAGAGCAGCTTCTGTACCGATGGCAACACCCATCATCATGACACCGATACCTGATACGACCAAAAAACCAAGTGCTCGACGAATATTGACCTGTGCAAGTGCACCAATGGCACCAAGCAACATGGTCGCACAGGCTACATAAGAAATTGGGAAACTTAGTAAATCACGTTCGAATGGCAAAAGCATGATAAGAACACGGATCATCGCATAGATACCCACCTTCGTTAGCAAGCCAGCGAAAAGCGCTGATACAACCACACGAGGTGTGTGATAAGATGCGGGCAGCCAGAAATTAACCGGAAATGCAGCAGCCTTCATTGCAAACGCCACAAAATATAGTACAGCAAGCGTCCCCAAAGGTGCAGAGCGATAATCACCGATTGAACGCACGGCGATTTCTGCCATATTGAGCGTTCCGAAAATACCATAAAGATAACCAGTTGCGATCAAAAACAAAGTTGTCGCAACAAGATTAAGAAACGCATATTTCGTTGCACCGTCAAGTTGGCCTTTTTCGGACCCTAATATCAGAAGACCGAACGATGAGATTAACAACACTTCAAACCAAACATAAAGATTGAAGATGTCACCCGTTAAAAATGCACCACTTACACCAGCCATCAACATGAATAAGAAAGGATAAAAACCATAACGTCGTCCGGTGTCATTAACATCGCCCACACCATAGAGTGTGCAGGCAAAGGCAACGACTGCAGATGTAAATGCCAGCAAAGCACCTAAAATATCGACGGTGAATGCAATCCCGAATGGGGGCAACCACCTGCCCATAACCATTGTCATGGTACCATTTTCAAGCACCTGCATCAAAAGCGCAGCGGTAATCAAAACAAGCACACCCATTGAAGGTACGGCCATTAAATGCTGCCAGTCCGTACGCTTACGGAACATCAGAAGCACGGCACCAATGATGATGCACCATGCCACCGGCATTACGATGAGCCAATCAGCTAATGCAACAGGCTCTAAATTAAGAGCTTGCTTTAAAATCTCAGGATCTTTTACAACATCACCAGCCATCTATTTTACCCTAATACCCATCTTAGTATCCTAGAGGCGGGAGTTGATCATCCGCCGGCTCTGCAACACGCATTTCATCAGTGTCATCTGAACCAAGTTCTTGATAGGCCCTGTAACCAAGCACCAATAGAAATGCAAAAAATGAAAATGAAATCACAATAGCCGTTAGGATCAATGCCTGTGGAAGCGGGTTTGCGCTTTGCACTTGCAATATATCAAAACCACCGGAGATAATTGGCGGCACTTCACGTACGAGACGACCATTCGTGAAAATTAATAAATTGACGGCATTACCTAATATGGCAACACCGATCAATATTCGAATAATACTTTTTGATAGCATCAAATATATTGATACTGAAAAAAGTACACCAACAACAATAGCCATCCAAGCTTCCATCAGTCGCGCTCCCTTTCTTCCAGAGAAAGCGCAATAGAGGTAATCGTACCGACAACGACTAAATACACGCCAACATCAAAAAATAGAATTGTTGAGATGTCTATCTTTGCACCCAGAAAATAAAAACCGCCCCAAATGCCCGTCATAAATGGAACGTGCGAGAACACCGACATCATGCCCGCGAGAGATGACATCAAAAGCCCAAAACTAGCAATTGCCAGTGGGTGGAAATGTAGCGCGCGGCGTACAGGTACAACACCGTTGGAAATACCATAAATCGCAAAAGCAGAGGCTGCAATCAGCCCGCCAATAAAACCACCACCCGGTTCGTTATGACCTCGGAGTAATACGAAAATGGAAAATAACACCATTAAAGCTGTAAGATAAGGCGCTACTGTACGAAAAATCAGCGTTCTCATGCTTTTACCTCCGGGCCATGTTCTTCATCCGGATTATTATCGGCAACTTTTACATCATCGCCCTTTGGCCTGATACGGACAAGAGCAAGAATAGCAAGGCCCGCCACCAGTACCACTGCGATTTCACCCCACGTATCTGTACCACGGTAATCAACAATAATAACGTTTACTATATTGGTGCCATTCGCAATGATTTTTGAATAAGCGGAGAAGAAATCGGACATGAAAAAATCAAACTTGTCTTGCGTGACCCGCAGTAGATAAAGAGCAAAGCCAACGCCACATGAAAGGGCGACGACCATATCTGTAATCTGCTCCCAGATAGGGCGTGGGTCAGAAGGCGACAAGCGAAGGCGGGTCATAACCAAGGCAAGAATAACAACAGACAATGTCTCGACCATGAACTGCGTAAAGGATAAATCCGGTGCACCAAACAACATGTAAATAACCGCTACGGCAAAGCCCTGAATTCCAAGAGCAACTATTGCTGTCAGGCGGTCTTTTGCATAGATGACGGCGAGCAGGCCTATCACAACGATAGCCATGACAATAGCTTCATAGAATGTTATTTCGCCGTTTAGATCAGGCATATTTGGCAGTTCATCGAAATAGTACATCGAGAACAATAATGACGCGCCAATGACTGCAAATGTCGAGGTCATATAGACTTCTAACTTACCACGCTGGATGAATTGTGTGATGTGAAATGACATCCGAACCATGATGGCGATAAATTGATCAAAGCCCTTATCGGGGCCCCATCCACCGCAGAACCAATTGTAGAACCCGTCTATACCTGCCCGTAGGCGATCAACATTTCGATAAGCAATAATTCCGAACACAACAGTGATCAAAGATAAGGTAAGTGCAGGTCCAAAATGTGGAACGATGGAAATATTAACGTCAACAAGCTCACCCCAAATGGCTGAACTCATCGGTATTGAAATATAGTAGTGACTGTATGTTGAAAGGACACCCGCCAATATCGCAGCCGCGCCAAGAATTACCGGTCCAAGCCAAAGTAATGGCGGACCTTCATGCGCATGTTTTGGCGTCTTAACTTGCGCCCCTAGGAATGGTTTAAGTGCAACAGCAAAGCCAATTACGAACATCAACCCATTGCCAACAACTGCAACGATGGTGAAGATAAGCGACCACGGATCTGTTCCCCAAAGAGCGTAATAAATTTCTTCTTTCGCCAAAAAACCAAAAAGTGGTGGAAGGCCCGCCATAGAAACGGCAGCAACAAGCGCCGCACCAAACGTAATAGGCATAGTTTTTCGCAAACCGCCAAGCTTGGTAACGTCACGCGTACCGGTTTCATGATCAACAATTCCCGCCACCATGAACAATGCACCCTTAAAGAGCGAATGAGCGACAAGATACAAAACAGCTGCAGCTATAGCTTTCTCTGTGCCGAACCCAATCAACATGACCAAAAGCCCGAGCGAAGAAACAGTCGTGTAAGCGAGCATTAATTTGAGATCTGTCTGGCGGATGGCCAACAGCGTCCCAATGATCAAAGTGATGCCGCCGAAAATTGGCAATATGGTGATCCATGCTTCTGTTCCACCAAGCACAGGGTTAAGACGCATTAATAGATAAACACCGGCCTTGACCATAGTGGCTGAGTGCAAATAAGCAGACACCGGCGTCGGGGCTTCCATCGCGTTTGGCAACCAAAAGTGAAACGGAAATTGTGCTGACTTTGTAAACGCTCCGCCTAACACGAGTAGCAACGCCGCCAAATAATACGGACTTTGAACAACAGCGCCACCATCCATTTCAAGCAGGAACGAGAAATGATTGATGCCAGTGATATTCCACAAGACAATCAAGCCAGCCATAAGCGCTAAACCGCCACCGCCAGTAACAACCAACGCCTGAATTGCAGACCTGCGTGATGCTTCGCTTTTGTGATTGAAGCCAATCAACAAGAACGATGTGATTGACGTTAATTCCCAATAGATGAAGAACGTAAAGAAGCTATCGGCTAATACAACGCCAAGCATTGCCCCCATGAACAAGAACAAGAATGAGAAAAAACGTCCATGTTGTGGATGCCCTCCCAAATACCCTCCAGCATATAGAATGATCAGGGTACCGATGCCGGAAATCAGCAATGCAAAGGTGGCGGAAAGGCCATCTAAAAACCACGAAAAGCTAACACCAAATTCAGGGACCCACAAATAGCCTCCAGTAATGTTCTCGCCTTCCGAAATCTGGGGAACAAAACCCAAGACATGTAAAAAAATAGCAAGCGGAACTAGCGCTAAGACCCAAGCTGCCTTGGCATCCATCATCTTTGTTAAAGACGGAGCGACGAGAGCGGCCAAAAAAGGCAACAGCATCATAAACATCATCATGCCGCTGGCATTACCAAACATCTAAACTCCCAATCTGACCATGATGGCCCCTCTAATATCACCTACAATTAACTACGTAATGCCAATTAAACAAGATCATTAGTCACGGTAATTGTTGACAAAATGCCTCAAAGGCATTGCGGCTGAGGAGAACGACACTTATTTAATAGGGAAGTTGAAAAAGGGAGCAAAAAAATGAGTGAAAAAAAAATTGAAAAACTTGTTTTATCTGATGCTGAATGGCGTGAACGTTTGACGCCAGAGCAATATAAGATTGCTCGCAAGCATGGAACTGAACGGGCTTTCACCAGTCCTTTTAATGAAAACAAAGCTGCAGGTAGTTATAATTGTGTTGCCTGCGGTACAGAATTATTTGCCTCAGATGCAAAATTTGATTCAGGCACTGGTTGGCCCAGTTACTTTAAACCCATGACAGATAACGCTGTCTCGGAGCATAAAGATCGCTCTTTTTTCATGACGCGCACAGAAGTTAGGTGTGCAAATTGCGAAAGTCATCTAGGCCATGTCTTTCCCGATGGACCGACCCCGACTGGATTGAGATACTGCATCAATGGTGCGGTGCTTGATTTCCAACCAGCCGAAAATTCAGACAAATAGGCATAAAACCAATTTTTCATACATCAATTATCTAATCGGAGCCCACACCGTGAGCCAATTTAACAATCTGCCCAAACCACCTCTTGCCGAAATTCGACCACAGGAAGATAAACGTCACGGTATCACGCGCGTTGATAATTATGCTTGGCTTCGAGCGGATAACTGGCAGGAAGTTTTCCAGAACCCCGATGTGCTTGATAAAGATATTCGTGCATACCTTGAGGCGGAAAACACCTATCAAGAAGCAGCACTTGAGGATACCAAAGATCTTCAGAAGTCTTTATTTGATGAAATGAAGGGGCGAATTAAGGAGGATGACGCATCCATCCCGGTTAAAGATGGCCCATTTGCTTACGGGCTTGAGTTTGTAACCGGTGGCGAACAACCACATTATTTCCGTACGCCAAGAGATGGCGGTGATAAGAATGTATTTCTGAACGGCGATATCGAGGCAGAGGGAAGCGAATATTTCCGCCTGTCGGCTGTCAACAACTCCCCTGATCATAGTTTGGGAATTTGGGGGTATGACGATAAAGGATCTGAGTATTTCACACTAAAAATCCGTGACCTTGAAAGTAACGAAGACCTTGATGATGAAATCCTGAACACTGGTGGTGGTGGAGTGTGGTCCGCTGACGGAGCTGGTTTCTTCTATACTGCACTTGATGAAAACCATCGTCCGTCAAAGATTTATTATCACGTCCTTGGCACCAAACAATCTGATGACAAACTCATTCATGAAGAAAAAGACGCTGGTTTTTTCATGAGTGTTGGCGGCAGTTCGCTTGATGATGTAGTTTATATCGACATTCATGACCATCAAACATCTGAACTTTGGCTCATTGCTGCCGATGACCCGTTCGCAAAACCAAAACTCGTTGCCAAGCGTGAAACTGGCGTTGAGTATGATTTCACAGAAGGTGGAGATGAATTTTTTGTTCTAACTAATGACGGTGATGCAAAAGATTTCAAAATCATGTCTGTGCCATTTGCAACACCTGAAAAAGATAACTGGGTGGAAGTTGTTCCTCATACGCCAGGGCGGCTCATCCTCAGTCATGCTGCATATAAAAATTACCTTGTGTGGATGGAGCGTGATGAAGGCTTGCCGAAGATCAATATCAAAGATCGTACAACTGGCGAAATTCACTCCATCGAATTTGACGAAGAAGCATTCTCACTCGGTTTTTCTGGAGCTGCGGAATATGACACTGACGTCGTTAGATTTTCATATTCATCAATGACCACGCCGTCACAGCTCTATGATTACAATATGCGAACGCGTGAACGGACTCTTTTGAAAACTCAAGATGTCCCTTCCGGCCACGATATTGATGATTACGTAACACGCCGGATCATGGCCCCTTCCCACGATGGTGTCCTTGTTCCTGTTAGTATTTTATATCACAAAGATACGAAACTCGATGGATCGGCCCCTGCCCTGTTATATGGTTACGGCTCTTATGGCATGTCGGTACCTGCATCATTTAATACCAATTGCTTATCACTTGTTGATCGCGGATTTATCTATGCCATCGCACACATGCGCGGCGGAAAAGATAAGGGATTTCAATGGTATGAAGATGGTAAACGCGAAAAGAAAATCAACACATTCAAAGATTTCATCGCTGCATCCGAACATCTGGTATCCGAGGGTTTTACCTCACACGACAGTATTGTTGCACAAGGCGGCTCCGCCGGCGGCATGTTAATGGGCGCTTGCGTAAATATGGCACCGCACAATTTCGGTGCAATTATCGCAGCCGTTCCATTTGTCGATGTATTGAACACCATGTTAGATGATACATTACCGCTCACACCGCCTGAATGGCCCGAATGGGGTAACCCCATTACATCAAAAGATGACTACGAGTATATTGCCTCTTACTCACCTTATGACAATGTTGAAGCAAAAGCATATCCACCCATCTTCGCTATTGGCGGTCTAACCGATCCACGTGTAACTTATTGGGAGCCTGCAAAATGGGTTGCCAAACTGCGCGAGGCAAAAACCAATGATGCACCAGTCTTACTCAAAACCAACATGGGCGCAGGGCATGGCGGATCCGCGGGCCGTTTCCAGCGTCTTGTTGAAGTAGCCGAGGAGTATGCATTCGCTCTCAAATCTAGTGGGATAACGAAGTAAAATCGAATGAATTACGATAAAATTTGATTTAAATACACCTATCTAAACTAAAATAATGTTCAAGTTTAACCATTACGGTCGCTCCGATTAGGTCCGATTACGGACGAGTTTTAGAACCAGAAACACCTCATCAATGCAGAGGTATTATAACAAATCTGGTGTAAACGCGGAGTGCTGTTATGGGGAAATTACGATCTGGACTACTACCTATTGAGGGACTTTTAAGATCTCAAGAAGGAAGTATGGCGATGATGACTGCTCTTGTAACGCCTGTTCTATTAATGGGAGCCGGCCTTGCCATAGATATTTCCAACATGACTGCTTTAAAAACTCGCTTTCAATCTGCATCGGATTCTGTTTCACTGGCAGTCGCTTCTCGAATAGCAAATGGTGATTTATCAATAGCAAACGCAGAAAGCTTCGGATCCGCATTACTTCTTGCTCAAATGGAAAGTGATGATGCGCGTTTTTCAAACCTTACAGTAACTCCAACCGTTGAAGTTACCGAAACTAGCATCGGGATTAACAAAACGTGGAATGTTAAAATTGGCGGAACCGCCAGTCAAGATACAACACCGTTTGCCGGATTTTTTGGCAAAGACCGAATGGACGTTTCAACATCAGCCAGCGCTGTAACAGGAACCGAAGAAATTCAAGGCGCGCTCTCAATGGCAGTTGTTGTTGATGTATCAGGATCAATGGGCTGGGAACTTGACCCAACATCGCCGGAATATTTAAGTGAGACTTTAGGACTAACGACCGCTCAGTCGAACAAGGTCAGCACAAAAATGAATGAGGCTGCAGCCTATCCCTACTATCTTACAGCTGAGAACATGACTTACATTTTGGAAAATTTTGTCTTCGATGACTGCGGTTCAATGGGGAACAACAAGACTGATAGAATAGCTTTTCTTACGGCCATAGGAATGTCTACAAATACATCTAAATATGACACCAAGCAGATGTGTAAACTAACAACATTCTCTAGTAAAAACGGTTGGATTTCACAGCAAACTGCAATTGATAATGTTCAAACGCTTGTCTCTGTCGCCCATCCTCAGATTAAAATTGACGCACTTAAACAAGCCTTGGGCGAGTTGTTTACCCAGTTTAGCACAGCAGATCCTACCCAATCATATGTTCGTACTGGATTAAGTGCCTATGCCTACGGTGTTAGAGGCGACACAGATTTAGAATGGGGTACAAGCTCAGCTAGCAACTACGCCTCGGCCATGTACGCTAGCGGCGGAACGGCCTCTACCAATTCGGTCAAATGGGCTTACAATGAATTGAAGAACTCAAACGCTACAGAAGCTACCGAACATTACAATAAAAATGGACAGACACCTGATCGTTTCATTCTATTTATGACAGATGGTGACAATAACTATTCAAGCGACGACACTTCAACAAAAAGCTACTGCGATCAGGCCAAGGCTGATAATATTACTATCTTTTCAGTTGCATTCGCGGCTCCTGAAGGTGGTCAAGAACTTTTAAGTTACTGTGCGTCATCAGAAGACAATTACTATGAACCTGAAACAGCTTCTGAACTTATAACTGCGTTTAAAAATATTGGTGTGTCATCCACAAAAACACTAACACGTTTAACACAATAGTCCCGCAAGAGGAGTCATTCTATGGCCTGTGAATCACTAAAATTGCACACGCGTAGTTAGGCTTCTCTTAACATTGTTCGATAGCTATTATTTCACGTTTCTAGATTAGTATTAGATCAAATACCAAAATATTTTGGATCTAAACGTCATGATCGACGTTGCAGAACGACGAGGAATTAAAATGTCTAAGAAACCTTTGAAACAAAACCTTATAAAGCTTTCAAAAGACAAACGCGGCAATTTTGCAATGATTGCAGCTATCACTGCACCATTGCTATTAGCTGGTGGTGGATTAGCAGTAGATTTAGCAAACCAGACAGCATTGAAAACAAGGTTTCAAGCGGCGTCAGATTCGGTTTCTTTGGTTGTTGCAACACGCATAGCAAATAAAAAACTTACCATCGCTGATGCACCCGATTTTGGCAAAAAACTTCTGTTTGCACAAATGACAAACGATTATTCTCGTTTTTCTAATCTCAAAATCATTCCCGAGGTAACAGTAACAGAAGTTAAAAATGGCGGCTCTTCAACCTGGGACGTACAAGTTGGCGGGACCGCAACGCAAGATACAACTCCATTTGCAAAGTTTTTAAATAAAACAACGACGAGTGCTATTGTCGCATCAACAGCTCAGTCCGGTCAGGAAATAGAACAGGGTGCACTTTCTATGGCATTGGCAGTCGATGTTTCCGGCTCAATGGAGGAAGAACTGCCGACCAGTACCGCCGAAGTGGAACAATCTTTGGGCGTGAAGCAAGGTACAGCAGAAGACATTATCGACGGTTTCGAATATGTGCTGGATAATTATAATCTGGATAATAATGATCTAAAATACATCATTAACAATTACACGTATAGGCAATGTAGCAATCTAAACAAAAAGAAAGCAAAACGCTTTCTGAAAAAAATCGGTTTATCGAAATGGCTTGGAAAACAAACTGCCAGATACATTTGTATGGATGTAACCTATGCTACCAGTGTGGGAGTAACAGCTAATAAACTCGTGAACAATTTGGCTCCTATTATAGCCGCTTCAACAGCAACGACTAAAATCGATGCGCTAAAAACCGCTGCCATGTCTCTATTTGCACAGTTTGATGAAGCAGATAAGAATCATAAATATGTTCGAACCGGATTAAGTGCATATGAATATGGTGTAAGAGAGACAACTAAAATGGAGTGGGGCACAAAGTCTGCGCAAAGTTACGTATCAAAGCGCATGTATGCAAACGGCGGAACAGCATCTACAAACTCCATACAGTGGGCATTCAATCAACTTAAATCAAAACCTGGAACTGAAAAGAAGGCTCATATAGCTAAAAATGGTCAAACTAACCCAGATCGTTTTATTCTGTTTATGACCGATGGGAATAACAATCGTACTTCCGACGATACGAATACAAAGGCTCTATGCACAACTGCAAAAAACGATGGAATTAGGGTATTTACTGTGGCTTTTGCGGCACCTGAACGAGGTGAAAAACTACTCGAATTCTGCGCATCCAGTCCTAAATCTGAACATTATTTTAAACCGGATACTGCAGCAGAACTTATTGCAGCATTTAAAAACATCGGAGAGAAAACATCTCCTCGAAAAACGCGCCTAACTAACTAAATCAAGACCTAATATAAAACCCCAGAAAGCCAATTACTCTCTGGGGTTTTACGATTTCAAAACACAGTGTTACGCAGTTGCTGCCTCGTACATTTCCAATACATAATCCCAATTGATCATGTTATCGACAAATGCTTCGAGATATTTAGGGCGGGCATTGCGGTAATCAATGTAATATGAATGTTCCCAAACATCGCAACCAAGAATTGGCGATGCGCCGTGCACTAGTGGATTTTCACCATTTGGTGTTTTTGCAATTTCGAGCTTGCCATCTTTAACTGTTAGCCAAGCCCAACCCGATCCAAATTGCGTCATGCCAGCATTGATGAAGTCAGCGCGGAATTTGTCATAACCGCCCAGATCACTGTCGATTGCTGTTTGCAAAGCAGCCGGTAGGGATGTGCCGCCGCCATTTTTCTTCATCCATTTCCAGAAGTGGATATGGTTATAATGCTGGCCAGCATTGTTAAACAAACCTGCATTGGTGCCATAAGACTTCTTCACAATCTCTTCCAGAGACAGATCAGCCATGCCCGCAGCTTCGGCAAGCTCATTACCCTTAGTTACATAGGCATTGTGGTGCTTATCGTGGTGAAACTCAAGTGTTTCGCGTGACATATAAGGCGCCAGCGCATCATAGTCATAAGGTAGGTCAGGCAATTCAAAAGCCATTTTATCGTCTCCATTTAGTTCAAAGTTTAATATCTAGATAGTCAACCATTGACCAATCAGCAAGCGATTGAGGTAAATAATTGATCTAATTTTTATCAAGCGCTAGAAAACTTTCTATTCATACTTAAGCTCACCCATTCTTAGTACGAAAGACAAAATTTACTGGACTTATCACAAACATCAAAATCCTTTTTTGATGCTTCCCAAAATACCTCGTACAATTGCCCTACCAAAAGAGCTTGCCATCGAGCGAGCAGCAGACTTCAGCGCAGCTTCCGCCACTGATTGTCTTCTGCGACCTGACGAACGTTTGCGCGTAGTCTTTTTTCGTCGTGTTGAGCGCTTACGTCCCCGGCGATCATAATCGTCGTCGTCGTCCTCGTCATCAAAACCAGGCAGTGTCCAACGACGGCTTTCTTTAAGCTCTTTCTCTTCTTCGCGAGCCTCGCGCTCACGCTCTTCTTCCTCGCGACGCGCAGCTTTTTCTGAACGTTCCCGTAAGATTTCAAACGCAGATTCTCGATCAATCTCGCGATCATATTCTGATGCGACAGGGCTAACCTTAATCACATCCTTGCGCTCATGGTCCTCTATCGGACCAAGACGTGACGAAGGCGGGCGAATAAGCGTGCGTTCGACCATTGACGGTACACCCTTTGACTCCAGCGTCGAGACCAATGCTTCGCCCACGCCCAATTGAGTTATTGTCTCAAAGCAATCGAACTCAGGATTTGGCCGGAAGGTAGACGCTGCCACTTTTACAGCCTTTTGCTCACGTGGTGTATAAGCACGTAAGGCATGCTGAATGCGATTACCAAGCTGCGAGAGGACCGTGTCTGGCACATCGAGTGGGTTTTGCGTTACAAAATAAATCCCCACACCCTTGGACCGGATCAGGCGGACAACCTGTTCAACACGATCAATGAGAATTTTAGGTGCCTCATCAAAAAGCAAGTGCGCTTCATCGAAAAAGAAAACCAAACGCGGCACATCTGGATCACCGACTTCAGGCAATTCTTCAAACAGCTCCGATAACAACCAAAGCAAAAAGGTTGCATAAAGGCGTGGGTTCATCATCAGCTTATCAGCGGCCAATACGCTGATCGCACCACGACCATCATTTGTTGTGCGCATAATATCCTTGATTTGCAATGCAGGTTCACCGAAGAACTCTTCCGCTCCTTGTTGTTCCAACACCAGAAGATCGCGCTGAATAGCACCGATAGATGAATTTGAAATATTGCCATAAAGCCCTGAAAGCTCCTTCGCATTTTCACCCATATATTTGAGCATGGCGAGTAAATCTTTCATATCCACCAATGGAAGGCCGTGTTCATCAGCGATTTTGAATGCAATATTAATAACGCCTTCTTGCGCATCGGTTGCATCCATTAATCGTGATAAAAGAAGCGGTCCCATCTCAGTCATTGTCGTGCGAACACGATGCCCTTTTTCACCAAAAAGATCCCAGAAAATCACTGGAAATTCTTGAAACTCATAAGGATCTAAACCGATGGTAGCGGCTCGCTTCTCCAGGAAATCCTTATGTTCTCCAATTGTAGCAATGCCGGACAAATCACCCTTCACGTCAGCGCAAAACACGGGGACACCAGCATTTGAGAAGCTTTCAGCTAAAATCTGCAGCGTCACAGTTTTACCCGTGCCCGTTGCGCCGGTAATCAGTCCATGTCGATTTGCGTATTTAAGTTTTAAATACTCGCCCTTATTGGTGCTATCATCCGGATGGCGGCTGGTGCCAAGGTAAATATGATCATCTTTTAGCATTACAGATCTCTCAATTAGGCGTCACCTGTCACAGGTGTCTGATTTTGTTATTATCTCCTTATAGGGGAGGCATTTGCGACCTGCAATCCGTTATCAATATTTGTTCTCTTCTGATAAGTTAAAGCTTAATCATTTTAATCTACAATTTGGTCAGAAAATATGGATAAACGGGATATCAAATTGTCCAAAAACCTGCTCCATCGTCGTGAATTACTTTTAGGTGTTGCTGCCTGTATTACGATAACTCCGTATCATTCAAATGCGCAAACTCCCCTTAATTTAGGTGAGTTACGTGGCATTGTAGACGCTAGCAAAAATGGATTATCCCCTCAAAGCGTTAAAGACCAAAGCTCTTCATTACAGAACCTAATTAATAACACAGCATCAAAACAGGAGATACTCTTCATTCCCGCTGGCAATTATTACGTATCTAATATTGAACTTCCAGATAACACGCGCATCTTAGGTATTGCCAATGCATCTCGCATTATTTACACGGGCCGCGGCCATGGAATGCGTGCGCGATCGGCACAGCATATCGAGTTACGGGATATCGTTCTAGATGGCGCATCCAATGTCTTTTCAAATTATGCGAAGGGGCTGCTACACATTTCCAACTGTCCTGGCCTCTTGCTTGATAATATTGTTGTTCGAAACAGTGCATTTTATGGAATATACTTAGAAAGTTGCGGCGGTAGTATTAAAAACTGTGACATCTCACATGTACGAGAAGCCGCCATTTATGCGGTACAAAACACAGGCTTGAATGTTCGCAACAACCATATTCATGATTGTGATAATGGTGGTATTCTCATTCATCGTTGGGAAGTTGGCGAAGACAACACCTCAGTGTCAAACAATAGAATTGCTCGAATTGCAGCTATGAATGGTGGCACGGGCCCATGGGGTAATGGGATTAATATCTTTCGCGCTGGCAATGTATCGATCAGTGACAATCATATTTCCGATTGTGCATTTTCCGCCATTAGAGCAAACTCAGCATCAAATATTCGCATCTCAGATAATTCGTGTTTTGGTTCGGGTGAAACTGCGCTTTATGTCGAATTCGCATTCCAAGGTGCGGTTGTTACTGGCAACCTGATTGATGGCGGAACAATAGGGATCTCGATCGCAAATTTTGATAGCGGTGGCCGAATGAGCGTGATCTCTGGCAACCTTGTTCGCAATATTATAGATAAAGGCCCCTACCCGCCGGAAGGGCCAGGCTTCGGACACGGGATCGCGGTGGAAGCTGATGCAAGTGTAACAGGCAATACAATTGAAAATGTTGCAAAATGGGGCATGCTCTTGGGTTGGGGACCATTTCTCCGTTCCGTCAATATCAATGGGAATGTTATTCGCAAAGCGCCCGTTGGAATTGCTGTATCAGTGGTCAAGGGAGCCAAGAGTACATCCATCACCAACAACATATTCGATGAGATATCTCATGGCGCCATTATGGGTCATGAATGGTCTAAACCTGTCACAAGCGATCTAGCTTTGTCGACCAAATCCAGATTTTCGCATCTTAGAATTGTTGACAACATCGTAAACTAATTGGGATAGCAAAAACAACGAACAAAAGTTTCCGATCAGGAACCTATGATTGAAGTGACGCAGTAATTTTACCCACAATGTCGCCGTTCCAATTAGTGAGTTCTCGATTGGCAAATGCCTTCAAGTTAGCTGCAATTGGTCCCTCAGCTTCCATATAATTTGCAATCAACTCCGCAATTACGACTTCCGCTGCACGCGTTGCTCCATCGTCGATTTTAAGCGCCATACCAAGACCAAGTGTAGGCAGGGCTGCGGTATAAACACCTTCCGCGCCAGTTTTTACAAATATTTCACCCGGCGCCATTTCCATTAACTTTGTACAAGCTCTATCTGTTCCAGCCACATAAAACGGTTCAGCCATACAAGCATCTATCAGAGTTTTAGATGCTTTTGCACGCTCGGAAGTAAGACCTTCCCCTGTCGCCATTTTTGCAAATCCGTGTGCCAGTTTTTTAAGTGGTACTGCGTATGTCGGTATCGCGCAGCCATCTATGCCACAAAGATCCATGTCCAACTTGCTGCCAGTCATCGCTTCTAGGCTCCGAGCAACTTCTTGCTGAACTGTGTGTTGAGAATTAACATACCCGTGCAAGGGGAGATTACAATGGCATGCAACACATAAAAAACCAGCGTGTTTTCCTGAACAATTATTATGCAAACAAGATGGTTCGACCCCCAATTTAGCTTGCTCAATCAATATATTTGGATGAAAAGACCAGTGCGTGCCACACTCCATGTTGGTTTGATCAAGTCCTGCCATCGCCAACATCTGCGCGGCAAGCTCAGCATGTTTTTGTTCGCCGGAATGTGAGGCACATGCAAGCGCCAGTTCGCGATTTCCAAACCCATAAGTGCTTGCTGCACCACTTTCGACAAGCAACAATGCCTGCATCGCTTTGACGGCAGAACGAGGGAATATTGGGCTTTCTATGTTGCCCGCAGACATCACTATTTTCCCCGAACCATCAGAAACGGCATAGGCCCCACAATGCTTACTCTCAACACTTCTGCCGCGCGTAAGTTCTACTAGGGTCGGATTAATCACCAAATTGTCCTCAATTTCTGTAACCAAGACTAAACTTTAATTCTTCATTAACCATGTTTTGGCCAAAGTGAAAGTGAATTTAACGTCTACGAAGTATTGATCTATGCCCTATGCAGGTAACATTTCCGGAGTGAATCAGCCCGTCGCTGATAGTAGGGGGGCAACACAGGTTTCCGACCAGTTGCGTTTACGAGATTTTATTGCAAGTGATCATGTACGGCGCGCACTCCTAGTTCTGTTTTCAAGCATAATATTTGTAACAATCATTCTTTCTTTTCGCCCATTCAATGCAAGCTCCGATGCCCCGAGAATAACTGGCGGCGACGCCGTTAATCAGATTGGTTTCATAACCTTATTGGTAATTTCTGGGTTTATGATGCTTACGCAGGTCAGCTCGCGCAAATTACGTGCAGTGGCATCGCCAGCATGGATATTAGCCTTAGGCGCAATGGCTGTTGCCGTTTACATGTCCAATGACAGTATTGCTGCTGGTAGAGCATTGGCATTGGCCCTTATTTCAGCTTTTGTGGCATTAAACATCATCATGGTACCGGCATCTGTTCGTGATTTCCGAGCAGTCCTGGTGTTAACATCAACTTTAGTTATAGTTATTTCCTATATAGGACTTGTACTTTTCCCTGACGCAGCAGTTCATTCCTCTGGCGGATATGAGGCTCAACACGAAGGACTTTGGCGCGGTCCATTCCCTCATAAGAATATAGCCGGCCCAATTTTTTCCATTCTCACCATTTTTGGCGTTTACATCTACAGATCTGGGGATAAAGCCATGGGCGTAGTCATCGCACTTCTTTCATTTATCTTCGTATTGAAAACGGGCTCTAAGACCACGACAGGCTTCCTACCCATGGCTATTTTTGCAATCTTAACCGCGCGTCTCTTTGGGAGTTCTAAAACAGCTATTTTTACGGTGATTATAACATTCTTGGGAGCCGCGCTTTTATCAGTTGGCACCGTTTATAGCGAAAATTTAAGAACCATAACGAACCTTTTCCTAGATGATACCACATTCACGGGGCGGGATGATCTTTGGCACTTTGGGATAGATAATGTTCTAACACGCCCATTCTTTGGATTTGGTTTCGATAATTTCTGGCAAACCGATATGGTCAAAAATGGGGTTATTCCGGCCTATTCAAAATGGGATTTTCTAAACATTGTTCATGGCCACAACAGTTACATCGATACAATGTTGGCATTTGGTTTCATTGGAGGACCCATCATCATATTTGTTGTCTACATCCTACCTATGATCAACTATGTTCGAGCATATAATGATCCATCAAAACGACATCTGGCGGACATGTTTATGATGGTTATTGCCTTTACAATACTACTATCTTTGATGGAGGCGTTTGTTCTAAGTAGATCCGATCCGATCTGGATCATGCATATATTCTCAGTTTTCGGCCTTCAAATCTTGGCCAGAACTCACAAAAATCATGCATCAGAACGACAATTTCAGAGTTTTAAGTAACTTAATCAGGAATAAACTTAGGTTATTTATAAATTATTCTATTGCAGATAATATACCATCTATCCGGTCGGTAGATGTCACAGATCGATCAAACTCTGGCGGACGCAATGTGCCCCCCATAGATACTCGATTGTTCCTGTAAAGCATAGGGCCTGCTTGTTTTTCGAATGCTGAGAAGTGAATTTCATTGACACCTGTTTCGTCAAGAATTCTGACAACATTATTGGGTGTAATTCCGCACCCAGCCATAATTCTAATCCGACCTTTCGCACGTTTCACCATCTGGTGGATTACCGGTGCTCCCTCAAGCGCATTTGGAGAATGGCCTGATGTTAATATGCGCTCAACACCCAAATCAATTAGTGTATCTAGCGCAGATAGAGGATCATAAGCCATATCTATCGCTCGATGAAATGTCACTGCTACGGGGCGGGATAATTCAATCAACTCGGCAGTTCTTGAAATATCTACGCTACCATCAGCATCGAGCAAGCCAAATACAAACCCTTCGACACCCAAACATTTCAAAGCCATGATATCTTCTTTCATGGCGCAAAACTCTTCTTCGGTGTAAAGAAAGTCACCACCACGCGGCCTGATCATAACTTGAATATCGACATTTCCAGAAACAGCAACAGCGCGTTTTACTAACCCGTATGACGGTGTAAGTCCGCCCTCCAATAACGCCGAACATAGCTCCACCCCATTCGCGCCTGCTTCTTTAGCGGCGAGAACACCTTCAACAGAATCGATACATATTTCAGTTCTGATGGACAATGTTATAACTTCCGTTACCTGATGGCATTACCTTCATTGTCAAACTCATGAACGCGACCATTCTCAGGAGTAGCATAAACAGTCTGCCCTTCTTCAAATGAATGCTCGCCGAACAGGCGTACTGTTATTGATCCTGCACTTTCACCATCGAGATAAACATTTGTGTCTGCACCTAGATGTTCAACGTGTGAAACAGTGCATTTCCAATCACCTTCTTTTGCATTAAGCAGCAAATGCTCAGGCCGCACACCAATAGTTTTTGCTTTTGACGAACCTACGTCCTGACCAGAAATAAAATTCATTTTGGGAGAACCTATAAACCCTGCAACAAACATGTTGGCAGGACTATTATACAACTCCATAGGAGCCCCAACCTGTTCAATCCTGCCATCTTGCAGCACAACAATTCTATCAGCTAAAGTCATTGCTTCTGTTTGGTCATGCGTTACATATACCATTGTCGTGTCTAGTTGACGATGGAGACGTGCGATCTCTAAACGCGTATTTACCCGCAAAGCAGCATCCAAATTTGATAAAGGCTCGTCAAACAGGAAGAGTGAAGGTTTGCGCACAAGCGCTCTACCAATAGCTACTCGCTGTCGTTGCCCACCCGATAGCTCGGCAGGCCGACGCTCGAGATACTCATCTAATGAAAGCATTGCCGAAGCAGCTTCCACCTTATCCGCAATTTCTTGCTTAGGGCGTTTCGCTTGCTTTAAACCAAGGCTCATATTCTCTTTAACCGACAGATGCGGATAAAGCGCATAAGTTTGAAAAACCATTGCAATACCGCGCTTAGTCGGCGGTTCAGCATTTACTTCACGTCCATCAATCTCGATGACACCATCAGTTTCATTTTCAAGGCCGGCGATGATGCGCAATAATGTAGATTTCCCGCAGCCAGATGGGCCAACAAAAACGACAAACTCTCCATCTGGCACATCTAGATCGATCCCTTTGAGAACGTCTACTGAGCCGAAGGATTTCCGAATATTTTTAAGTAATAAAGATCCCAAAACGATTTCCTAATCTTAAAGTTCTATTTCAACGCCAGTGCGAATACTTTCATCTGCCGCAAGGCAAATGCTGAGAGATTGAACAGCATCATCAACATGACGATAAGTATCCAAGTCTTCATATATAACCCGCGCCATATATGCCTGTTCACGTGCACAAAGTTCATCATGCCCCGGTTCATCTGCCATCGACAAATTTTCATCGAGTTTTTTAAACTCACCCGAAGCATCAATTTCTGCGCTGTGAATACGGATCAATGATGTTTTTGTGTGTGCATCAACATCATCAGATTTTGTACCCTCAGGCACCACAATGGATACGCTCCCATTTGGAGATATGATATCTTTCACAAAGAATGCTGTTTCTGACATCATCGGCCCCCAACCGGCTTCATACCACCCGACAGATTTGTCTTCAAAAATCACTTGAAAGTGACCATAATTATACATATCCGGACTTATTTCATCGCTCATCCGCAAGCCCATACCGTGCACTTTCACAGGTTTTGCATCGGTAATCTGACACATAACGTCAACATAATGAACACCACAGTCCACAATGGGCGATGTCGTCTTCATAAGGCTTTTATGTGTTTGCCAAGTTGGGCCTGAAGATTGTTGATTCAAGTTCAAGCGAAAAACGTACGGCCCTCCCAGATCCCGCGCCTTTTCGATCAGCGTGATCCAGGAAGGATGATGCCGTAAGATGTAACCAACAACAAGCTTTTTCTTCAAACGTTTTGCAGTGTCTGCAACACGCTTTGCATCTGCAACTGTTGTCGCAATAGGTTTTTCCACAAATACATGCGCACCTGCTTCCATCGCCATTATGGAGTAGTCTGCATGCGTATCAGAATATGTATTGATTGACACAAGTTCAGGTTTAAATTCCGCAAGCGCAACTTCATATGAATGATGGACTGTGTAGCCGTGCAAATCCTCAGGCAAATCTACTTTCGAACGATTTACAAGACCAACAATTTCGAAATCAGGATCGTTGTGATAAGCCAAAGCATGGCTTTTTCCCATATTTCCGAGACCAACAGCCAGAACCCGAATGGGTTTTCGGTCTATCATTTTACTGCTCCAGCGGTGATACCCTTGATCAACTGCTTTGAGAAAATAAGATACAGAATGAGTACCGGTATAATGGCAAGTGACAGGGAAGAAAGAACAGCATTCCAGTCAGTTACAAATTGCCCGATAAATACTTGTGCACCTAAAGTTACAGTTTTAGTTTCCTCCGCTGGTGCCAATATTAATGGGAACCAAAGATCGTTCCATATTGGGATCATTGTAAAGACGGCAACTGTCGCCATTGCTGGCCTGATTAAAGGCAGAACCAAGCGCCCAAATATTCGATACTCAGAAAGACCATCTATGCGCCCTGCATTTTTTAAATCATCTGAAATACCTTGCATAAACTCCGATAAAATAAATATGGCAAGTGGCAGACCCTGCGCAGTATAAACCAGGATAAGCGCCGTCAGAGTATTTACAAGGCCGCTCGCGACCATAATATCCAAGATCGCGACTGTTCCTAAACGGATTGGAATCATAATACCCAACGCCAGGTACAGTCCCATCAAAAGATTGCCACGGAAGCGATATTCGGCAAGTGCAAAAGCTGCCATAGCGCCGAACAAAAGCACCATTGTGAGCGTGACGACTGTAACGACTAGACTATTTTGAAAATAGAGTAGAAAGTCGCCTTGTTTGATCACCGTTTCATACCCGATCAAGCTGAATGATTCCGCATTGGGTAATGATAAAGGTGACTTGAATATTGCTTTTCGAGATTTGAACGAATTGATCAAAATCACGAATACAGGGAACAAGGCGATCAATGTATATGTTATCAAAATTCCATGTGCTGCAAATGCTTGAAACGTTTGGCGCGATGTATTTGAAATACCGTTAGAATTACTCATCATACACCCCTAGAATTGATAGCGGCGCAGCCGCGTTTGAATGCCGAATAGATAGAGCGATACTCCAATCAAGATGATCAGGAACATGGCTGACGCTATGGTTGATCCCATGTTTGGATCACCCAACTGCAACTGAAACCCGAAGAATGTTCGGAACATAAGTGTGCCGAGAATATCAGTGGAATAGTTTGGTCCCGCCAATGCGCCCTGTGTTGCATATATCAGATCAAATGCATTGAAGTTAGCAACAAAGGTTAGCACCGAGATAATGCCGATTGATGGCAAAATAAGTGGCAACTTAATTTTGAAAAATTGCGAGATACCATAAATTCCATCACATTCAGCAGCTTCTAATATCTCATCAGGAATTGACAATAGCGCGGCGTAAATCAGCATCATCGGTATCCCGACGAACTGCCAAACAGATACCAAGGCCAATGTTGTCAACGCATATTCTTCTTTACCAAGCCATGGGGCAAATAGACTCTTAAGACCAACAGCATCAAGCATAGAAGGCGCAACACCCCATAAAGGACTTAAAATAAGTTTCCAAGCAAATCCTACAATCACAAATGAGAGGATAGTTGGGACAAAAATTGATGTTCGGTAAAAACTTCGCATACGCAACTTATTGCTGCTCAATATAGCCGCAAGTATAATGCCGATAGGGTTTTGAACCAACATATGAATGACGAAGAACCAAGTATTATTGCTAAAGGCGTTCCAAAAGTCTGCTGACCACCGCTCATCTCCGAATAGCTTCTTGAAATTTGCAAGCCCTACAAAGACTTGATTACTTTCAATAGTCTGAAATAACGACAACTGAATTGTCGCAAATAGCGGAATAACCATAATGGCGGTGTAGATCAGTGTCGCTGGCGCAAGAAAAACTAGAATATGCCAGCGAAACGATGTTCGTTTTCGTGTCTGTTTCATTGAATTCCCCTCACCCAAAATCTAAAGTTTAAAGCAGGTCGCAACTAAATATCGCGACCTGCATATATTTATTTTACTGTTGTGGCTTATACCAAGAAGCCAGACCGTCTTGCAGACGCTTACCAGCATCGTCAGGGCTTTCTGTTCCCTTGATTGTTGCGACAGAAGCGTTCCAAGTTTCGTTCTCTAGATTTGGCTCACCACGAGACAAAATTTGATATGTTGAACGGATACTTGAGTTACATTTCTCGCGCCATGAAATAAATTCCTGAGCAAGTGGATCTTCTAGCGTTACCGGTTCGCTTGAAAGCGGGAAGAAGCCAGGTAGTGCATTTGCGTAAAGGCTTGCAAATTCGGAAGTTGCCACCCAATTTAGGAATGTTTTTGCTGCTTCTGCATTTGGTGATGCTGCGTTCATGCCAATGCCAATATCTGTGTGATCGGAAATGTAGCACTCGTCACCTGATTTTGGCACAGGTGGATTAAACGCACCCATTTCAAAATCTGCATTTGCATTAAAGCCCGTAATTTCCCATGAACCTGCAGGATATACTGCAGCACGACCAAGTGTGAATAGATTTTGGCTATCAGGGTAAGTCTGAGCTTCAAAACCATCACCAAGGTAGTCTTTCCACTTAGCAAGTTGACGATATGGAGCAACCCAACCTTCATCAGTAAGTTTTTGTTCGCCTTTAATCAGCGCCGTACGACCTTCTTCACCTTTCCAGTAATTTGGACCGATGTTGTTATAACCCATAGTGGCAGCTTCCCACTGATCATTTGTACCCATTGCCAATGGTGTATAATTACCTTTAGCTTTAATGGCTTCTAGAACAGCGAAGAATTCTTCTTCCGTAGTTGGAACGCTGACGCCTGCATCAGCCAAAGCTTCTTTATTGTAGATGAAACCATGAATAACCGATGCCATTGGCACACAAAATGGATTTTTTCCATCGTCAGTGATCCAAGCAGATTTGGCCACATCAGAGAATTTTGACATCCCTTCAAGATCCGCGAGAGATGCTAGATGTCCTTTTTCATAAAGGCTCAATGATGCATCAAATGGACGACAAGTAATAATATCACCAGCAGAACCAGCATCAAGTTTAGAATTTAGTACAGCATTATATTCCGCAGGAGCAGACGGTGTGAACTTAACTTTAATTTCTGGATTTTGAGCTTCAAACGCAGGAATGATTTTTTCCTGCCAGATTGTCAAATCATCATTTCTCCAGCTCTCAATCGTAATTGTTACCTCTGCTGCAGCAGCAACAGTTGCCATAGCAAGCCCTGTTGAACCGAGTAAAATTGATTTTAAAATTTTCGTTTTCATGTTGACTATTCTCCCTAGTTTACGCCCGCAATAGGCTTTCAATGACAGAGCGAATTGCTCTGCTATAGCTCTGAAAGAGACGGTCTTAGCTTATGACCGTTTCGTTCAAGAATTTCTGTTCCCTGTTTTGTGTCTTTTGCTCCACTTGCAAGCAGAACCGCAAGTTTTACATTGCCATCTGCATCCCTAAGCGCTGCGTTAGCAGTTACCTCGTCACAATCAGCAATAGATCTAACCATACCTTGAGCACGTTTTTGCAACTTCAAATTTTCGACTTGCAAATTGACCATATGGCCATCATGAACATGGCCAAGTTGAATTGCCATAAGAGTGGACATCATATTCAAGGCCACCTTTTGCGCTGTACCCGCGCCCATTCGTGTCGAACCTGCGATCACCTCTGGCGGCGTTGGCAAAAATATCGATATGTCAGCTTCATTAAGCAATGGCGTATCAGGATTATTGGCGATCCCAACAACTGTCGCGCCTTCTGCCTTGGCAACTTCAATTGCCCCCAAAACATAAGGTGTAGAACCGCTGGCAGAAAGACAAATAACACAATCGCCACGCTTCATGCCTGCGTCAGCAACGTCCTTACCGCCTTGATCCCGATCATCTTCCGGCCCTCCGAGCATCTGGGTAAGACTACCAGCGCCACCAGCCATAACTATTCTGATATTATCGTTAGAAATGCCGTAGGTACCCGGCAGCTCCAAACCGTCAGCGATCGCCATCAAGGCCGAACTGCCTGCTGCTACATAAATAATCTTATTGGATGATGAAAGTGTATTTGTAAGCGCAATAGCTGCAGCTTCAATTTCAGGAACTGCACTTTCTACGCTTTTGGCGGCAGAAATCTGCCCTGCCAACAACTCTCGCAACACCTCTTTTGAGGGCTGCGCGTCAATCCCAATTGATTTTGTATTTAGCTGCTCCGTTTGAAGCTTTACTGCAACATTAGTCATATTAGTTTCCTCTTGCAACAATAATACCAATCTAATACCACTTGTCTAGGGCTGTTAATCATTTTTATGACAAAAATTTGAAAAAACATTTTTAATTGTTAAAAATCAACTAGTTATTTTTGTTTGTAAAAAATATCTGAAAAACTATTTGGTTAATGGTATTAAATTGGTATTATAGCCTCTGGAGGTTTTTATGACTTATTTTATTGGTGTCGATGGTGGTGGTACAGGTTGCCGTGCGCTCATTTGCAATTCTCACGGAGAGCAACTGGGTACTGGCGTGTCGGGGTCCGCGAACATCGTTACAAACTTAGATGCCGCTAGAAATAATATACTAACGGCCTGCAAATCTGCACTTTCAGAAGCTGGACTCGACTTCAAAATCATCGAAGATTCAGTTGCTTTTTTAGGCCTCGCAGGTGCTAACCTTGATGATTATTCAGATCGCTTGTTGCAACAGCTGCCCTTTCGCAAAGCTCAGATTGATTCCGATGCGGCAATTTCTTTACAAGGAGCAATAGGCAACGAAGATGGCTTTGCTGCCATTATTGGGACTGGTTCGGTATTTATGCACCGAAAAGAGGGCGTCGTACGCTCTATCGGAGGCTGGGGGAATTTAGTTAGTGATCTATCCGGTGGCGCGCGGATAGGTCGAGCACTATTAGAGGACGTGTTGTTAAGCTATGATAAAATTCGCCAAAATACGGATCTAACGCGATCTGTATTGGAACAATTTGGAAACGATCCTCGTCAGATTGTTGAGTTTGCAAAAAATGCAAGCCCAAGCGAATGCGGGAAATTCGCTCCTGAAATTTTTGAACACTATGAGCTTGGAGACCCCGTTGCGATAAAAATCGTAGAGAAGGCAATCACGGATCTTGAGGAAGTGCTGAATGCTTCCTTAGAAGATGAAAACCAAGAATTTCACCTATTAGGGGGCTTGGGTGGCAAATATGCCTCATTATTAAATAGTAGTTTGCGCCATCGAATACGCGAACCAAAGCAAAGCCCCACACAAGGTGCCGTAGCACTCGCAATCCAGTCATTTGAACAGGAGGTAGCAGCTTGAGTACCGCAACATCAGAGAATATATTTAGTCGTGAAAACTGGAATAGCTCAGGAGCCGGCCCTCTTTATATTCAGTTACGCGACCACCTTGAAACTATAATAAGTTCCGGTCATTTCAAAGCTGGAGAGCCACTACCATCCGAACGAGAAATAGCTGAGTTTTCAGATGTCTCGCGAATTACAGTTCGAAAAGCAGTGCAAGAATTAGTTCGGGCCAACTTAGTAGTGCAAAAACAGGGTTCGGGAACATCAGTTGCACCGAAGGTAGAACGGGTCGAGCAATCACTCTCAAGCTTAACTTCTTTTAGCGAGGACATGGCACGACGCGGAATGGAAATTAAATCCACATTCCTAGAGAAACGAATATCCTCTCCTTCGCCAAAAGAAATTATGGCATTGGGTCTAAGACCATCACAGTTGGTAGCCAGAATTTGGCGTTTGCGCCATGCTGATGGAATACCAATGGCAATCGAACGTGCGTCACTATCAACACAATTTCTACCTGACCCAGAAAATGTTGATGTATCCTTATACGCACATCTCGAAAAGAGCGGAAACAAACCGAGTAGAGCCATACAACGTATTTCGGCCGCCAATATTGGAATTGAAGATGCTAAATTGCTTGCAGTACCTGAAGGTGTTGCCGGATTAAACATTGAGCGTATTTCATACTCGAATTCTGGCCAGATAGTTGAATTTACATCGTCTATTTACCGAGGTGACGCATATGATTTCGTTGCCGAGATGCAGATTTCAAACGAGAATTAGAATGCTAAACATCGTCAGTAAAACAGATATGCGTAAGGAGATAGAAGAAATCCCTCTCGCAATCGAGCGACTTCTCAGTGACCCGAAAAACAAAATCCAAAAAGCAGCGGACGCCATGAGAGATTTGAACCCGAAACTCATAACAACTTTCGCGGGACAAGGGCTTCAATCCTGATATTCCACCGAAGTTACGGAAAGTTACGAAAACATTATGAATAATAAAGCAATCATTGGTGCCAATATTTTTGATGCGGAGAAAACCCACAAGAACAGCGCGCTGTTACTTTCAGATGGTAAAATCGTTGCGATTGTAGCCGACCACGAAGTACCTTCAGAATATGAAGTGATTTCAGTTGATGGAGGTACACTTACTCCTGGCTTTATTGATCTACAGGTCAATGGCGGTGGTGGAGTTCTACTCAATGATGAGCCGACCATCGATGGTATTCGAACGATCTGTGACGCACATGCAAAATTTGGCACAACCTCACTGTTACCGACACTTATCACAGATGATTTTGATAACACAAAACGAGCTATTGAAGCAGGTATCGAAGCGCACAAACAAAATGTTCCCGGTTTCTTGGGCCTGCATCTTGAAGGGCCGCACCTATCTACACAAAAAAAAGGTGCCCATGACCCGTCACTTATTCGCAAAATGACAGATGAAGACGTAAAGCTTTTGATAGATGGTTGCAAAAACCTGCCAAACCTAATGATCACAGTTGGCATTGAAACAGTCACGTTGCAACAGATTAAAGTACTCTCTGAGGCAAACATCATTGTCAGTTTGGGGCACACAAATTGTACGTATGAACAAGCCGTTGAAGCTTCAGAATCCGGCGCAACATGCGCGACACATCTTTTCAATGCCATGAGCCCACTCACGCATCGCGAACCTGGTTTAGTGGGAGCTGCAATCAACGAGGGAGCATTCTTCTGCGGACTTATCGCCGATGGGCATCATGTACACCCTGCCCCCTTATCTATTGCGCTTGCAGCAAAACGAGGCCCCGGCAAGGCCTTCTTGGTGACCGATGCAATGTCCACAATCGGAACAGACCTCACCAGTTTTACACTGAATGATCGCACGATTTATCGAAACAACGGCATACTTACTCTTGAAAATGGAACTCTGGCAGGAGCAGATCTCGATATGATATCTGCTGTATTGAACATTCAAAAACTAACCGACATGGATCCGGAAGAAGCCATACGAATGGCAACTCTTTACCCCGCTCAGTGTATGGGAATCTCTGGGCATATAGGAACTCTAAATTCTGGTGCCAGTGCAGATATCATCCATATTGGTACAAAAAATGAGATTAAGAATGTTTGGCGTCGCGGTCAGCAATTACATTAATGCCACAGCCAGCTACAAAGACTATGAGTCCCGTCGCACAAATAGCCGCTAAGTAAATAAAGGATAACTCATATCCGCCCCACAGCGACATTAGAGCCCAATATGTTAGCAGCAAACAAATACGACCAACGCCAACGCCGGCAGAAATAGAAGAAAGAAATTTACCAATATCTTGTGTACCAACTTTGTTCATAGCCGCTGTCTGCCACGTTATACGACTAAGACCATTACTCACTCCCCATATGATTGAGCTAAAGTAGAGCATCATCGCGGACGAATTAATGACCAACAAAGCACAAGAGAGAAGAAAGATTACTAAGGTTAGAAAAACCACCCTCTCGCTGGCTGTTTCAATCCAACTTCTGCTTCCGAGTGTACCGGCGGTGATTGCACCTACCGTATAAAAAACGCTTGTAAGCGCTAAAACTTCGCCGGAATATTGAAGAAAATCTACTATCACAATTGGCTTAATTATATTCAAAAGCATAACACAAATAAAAGGCACGCTTCCACAATAAGACAGAAGCAGTAATGATAATGGATATTGCTTGTAGGCTGATCCATCTGGCTCAATTTCTTTCTGAGCACTAGGTACATTTATGTGTAACTTCATCAATACGATCGATGCTGAAATAATCATCCCTGCCGCAGCGCATCCAAATACCAGCGACAATGAAGCAATATTTTGCGCGAAGATATACGCCGTTAATCCTCCCGCCACAAAGGTCGATACTTGGCCCTCTATCTCCAATACTCCGTTGTAGCGTCCAAACTGTCCATCAGGCACAATGTCACGAGTGATCGCGGAACGAATGACATAATAAAAAAACAGATAGATATGGCCAAAGAAAAATACGCCGAGCAATAACACCACATTGTCCGGTTGAAAGGCCAAAATTGCGAGAAACAAAGCCATTAGAAGCATTGCTGTAGCGAATAATCCAGCTCGGGAGATTGAATCTACCAAGATGCCACTTCTCTTGCGCAGCAAAAAAAGAAACATCATCGCCGCTGCATTAACAGCGATAAGTGAATCACTACCTTGTGTTTTTATGATCAACCAAGGCAGAGCGATTAAAAAAACTCCTATCGAAACAGAGGATAAAAAGTTGACAAAGATGAAATAGCGAATCATGTGCATTTCGACCATGCACACACTTTAATATTGGAAATTCTCATAGTTGCACCTCTTATTAACTGCTTTAATTTTCAATTCTCTCTACAGGTTAATTTCTCAAGTATGGTTGAGGTCAAGAGGTATGATTTGTAAATTTCATTATTTCTTAAACAACAAACTGCATTCATTTGGCTGGAGTATTCAGTTTCAAACAACACAACACCCGAATACACACTTGGCTACTCCTAATTTTCGTGTAGAGTTTAGAAAATTACAAGAATGAAAGCTTAATAAATGATCATCCTTGATGCACAAGCAACTCAAGAAGCACTCGCGTGGCCTGAACTGGTTGAAGCGCTACAAAAAGGGTTTGAAGCAGGCTGTGAAATGCCCGTAAGACATCATCATGATTTTCAAATTCCGGGAGAGCTTGATGGCACTCTGCTTCTTATGCCTGCCTGGATTCCGGGGAAATATCTGGGCATCAAGACCGCGGTTGTTGTGCCGGAAAACGGGGCCCGAGGCTTACCGGCGGTTTCAGCAAATTATCAATTAATTCAAGCTACTGATGGCCAGACAATAGCGTTGATTGATGGCGCAGTACTTACAAATAGAAGAACGGCAGCGGCCTCTGCATTGGCATCGAAATATCTATCGCGATCAGATGCGTCTCACTTATTGGTGGTTGGCACAGGAGGCTTGTCAAAATCGCTTGTGCAAGCTCATTGTGCAGTCCGACCCATTAAAAAAATCTCTATTTGGGGGCGTCGATTAGATAAAGCACAAGAGATGTCCAAATCTTTGTTTGAATTTGGTTTAAACGCTACAGCGGTATCCGATTTGGAGGAGGCAGCTAAATCAGCGGATGTTATATCTTGCGCAACGGTATCTAAGACAGCTTTGGTAAAAGGAGAATGGTTGCGGCCAGGTACTCACCTAGATTTGGTCGGAGCATTTAAGCCAGATATGCGTGAAAGTGATGACGAGGTTATGCGACGGGCAAACATCTTTGTAGATACGCGGGCTGGAGCTATGAAAGAAGCAGGTGATATCGTTCAACCAATTGCGGATGGCATAATTTCCGAAAACGACATTCTGGCTGATTTGTTTGATCTTACTCGACAGAAACACGCTGGGCGTAAAAACGATAGTGAAATCACAGTTTTCAAATCAGTTGGAACAGCATTGGAAGATCTCTTTGCAGCAGCACTTGCATATGAAAAATCGCACTCAAATCTAACATTATAACGCTAACCAGGTAATGACCTGGCTGTTAACCGACCACTTCGACCCTCATGATAAGCTTCTATTGGGCAGCCAGAAGTGAAGTATTACCTCCCGCCGCTGTTGTATCAATACAAAGATGACGCTCTAATAAGCATAAATCCTTCATATCATTAGTTGCGATGAGTGGCAGAAGCGCACCGTCTCTGCTGGCAAGCGCTTGACGGGCTGCTAGAAGGTCGTTTCGATCAGACCATAATGCAACGGCCTCGAACCCCTTTAACTCTGATAATGCCGCCCTAGGAAGGACTCCAGATATAGTGTTGTCACCTGTAAGACCCGGCGCCACGCCTACAGCGGCGCAACCCATTTCATGGGCAATCTCCATCTGACTTTCCGCAAGAGATGCAGTTGGACCCAAACATAAAATGGTGCCTTTGGCGAAAATTGACCATCTGTTAGACTCTCCGGTCGGACCCGGCATATCGATGGTTTCAAGAGCGGTATGTGTATCAGTGACGGCTTCATTTAAAGCCGTTTGCACTCTGCTAACCTCAACTTCATTGCCTTCAACAAAATCATGTTCCGGTAGAGTAAGGCGCTTGAAACGCCTCACATAATGCGAGCCACCCGCTTTTGGACCTGTTCCAGAAAGCCCCTCTCCTCCGAATGGCTGCGATCCAACAACCGCGCCGATCTGATTTCGATTTACATAAATATTACCTACATTAATTTTGCTCGTAATGTATTCGACTCGATCATCAATACGAGTATGCAGGCCGAAAGTCAGACCATAGCCACTTGCATTGATATCAGAGATAATCTGGTCGATCTCTGTTGCCTCAAACGTGCAAATATGGAGAACAGGACCAAATATCTCCTTTTCGAGAGACAAGACACCGCCGACCTTGATGACGGCTGGCCCTACGAACAAACTGTCCTGCGGTGCATCCAACTGTTTAAGTAAAGTACCTTCCGCCCTAGCTTGATCAATATGATCGACAATCTCGCGACGAGCTGATGCTGTTATGACCGGACCAACATCAGATGACATGTTCCATGGGTCTGAAATTTCCAATTCATCCATAGCGCCATAGAGCATTTCCAGAAACCCATCAGCAATATCTTTTTGTAAATATAACATACGCAAGGCGGAGCAGCGTTGGCCGCAAGAGCGGAACGAGGAATCCACTATGTCTTTAACTGCTTGTTCTGGAAGTGCTGTTGAATCAACGATCATCGCATTAAGACCTCCAGTTTCCGCAATAAATGTGGAATCGGGTTCCAGTTTGGCCGCCGAGTCACGATAGATCATCTGCGCAACACCCGTTGAGCCTGTGAAACAAATCCCATTAATGCGTTTATCAGTGGTCAATTTCGCACCCACAACAGAACCCTTGCCTGGAATGAGCTGTAAAACTGCCTTTGGGACGCCTGCTTTATGCATCAAACGAACACCGATAGATGCAATGATCGGGGTTGGATCGGCCGGTTTTGCCAACACACCATTCCCTGCGGCCAAGCCTGCAGAAATTTGTCCGGTAAAAATTGCCAACGGAAAATTCCACGGTGAGATGCACGTTATAATTCCGCGCTCAGGCAAATCCCCAAGTCGAATTGCTTCCGCACCATAATATCTTAAGAAATCAACAGCTTCGCGAATTTCTGCCACCGCATCAAGTGCAGTTTTACCTGCTTCGCGACAAAGAGCTGCGAAGATTTCGCCGGCATTTTCTTCATAAAGATCAGCAGCTTTATTCAGTATAGCGGACCTTTTTTCACAAGATATATTGCCCCAGTTTCTTGCAGATACCAATGCATTCTCAACTTGTTCAAGAGAAGCCTTAGTTACAAATCCTACCTGATCTTCGGCGTTATTTGGACTATAAACAGCTGTCGGCCGGTCACACCAAATCGAACCAGAGATCATTGGTTTTACGATCCATTCATGGGATTTAAACGTTTCGCGGGCCTTCTTAAATGCAACTAAATCATCAAAATTACGCAGATCCCAACCTACAGAATTTAGCCTTTCTGGCTGATAGATGTCATTTGGATTTTTAACAAATTTACTTCCAATAGTCGCGTCACTTCGGAGAATTCTAAAAGGATCCTCAGCAATAGTTTCCGGGCTTACATCCTCATCAACCAGTTGATTAACAAAAGAGGAATTAGCGCCATTTTCCAAAAGTCTTCGCACCAGATAAGCCAGCAAATCGCGATGCGCACCGACAGGTGCATAAATTCTACAACGGGTTCCTTCCTGATCAAGCACAAGCTTGTGTAGTTCTTCACCCATCCCATGCAATCGCTGAAATTCAAAAGACTGACCTTTTTCAGCCATATGAAGTATCGCGCTCACCGTATGGGCGTTATGTGTGGCAAATTGCGGGTAAATACGATCAGAGTAGTTCAATAGTTTTCGGGCACAACAAATGTAAGAAACATCTGTTGCTGCTTTATCGGTAAAAACAGGGAAATCATTCACACCGTCAACCTGGGCCTGCTTGATTTCTGTATCCCAGTACGCACCTTTAACCAAGCGAACCATAATATTTCGATCGGTCTCATTTGCGAGAGAATAAAGCCAGTCAATAACCGCAGGGCAGCGTTTGCTATAGGCTTGAACAACAACACCAAATCCATTCCAACCGGCATATTGTGGTGCACGCAGGACTTCCTCAATCACATCAAGAGATAGGTCCAGACGATCAGCTTCTTCGGCATCAATATTTAAACCCATTTGCGCTTCTTTGGCCATATCTGCGAGCACCTTAACCCGTGGTACCAATTCCTTCATGACCCTCTCTCGTTGGGCAACTTCATATCGAGGATGCAGAGCTGAAAGTTTGATCGATATGCCAGGGTTTTTACGAATGTCTTCATGCTTTGCATAACGCGCAAGCTTTTTGATTGCATCACTGTAGGAAGTAAAAAATGCATCCGCATCTTTTGCCGTTAATGCTGCTTCTCCCAACATGTCATAGGAGTAAGTAAACCCCTTCTTCTCCATCGCTTGGCCACGTTTAACTGCCTCTGATATCGTCTGGCCCAGCACGAACTGATGCCCCATCTCTCTCATTGCTCTTTTAACCGCGGTGCGGATCAATGGTTCGCCAAGTCGGCGTACTGCAGCATGCAAAGTATCTGCAAGCCCTTCAGATTCAGGTTCTTGCAGAACTTTACCAGTTAACATAAGCGCCCACGTAGAGGCATTAACAAGTGATGAACTGGATTGTCCAAGATGCTCACCCCACGAAGACGGTGCGATCTTATCTTCGATCAGCTCATCAATTGTGTGCGCATCTGGAACACGAAGCAACGCTTCTGCAAGACACATCAATGCAATACCTTCTTGCGTCGACAAGCCGTATTCAGCAAGGAATACCTCCATAAGGCCGGGATTACTTGCTTTACGAATATTTCGAACCAACTCAGCGGCTCCAGCAGAAACCTCTGCACGACTTTTATCGCCTAAACCATGATCCCTAGACAGCTCCTTCAGAGCGGATGTTTCATCGATCATATGTAAGTTTCTGATACGAGATCGGATGTCGAGTAATTGGTTCATAGGTTTATTCCTTGCTTATCTGCCAATATTCTAACATTATTACAAAAGAACATTTTCCTTAGTTTTTTATTTTCTTAGGCATACACACTTAAATACGGGGATTTTTTAGTGAAAAATGGACATAGAACCGATCCAGATAGTGAACTTGACTTTTTAGACCAAAAAATCATCGCGATTTTATCTGTCGATGGACGAATGGCGATCACAGACCTTGCCAAACAAGTGGGCATGTCAAAAACCCCCTGCGGTGTGAGAGTAAAACGCCTAATAAACGATGGTTTTATTTTAGGTTTTCGAGCGGTTCTGAACCCTGTAAAACTTGATATGAGCCATATTGCATTTGCTGAGGTTAAACTACACGATACAACCGAGGCTGCGCTCAAGGCATTTAATGAAGCAGTCCAATCAATCGTGGAAATTGAACAGTGCCATATGATCGCAGGGTCGTTTGATTATCTTCTGAAAGTTCGTACGAAAGATATTACAGCCTATCGGCGTGTTTTAGGCGAGCAAATATCTACATTGCCACATGTCGCCAGCTCATCGACATATGTAACGCTTGAAGCGGTCAAAGAAATTGGCGCCGAGTTCAACTAATGTTGCATGTTGCTTCAAGAACCTTTTCCTACAAGATTACAAGCTTAATTGCATAGGCAATAATTGCAAGCGCAGCGACACCTAATAGCCAGAGGCCAATAAATGCAGTTAGTCGCTTTAAAAGCGTAGATCCTTGCTGTGCCATCAGTGATACCCTTCGCGTGGGTCAACTTTCCCCCGGAAAACCCAGTAGGCATATGCCGTGTAACCCAATATGAGAGGCACAAGCACAACCGTTCCGTAGAGGGTAAAAAGTAAACTACTATCAGGTGCAGCGGCTTCAGAAATTGTTAGAGAGGGAGGTACAATATTAGGATAGAAACTAATTCCTATTCCGATGAAGCAAAGCACAAATATCACTAAAGATGAAAAAAACGGCGCAAAATCACTTTGCTGGATCAGCCCGACAAATAATTTCCACGAGGCATAAATGACCAAGAGCGGAACCAAGCTTGTATAGATCATGGTCGGAAATGCAAACCACCGCTCGAAATACACCGGATTTAGAAATGGCGTTACGATGCTAATAAGCCCAATGAAAATGAGAGTACTCACAGCAAATATCCAGGTAATATTCCGCATGCGTATCTGCAATTCATCATTTGTTTTCATAATAAGCCAAGTTGAACCAAGCAATGCATAACCGGAGACAACCGCAAAACCAGTCAGAAGGGAAAATGGCGTTAACCAGTCCCACCAGCCACCAACATACTCACGGTTTTCTACCGCAATACCTTGAACGAGAGCCCCCAATGCAATGCCCTGCATAAAAGCTGCGATAAAAGACCCTCCAAAAAATGACAAATCCCAAACACGCTTCCATCGCTGAGTTCGCCAGCGATATTCAAACGCGACACCGCGAAAAATTAAGGCCAACAGCATGATGATAATCGGCATATATAGTGCTGGTAAAACAGTAGCGTAGGCGAGCGGAAAAACCGCGAACAAGCCGCCGCCGCCCATAACCAGCCAAGTCTCATTTCCATCCCAGACAGGGGCAATGGAATTCATCATAATATCGCGATCTTGGTTCTCGTCAGCGAAAGGAAAAAGTATGCCCACCCCAAGGTCAAACCCATCCAAAATAACATATGTGAGAACAGAGAAAGCAATAATACCTGCCCAAATAAAAGGTAGATCGATCATCATGGTTGCTCCGAATTATTTGATTGAAGAACAGATGGCTTGATTTGAATAACGGGTGTTGTTCCTGCTGCTCTTAGGGGACCATCGTCCAGCATTGTTTCTTCTTCAGACGGCGGTTTACTCATCAATCGGACAATATAAAATGCACCAGCTCCAAAAACAAAGAAATACACGACAATGAATGCCAGAAGAGATGTGGCGACCGCTGGCGCTTCAACGGGCGCAAGTGAATCGGATGTTCTGAGCAACCCGTAAACAGTAAATGGTTGTCGACCAACCTCCGTAGTGATCCACCCTGCAAGTACGGCAACAAAGCCGCTTGGACCGAGAAGGAGGGCCGTCCTATGGAGCCACTTAGATGAATAGATCATGCCACGCCATCTCGCCCAAAGGCTCCACAGACCAACGCCTAACATCGCAAAACCAATTGCGACCATAATTCGAAAACTCCAAAAAACAATGGCAACAGGCGGTTCGTCTTTATCAGGTACCGTATCAAGCCCATCAAGCGGTGCGTTTAGGTCATGCTTTAATATCAAGCTCGAAAGTTTTGGAATTTCTAAGGCGTAATCGACCCGCTTTTTCTCTGCATTGGGTAGACCAAATAGAATGAGTGGTGCGCCCTCAGGATGGCTTTCATAATGGCCTTCTATAGCCATTATTTTGACCGGTTGATATTCTAATGTGTTCAAACCATGTAAATCACCTGCAAAGATTTGCACAGGCGTTACAATTGCGGCCATCCACATAGCCATCGAAAACATTGTTTTGGTAGCCGGTCCTGTCTGCTTTTTCAGAAGATGCCAAGCACCAACCCCACCGACCACAAACGCAACAGTTAAAAAGGCAGCAAGCACCATATGTGCCAGGCGATAAGGAAATGAAGGATTGAATACTATCGCCCACCAATCATCGGGCACAAATTGACCAACTTCATTGATCAGATAACCCTGTGGAGTTTGCATCCAAGAATTCACAGACAGAATCCAAGTTGCTGACATTAAAGTTCCAAAAGCAACCATGATTGTTGCGAACATATGCAAGCTTGGACCAACGCGCTCACGGCCAAAAAGCATGATACCAAGAAATCCTGCCTCAAGGAAGAATGCTGACAAGACTTCATAAGCCATGAGAGGGCCGAGGATTGGCCCTGTAATATCAGAGAAAACACTCCAATTGGTGCCAAATTGATATGACATGACGATACCTGACACGACACCCATGCCAAAAGCTAACGCAAAAATCTTCGACCAGTAATTAAATAGGACGAGATATTTAGCCTCTTTTTTCCAAAGCCAAAGCCCGTTCAACACAGCTAGAAAGCTTGCTAAACCAATAGAGAACGCTGGAAAAATAATATGAAATGAGACTGTAAATGCAAATTGAAGGCGGGCTAGGAACTCTGCGCTTAAATCAAAAAACATTGATCGCTCCAAACAACAATTAAAGTTCTATAATAAATATAAGTTTAATCATGCTTGTAGCTAAAAACAATATTTAATATATAACTTATTGTCGCACACCACCAATAACAAATTGTCGCACAAAATTGCAGAAAATCCATGAAATTAACAAGCTATTCAAATTATGCACTCCGCTCACTTCAGTTAGCAGCAATGCATACGCCAAACCTCATACGCGTGGACGATGTCGCAAATGCTCATAAATTGTCTCGACCACATATCGTCAAAATCGTGCATGAACTCGGCAAAGCAGGTTATGTGGAAACAGTTCGTGGCCGAAATGGTGGCTTCAGGTTAGCGAAGGACGCCAATAAAATTGTTGTCGGTGACGTTGTTCGGCTAACAGAAGGTCCACTGGATGTTGTTGAGTGCTTTAACCCAGACACGAATACCTGCCCGCTTATGGGTATATGCAAGCTTTCAAAGGCGATGACCAAAGCAACAGAGGCATTCATGGCGGTTTTGGATGGCTTAACAGTTGCCGATATTGCCTCAAACCGCAACGAATTGATGGGTCGCATTAATACAGCACTTTGCCTCGATTAAGACCTACTGCTTATAAAAGCACGCCATAAATATGCGTTACATATGGCGCGCTTATTTCTTCTGAGAAAACTAAACTATACTTCTGTAAACCGGAGGTAGGATCTTACTTCATCCCACCCTTGTGGAAAGATATCTTTTGCTTCTTCGTTATTGATAGAAGGTGGAATGATAACCTTATCACCAGAGCGCCAATCTGCGGGTGTTGCAACATGCTTTTCATCACCCAACTGCAGGGCATCAATCACGCGTAGGATTTCATCAAAGTTCCGCCCAACAGACATAGGATATGTCATTGTTAATCTGATTTTTTTGTTAGGATCAATAATAAACACACTACGCACCGCAGCGGTCTCACTTTCTGACGGATGTATCATGTCATAGAGCTTTGCTATGCTTAGATCCGCATCAGCAACAATAGGGAATGTTAAGTTGGTATTTTGCGTATCATTAACATCCAAAATCCATGTATTATGCTCTTCAATCGTATCGGTCGAGAGGCCAATTGGTTTGGTATTTCTCTTTTTAAATTCATCAGCCAGTTGTGCTGTACGACCCATCTCAGTTGTGCAAACGGGGGTATAGTCCGCCGGGTGACTGAAGAAGAATGCCCAACTACCCCCAATCCAATCGTGGAAGTTAATTTTCCCTTTGGTGGTTTCGACGTCAAAATTAGGGGCGATATCGCCAATTCGTAATGTCATCTTGTACTCCATTTTTTGCTGTTTGATGCTTATGGGAGGACTGCAAACCCGCATCACCTATTTGCAGTTATTCTTCAAACACGTTTTCGATAACTCTAAAACGGCTTGATGTTGTGATAGGTAAATTTCACCCGATAGATGCTCTTGAAAAGAGGCTCGCATGAGGCGATCCATAACAGGGCCTTTTACTTCGCTAAGATGAAAACTAATACCGAGATCAACTAGGCGTTCGTTGATCGCTTCAATGGATTCCAGTGCGCTCATGTCGATTGCATTGACGGCTGAACACAATAAAATCACATGTTTCACCTCGTCTTTATTTGCCACCAGATTATATATTGCATCTTCCAAAAAACGTGCATTGGCAAAATAAAGACTTTCATCAATACGAACCGTAATGATGTTAGGATGAGTTATAACTTCATGTCGCAACACATTGCGATAATGTTCTGAACCGGGGACCTGACCAACAACAGCCATATGAGGTTTGGAGGATTTATAAAGGTGAATAAGAACGGAAATGACAACGCCAGCACTCACGCCCAACTCAACACCAAACCCAAGAGTGATTAAAATTGTGGCCAGCACCGCTATGAAATCAGCTTTTGAGTAGGCCCACGTTTTTTTAAGAATAGAAAAATCAACCAAAGATAAAACTGCAACCATAATTGTTGCTGCCAATGTAGCCTTGGGTAAAAAGTAAATGAGCGGAGTTAGAAATAGCGATGCAAGCGCAAGTCCAACGGCAGTATAAGCTCCTGCAGCGGGTGTATCAGCTCCCGCATCAAAATTGACAACTGATCGAGAGAACCCACCGGTTACCGGAAAGCCGCCTGAAAAAGCTGCACCAATGTTAGCACTGCCAAGCCCGATTAATTCTTGATCTGGATTAATACGCAATCGCTTTTTAGCGGCAAGGGTCTGGGCAACCGATATGGATTCCACAAAGCCAATCACTGATATTAAAACAGCTGACCCTATCAAACTCACCCAAAGCTCTTGCGAAAATGAAGGAATAGTCAACGGCGGCAAACCTTGAGGAACATCCCCGACCAAGGCCACGCCACGTGCACCCAAATCATACAACCAAACGACTAAAATGGTCGCTGCAACTGCAAAAACAGGACCAACCTTTGCCCCTATTCTGGCAAACCAAACGGGAACTCCTAACTTCAACAGAAGCGGTTTAATGCCTTTACGCGCCCAGAATAAAAATACTGTCGCGGTTACACCAATACCAACGGTAAACCAGTTTGCATCGACCGCATTTTTAATGAGTGATACGACAAGCTCTAATAGATTATGGCCATTGGCCTGGATACCTAGAATATGTTTGAGCTGGCTGGCAGCGATAATAATGCCAGATGCGGTAATAAAACCCGCAATCACTGGGTGAGAAAGAAAATTTGCAAGAAAACCGAGCTTCAAAACACCCATCAATAGAAGAAATATACCGGACAGGAATGCAAGAGTAATTGCTGCAATGACATATTCAGATGTTCCCGGCAACGCGATTTTGCCGATTGCTGCCGCAGTCATAAGAGAGACCACCGCTACTGGACCAACCGCCAATGCTCGGCTTGTACCGAAAATTGCATAAAGCGCAATCGGAATAATGGACGCGTACAGACCCATCTCTGCAGGCAAACCAGCAAGCAATGCGTAAGCCAATGATTGCGGTATGAGCATGATAGTTACAATAACCGCAGCGACCAAATCATTGACTAAAGTAGCTTGATTGTAGGTCCTACCCCATTGCAAAATGGGCAGATAATTTGACAGACTAACCGATTTCATTTTTGCAACATGATCTGGGAACCTCAATAAGAACCACAGCTAACCTTTGTGGTTCAAACTCAATAAAACTAATCTTTCGCGACCGTAATAGCTTCTGGTTTGACCAACCATTCCTTACCTTTCAGCATTGCCTTCCAATAAATTGGTGGCAGGATCTTTTCTTTCAGAAGCCAAGCCATCCGCGATGGTTTTTGTCCATTGAGCATCCAGCTGGGGAAACTTGGCAAAAGTTTGCCACCGTAACCAAACTCCGCCAAAACAATTTTCCCGCGTTCAACTGTCAGCGGGCATGAACCATAACCATTATAGTGGGACAATCCCTCAGCTTGCCCTACATCGTACATAATATTGTTAGCGACAACGGGTGCTTGCGCACGTGCAGCCGCAGCGGTTTTGGCATTTGGCGCATTCATAACATCACCCAAAGACCATATATTATCGTAGGCTTTATGACGCAGTGTGGCTTGATCTACATCAATCCACCCATTTTCATCCACCAAAGGCGAAGCCCGAATAAAATCTGGCGCTATTTGAGGTGGCACCACGTGCAACATGTCAAACTCTGCCTCAATGAGTTCAGTATTTCCCTCACCATCGACTTTATTAAACCAGGCTCTTTTATTGGACCCATCGACTTTCGTTAAAGTATGCATAAAATTTAATTTGGCATCATAACGCTCGATGTAATCCATCAAAGCGGGAACATATTCTTTAACTCCAAATAGCACGCCACCAGAATTGTAGAACTCAATATCGATATTTGAAATCGCCCTATTTTTAAACCAATAGTCAGCGGATAAATATAAAGCTTTCTGAGGTGCGCCAGCACATTTAATAGGCATAGGCGGCTGGGTGAAAAGGGCACGTCCAGTTTTTAGATTTTGGACTAGCTCCCATGTATAAGGGGCGAGATCATATCTGTAATTTGATGTTACACCATTACGACCTAGAGTATCGGTAAGGCCTTCAATGCCATTCCAGTTTAACTTCAATCCAGGCGCGACAATGAGGCGTTTATATTTTACGACACGACATCCATCAAGAATTACCGCATTATTATCTGGCTCAAACGCAGAAACAGCGGCCTTGATCCACTTAACACCTGACGGAATGATAGATGCCATAGTTTTGGCGGTTTGATCAGCATTAAAAATACCGCCCCCAACCATAGTCCAACCAGGTTGATAATAATGCACATCGGCCGGATCAATAATTGCAATATCAAGATCATTGGAACGGACAAGCAAGCTTGACGCAACCGAAATACCACCTGCTCCGCCGCCAACGATAACAATATCATGAGTAGTATCAGCGACATCCGTCGGTGTTTTGCCACCGTTTGCAATACGTCGAACCACACCATTCATATCATAGCCTGCAGCTTTTGTTGCACTTAATATATCCGGGATTGGCGTTTGGTTCGCTCCCTCATTGAGCGACCATAATGTCGCCGAGCGTGTTCCTGTACGACAATAAGCAAATACTGGTCCGGGCAGTTCACGCAAGGCAACACCAAATGCACTCACTTCCTGATCGCGAACTTTACCTGCCGTAACAGGGATATGCCTTGCCTGAATACCAGCTTTCTTAGCTGCAGCCTCAATCTCATTATAAGTTGGTTGATCCGCCCCCTCCCCGTCAGGCCGATTACAGATAATAGATCTAAAGCCACCCTTCTTAAGCGCGATAATATCGCCGGGCAAAACTTGCCCGCTAACTGACAGTTGATCGCTTATCTTCTTAATATCCATATACCGCACTCCCCTACTAAATTCCCGACCTTGTTATTTATGTGCAGCCAGATTAAAGGCTATTCACAGGCACTTTAAGAACCGGATTCCCATCTTCATCCTTAGGGAGGTCGCCAGCCCGCATGTTAACCTGTAAAGACGGGATAATGAGTTTAGGCATATCAAGCTGCGCATCGCGCTCTGTTCTAAACTTTACAAATTCTTCTTTTGTTTTTCCGGCTCCAACATGAACGTTATATTTCTTCTCATCGCCAACAGTTGTTTCCCACTGAATATCTCTGCCGTTAGGACCATAGTCATGGCACATAAACAGGCGCATCTCGTCAGGTAGTTCTAAAATTTTCATTATTGAATCGTACAGCTCATGCGCATCTCCACCTGGAAAATCAGCGCGCGCAGAACCTCCATCTGGCATAAACAGCGTGTCCCCGACAAATGTAGCGTTCCCCATTACATGAACCATGCAGGCCGGTGTGTGGCCGGGCGTATAAATTGTGAAGGCCTCGAGATTACCTATCTTGTAGGTATCACCATCTTTAAACAACGCATCAAACTGCGATCCATCACGTTGAAACTCGGTTCCTTCGTTAAACACTTTTCCAAATGTATCCTGAACCACTAATATCTTATCCCCGATACCGATTTTACCACCCAGCTTTTGCTGAATGTAAGGTGCTGCAGATAAGTGATCCGCATGAACATGGGTTTCAATAATCCATTCCAATTGAAGGTTATTGGATTGAATATATGCAATAATCATGTCGGCGTGTTGGTAAGTGATGCGTCCTGCGGCATAATCAATATCCATAACTGAATCGATAATCGCGCATGAACTCGACGTTGGGTCTTTAACAACATAACTGATCGTATTTGTTGCTTCATCAAAAAAAGCCTCAACCTCTGGCTTACTATCCATATTTACAGGGTAGGAATTCATTTGACTATCCTTTCATTTTTCTGAACACAGTAAGATATATTTAAAATACAACTTTATGAATGTAGATACTGCTTTAGCCCAAATACTGTCCTCATTAGGCTGTTTTCAAAGCTCTATTGCTGACTGTTCTTGCAAACGCTATGCCTGCGACAAGCGCGACCACAAAAATATATGTTTGTGAATAACCTAGACCAAGTGCCGGTATTGCACCGCCCGGACAAAATCCGGCTATACCCCAGCCAACACCGAATGATGCTGATCCCATAAGTAATCGCGCATCAATGACATTCTTAACCTGAATTGAGAACGGCGCACCCAGTAAGGATTTCGATTGACTGCGAAAAACAATTTGGTATCCGATCGCCGTTGTCACCAACGCGCCGCCCATAACAAATAGTAAACTCGGATCCCAAGATCCGGCGAAATCAAAAAAGTTTAATACTTTTGCCGGGTTAGCCATGCCGGATATAGCAATCCCAATGCCAAAAATCGCACCTATAATTAACGCTGAAAATAGTTTCATATTACTATAGCCCCATTACGTGACGAACAAAGTAAACTGTTATGAAGCACGTGATCATGAAAACAATAGTTGCTGCGATTGATCTGGGTGAGAACCGCGCCATCCCGCAGACACCGTGCCCGCTCGTGCAGCCTGAACCGAAGAAAACCCCTACACCAACGATGAATCCTCCGACCATCAACGCAAAAGAAGATACCGGAACAGCAAATGGCACCGTCCCTCCAAGCTGGATAAAGACCATTGGAGCTATGATAGCGCCCAACAAAAATGCGGCTCGCCAGCCCCAATCGGATACGAAAGGTGGGATAAGACCGGTCATAATACCTGTCATTCCGGCAATTCGCCCATGGAAAGCCATCAATAATATGGCGGATATTCCGATCAGAACACCTCCACCCAATGAGGTCCAAGGCGTAAATTCGGTAACAGATTCCATTCTAAACGTCCTTAGCCTTACAACTATTTAGTCCAAATAAGCGATAGAGTGGACAAAATCGCATTATTGCGGTGAATATTAATACAGCGCCAGCGATCAACATTACCCAGCGCATAATTGGGTTGGCCAAGAAGGAAGAAACGAATAAGTAAGGTGCAAGAAGAAGGGCTACGCCAAGAATAACACGGATAAGACGATCTGACGTACCGACATTAGATGATTTGAACATAATAAACCTTTCATGTTGCTTATATAAAATATCTCTTATATAAACAATCACGAATATGCAAGGACTATATATGAATTTGGACATAAAAGAGCTTGAACCTAAAATTGCTCAAGCAGCCAATCTTATGGAAATGCTATCTCAGCCAGCGAGGCTACGCATCCTATGTATTCTGTTAAATGGTGAACAGAGCGTTCTGGATCTATCGGAGCAAGTTGGCATGTCCCAACCCGGCATGTCTCATCATTTAAAAAAACTACGAACGGCAGAACTTGTGAAAACAAGACGTGAGGCTCAAACTATCTTCTATTCTTTAAATGGTATTGAGGTCTCAACCGTTATGGAAACGCTCTATAATCTTTACTGCGCGCCCAAATAAGGCAATTTCTCATCAAACGGCACAAATAGTAGAAAAAACCGACAAGCAAATACAAACTCCCAATTGGATTACAAAACAGAAAATGCGGTGGCTGTGTACACAATCCCAAACTAAATAGTCTCTTGTACGTTATTCCTGTTCTGCCTGTTTCGGTCAAATCTTCGCAAAACAGGTCAATTCTTACTGCATTTGGCAATTTCTCGATTTTAAGACGCACAATCAATCACTTATGCAGAATATTAGAGTTCCCGTTAAGTGGCAATCCACTGCCTTTTGGACTGTTAGTTGGGATTTTCTACGTTTGTGATTGTCGTTAGGCGGGATACGATTGTCGTAACGTGGGATCGGATTGCCACTATACGGGATTGCGCTATTGTTAAATGGGTTTCAATTGCTATTTAACGGGAACTAAATGTCATTTAGCGGCATTCAATTGCACTTACCCGATGTTGTAGCCCTCTTAAGCAATCATGTGAATAATTTCACCGCTCTCTCATCGCATGTTTTATCTGATCGGTGATTGGTTTTGTCAAGTATGAGATCACAGTCCTATCCTCTGTTTTAATGAATGCTTCAACAGGCATGCCGGGTACTAGGATTTTATCACCTAGCTTGGAAAGCTCCTCTTCGGGAATAACCAAGCGAACTTGATAGAAACTCAAACCCGTTACTTCGTCCTGAAGAAGATCGGCTGAGATGGTTTTTACATTTGCCTTTAGTTCTGGCGTTGTTCGCTGATCAAAACTTGGTAGGCGGATGGTTGCTTGCTGATGAGCAGCGATCTGATCAATATTGATCGGTTGGACTTGTGCCTCGATAATGAGTTCATCATCTTGTGGCACGATCAGCATGGTGACCTCACCTGAGGCTATCACCTGCCCGATCGTGTGGACATTTAGGTTATGTACAAGTCCCGACCGTGGCGCTCTAATTTCAATGCGCGTAAGCTGATCTTGTGCTGCAATACTTTGTTCTTCCAGTTGGGCGATTTGAACCCGGGTATCTTGCAACTGTTGTAAAACGCTTGCTAAAAAATCTTCATCCAGTTGCAATATCTGCATATTGCGTTCGCTGATTGCTTCTTTCGTTTGCGCAATCTGAGCTGTAAAACCACCTAACTCGCCCTCAAGCTGAGCCTTCTCACGATTGAGTACCGAAACACGGCTAGCTGAGACCAATTGCTGCGAGAGTAGGCCATCAAGATCTTCCAATTCTTTTGTAACAAACTCAGTCTCAGTAACTTTCGATTTTTTTTGTGCTTGATAACCCTCAATCTGCTTTTCAAACTGAACGATTTGTTCGCCGAGCTGTTGCTTTTGCCCATTGAGAGAATTACGTCGTGCTTCAAACAACCGTTGCTGACTGTCTTTGATGATCTCAATGGAGGTTGCTCTAACGGCATCATCAGCCCGCTCATCGGAGAACTTAATCACGGCTAAACCATCCTGTTCGGCAATAAGACGTGCCTCTTGAGCATAAAGGCTATCAAGCTGTTTTGTAACCACTGCAAGATTTGCCCGTGTTACAGTATCATCCAATCCAATAAGAAGATCGCCGACGCCGATAACATCGCCGTTCCTTACATGGATACTCTGAACAGTCCCACCTTCTTGGTGCTGAACTTGTTTGATATTACTTTCCACCACAACTGTACCGGAAGCGACAACAGCGCCGGCAATCTCAGTCATTGTGGCCCAAGCAACAATTCCACCAAGCAATAAAAAAATAATGGCGAACGACATCAAAACATGCGTACGAACACTGGACTTTAGGGTTTTATCTAGTTCAGCTTTTTCCATCATCTATCTCTTAGCTTGTACTCTTTACCTGAACAGGAGCGATAACTTTTTGCAAAACTTCTTCCTTGGGACCGAAGGCCATTTGCTGACCGTCTTTCATCACCAATACTTTATTCACTGCTGCAATAGCACTTGGTCTATGAGCAATAACGATAACAATCGACCCTGCCTCTCGCAGGGATTTAATAGCATTGGTGAGCGCACCCTCGCCTTCGGCATCCAGGTTTGAATTCGGCTCATCCAGAACGACCAGAAATGGGTTCTTATAAAGCGCCCTCGCTAAAGCAATTCGCTGTTGTTGCCCCGCAGATAACGTATAACCAGAAACACCAATCATAGTGTTAAATCCATCAGGTAATGCGATAATCATCTGGTATACATCAGCAAGCTTAGCAGCCTCAATTACTGCCTCAGGCTCTGCATTTTCCATAAAGCGCGAGATGTTTTCATTGACTGAGCCATCAAACAACTGAATGTCTTGCGGTAGGTAGCCAATGAATTGCCCTACACGTTCGGGTGCAAACTGTTCCAACTCAGCACCATCAAATCGGATCGCACCTTTTAAAGCAGGCGTTACACCAACAATAGCACGAGCTACGGTAGATTTACCAGAACCAGATGGACCAATGATACCAAGTCCATCACCAGCTTCAAGATCAAACGCAATACCTTGAGCAACAATTTGCCTACTGCCCGCAGGACCGCAGGCCAATTGACTAACATTGAGCGTATTCGTTGGAATAGGCAACTCCATGACATCATCAGTATCAGCACGTTGTTCAATAACATCCTGAAGGCGTTTTTTACTCTGACGAGCCGCGACAAACCCAGACCAATGCGCAACGGCCTGTTCAATAGGTGCTAAAGCACGAGAGGTCATAATCGATGCTGCAATCATAATACCGGGCGATACTTCTTGCCCAATGGCAAGCCACGCGCCAACACCTAAAACAGCTGACTGCAACAACAATCTAAACGTCTTAACAGTCGTGCCAAAAGTTCCAGCTCGATCAACTGTAACACGTTGTTTGTCAAGGTATTCACCATTGCGTAAATCCCAACGTTTTTTAAGCGACGGCATCATCCCCATGGCACGCACGACTTCAGCGTTTCTACGAGCAATCTCTACAAGATTTGCACGGCGACTATTCTCACGCGAGAACTCTTGTACTGGCTTACGAGAGACAATCTCTTTGAGGCCAATCAATATGCAAATGATTACGCCGCCGCCTAAGGCAATAAAGCCCAACAAAGGATGGAAAAGAAAGACAATACAGAGATAAAGTGGCATCCATGGAACATCAAAGATTGCTGCTGGCCCCGGCCCAGATAAAAACTGCCGTAATGTATCCAAGTCTTGCACAGGACGTAACTGTGTGGCCTTTGGACCAAGCAACAATGGTAGGTTTGTTGAGATATCATAACTCTCGGCGGACAATTGCGCATCTACACGCTGACCTATACGTGCTAAAATTCTGCCGCGAAAAGCCTCAAGCATGCCATAGAAAACATAGAGCCCAATTGCCAAAGAACTAATCACAACGAGTGTTGGCACCGAACCACTTGCCAACACGCGGTCATAGACCTGTAACATAAACAAAGGCCCCGTCAGCATCAGTAAATTAATCACCATACTTACAACGCCGACGCCTATGTAAGAAGTCCGCAAAGACTTAAATGCATTGCGGACCATCTCGTTCTGTCGTTTATCTGAATTACTCAAAACCAACCCTCAGCAATACGCATTTATGCAAACCTTAAATCATCTTGATGAAGATCAGCAATGCCAAGACTAACCTTTTCAGAAACAACCATACGCCCAACACTAGAGGCGGCAACAAAGCCATCCGGTGTTTGTACGGTCTTGGTCACTTTTTGATTCCATGAATAATTCGTATAAGCCTGCCAATAGGCCAATGTCAAAAACCCAATGATTAGCACAAGACCAGTTGAAACCGCCTTCATGCCGCATACCTCCTCGCATCCGGCAAGGTATATCTACCTGTCTTCCAACCTGTTATGATTTTGATCGAATTCATTCGGATCCAATGAATATCTGACCAGCAACCAGACTTGCAGACAATAGGGCTGACTACGCATTTAGAATACGACAGGCCCGAAAAAACTTTTGTAAACACACCAAACATCCAAAAAGAAATCCGCAAATACACAAATAGGAATTCTCACCTTTCAGATAGTAAACACAACCTAAACAGCAATTCATACTATCATATTTAGGATGTGGCGGATTGTCGCGTAATTTGGAATTTTGTATAATGTAAAAATCCCTAAATATTTCCATTAATTTGCAGACTCTTGGTAAAATGGAGCTCAAAATTATCAAATAATTCGCGCGATAAAAATCATGTATAAAAAGTGACCAACCCAGATGAGTTTTTTGCGAGATTCAATTATCTGATGTTCAAACAGCTACAGCCGGTCTTCATTAGGTCCAGAGTAAAAATTGACCTTCGATCTTGTGATAGCAAATGAATGAGAATTCCCTGAGAGAAAACCTACGCGAGAAAAAGGGTGATTAAGTCTATTCCTGTTTCTTAACAGGTTTAGCACCCATCTTTTTCAGTATCTCTGGATCGATGAGACATGTAACCAGAGGATGAATGAGTAAATCACCTTCTTTGGTAACCTGTTTAAAATTTGCGGTTACAAATGCCGCCAATTGTTGATTTGGCGCAATCACGTCAAAAAGCCAATTGATTGATCCAGATGCCCAATCATCCTGCTGTAAACGAATAGGAAAGACTCCCCGCTTTTATCTGCTCACGGATCTTGGCTTCGACGTCCTCAGAAACAGATGCCCAAATGGCGATACCCGTCAACAGATCACACAAGCCATGTTTTAAGACATAAATGACTTCTACAACACATCGACGATACACAGCACTAGGAGGACTATCACCGGTAGTGTCGCAAAGTTTAGTGCAGGATAAATTGATCCAATTTGTAGATACAATTATCCAGCGAGCGTAGCAAATTGTTGGAATGCAGACTGGGTGGTTCTACCGGACATACCGCTGAATTCATTATCGAATTCGCGCGTAACAAGCACCTCAAATGAAAAGAAAAAGAGCGGTGGCTGTGTACACAGTCGTAAGCTAACCAGTCTCTTGCCTGTTATTCCTGTTTACCCTGTTTTGGGCCGAACACTCGCAAAACAGGCCAAGGCTTCCTGTAATTGGCAATGTATTCATTTTATTAAACGTAATCATCCACTTATACCAAGAGTATGTATTTCCGTTAAGTAGGAATTCACTGCCTTTTGGGCGGTTAGATGGGATTTTCCGGGTTTATGCTTGTCTTTAGCTGGGATACGATTGTCGTAACGTGGGATCAAATTGTCATTAAACGGGATTGCATTGTCGATAAACGGGTTTCAATTACTGTTGTGTGAGATTGAGTTGTTGTTTAACGGGAACCTACTGTCATTCAATGACACTCGAGTGCTCTTATCTGATTTTGAAATACTGTTTTTAGGAATGTTGTTGCCTATCACTTTAGATCTGCCCTCGTTCCAAATTGTGCCGCAATATTTGCTCCGAGTTGGCTCCATTAGGCTCAGGACCTATGAACCGAACTTCTTTCCATGATTCTGATAGTTTGAGAGCGAACACGTTCTATCAGATAGGCTTCTGTTAATACTCATATACAAAGCAAACGCATCTCGTAAGCATATGTAAACTGTATCTCTAAAAGCGTGGGTATAACATGTTTACTGATGGTCAAACTATCATAGTTTGCTTCATATTTCTTCCTTTACGGAACAGATAAGCTCTTTTCTTTAATAATTCCAATTGATAGAATAAATAATATCGATAGATTATGACTATGGGGACACATATGGTTTTTCGCCCAACGCCAAAACAATTGGAGTATCTAATCGCCGTGGTCGAGGCTGGTCATTTTGGGAGAGCTGCCGATATGTGTAATGTGGCGCAGCCAACCCTGTCTGTGCAACTCAAATTATTAGAAGACCGCTTAGGGGTGCAGCTAATTGAACGAGGGATGAAGCGAGCGTTGGCTACGCCCGCGGGCCTGCGACTGCTACCTTATGCGAGATTGGTGCTTAACACGCTTGATGACATGCGGGCTGCGGCGGATGTATCTTCAAATAATCTAGGTGGCCTTATTCGTCTGGGAGCTGCGCCAACATTTGGACCGTATATTCTGCCCGGTATTTTATCCCGTTTACATGAGCAATACCAAGATTTAGAGATTTATATTCGTGAAGATAGGCCGGTAGAGTTAGAGGCAGACTTGGTCAATGGCAAACTGGATTGTGTGATCACGCCTGCACCAATCTTATCTGAAAATTTACAATCTGAGTTGATTTGTGAGGAGACTATTTTTCTTGGCATTCCTGTTGAGGACCCAATAGCTGAATGTTCGATGATTGAAGTAGAGGCGTTAAATGGTAGGATGATGTTGACCATGGGTAGCGGACACAGACTTTATGAAAATGTGCGAAGCCTTTGTGATAGGTCTGGCGCGATTATGCGAGAAGATTATGAGGGTACTAGTCTCGATGCTGTGCGTCAGATGGTGTCGATTGGCATGGGGATATCGCTTTTTCCCGCAGCTTATATATCATCTGAATTTGAAAAGGCTGAAGGTGTTGCAATTCGCCGGATCGAAGGTAATCCAATGACGCGAATGCTAGCCTTAGCTTGGCGCAAAAACAGTCCTCGAGAAGCTAGCTTTAAAATCTTGCTTGAAGAGTTGCGCGATGCCTGCAAGCGCTTTGCTCCCGAACAAGGAATAAAGCCTTACTAGAATACCCTGAGGCTTAGTTTACGCCTACAGCTTAACGCTAAGACTGTGCTTTTAAAGCGCTATCGATATGTTCGATAATGTATTCTTGGGTGGGTGCGTCCAAATAAGGGTGCATCGGCAGGCTTAAGACATCTTTTGATAGCGCATCAGTTATAGGTAACTCACCGCCTGCAATGATATTATGTCCATATGCTTCTTGTCTATGCAATGGTTTTGCGTAGTAAACGGCTGTCGGAATGCCTTTGTTCGTCAGGTATTCTTGTAATTGAGCGCGATCAATACCCTCAGGTAAACGCGTGGTATATTGTGCCCAAACTGACATGCGACCATGTGGGATATGTGGAACGGTTACCAAATCTTTCAAGCCATCAGTATATATGCCTGCAACTTTTTGGCGTGTCTCAATTTCGTCTTCAAAAATCTTAAGTTTTTCAAGTAGGACTGCAGCCTGCATAGTATCCAGGCGACCTGTCATACCAATGCGGACATTGTCATATTGGTTTTTGCCCATTCCATGAAAAAGGATAGAGCGCAATTCTTCTGCCAGTTGGTCATCATCAGTGAACATGGCGCCACCATCGCCATAGGCGCCCAGTGGTTTGGCTGGGAAAAAGCTAGTTGTTGTCGCCAGCCCCATTGTGCCTACTGGCTTATTGTTATAGCGAGCACCAAAGCTTTGGGCTGCATCTGACAATATCCAAAGGTCATGTTCGGTAGCGATTTTATCTAGTTCCTGATGCGCGACTGGGAGACCAAAGAGATCTACGGAGATGATGCCAGCAAGGTCCATCCCGTTCGCTTTCGTCTCAATAATAGCGGCCTGAAGTGCCTTTGGATCAATGTTAAATGTATCGGGTTCAACATCTACAAAACAAACTTTAGCGCCAAGCCAAGCGACAACTTCTGCAGTCGCCACAAAAGTAAATGATGGGCAAAAAATAATCTGTCCGGGCTTGATACTTTTTGCCATCAGAACCATTGCAAGTGCATCTGTGCCAGACGAACAACCAATCGCATGTTTTGCACCGCAATATTTAGCTAACGCCTCTTCCAACTCGCCGATTTCAGGTCCCATAATGTATCGCCCGTGATCAAGAACGCGGGCCATAGCAATATCTACATCCTTTCGGATACGGTTTTGTTGGGCTGCAAGGTCTACGAAGGGAATATTGGATCTGTCAGTCATTTATGGTTTTCTTATGATTTTTTACTGATTAAGTCGCGAAAATTACTGCGATTTCGTTACGCTTTCATTTTAGTTGCGTCTAGGGCTTTGCCCTAAGTTTCTTTCTGTGACGTTAATTTGACGCACACAATAATTGACTGTTTGAGATATTTTGTGAGAATTTACAGAAATTAGCCATAAATGAGTAATATATGTAGTTTCGTGCTATGTTACGATAGCGCTCGTATCACACCGCCTCCAGTTAGCACCATCACTAAAAGCAATGATCGCACCAGATGCGGCATCTGAAACGTATATAACCTGACCAGATGGGCTTGGGGTAGGTAAACTTGCAGCGTTGAAAGTAGCTAGGACAAGTGGCAGGTTAGCTTCCATATGTGTATGGTTTGCGGTTAAAGCGGTGGTGAATGAGTTTCCATCTGCGCTTACTTTGATACGGAACTGATCGTCACCAGACAGGCCAAATTCCGCGCGCCCAGAAAAACCTGTTTGGAACAATAAGCTTGCATTATCAGAAGCGGTTGATTTGTTAATTTTTAGTTGGTGGCCATTGCCGACGTTATTAAAGAGGCTAGCAGATGATGAGACTGACAATTTATTTGTTGTATCAGCATTTGCATGGATACCTATTTGTTCAAAACGGGCATTTGAGTTGATAAATTCAGCCCAAGAACTGCCATCAAAATATCGCCAACTGGTTTCATCCACAATGTAACAAAGCCAGCCAATTTGCGGATCCGAAAACTGGAATGCTCCATCTTGAAAGGTCGCAAGTTTTCCTGTCTTTCCGGCAAAATCTCCCGTTGCAGACGCTGGCACAATATAGCGGCTACCAGCATCTGGAGATGTGGGAGGTGTTGCTAGGTTTCTGCTTTGAACGCTTAATTGAATGACCGCATCAAGCTTTAATAACACTTCATTATGGGTGACATGTTTTTGCGCTTGTGAGGGCAAAATGAAGGGAAGTGATAAATTGTCTGTTTGGCTCAAGTTCTTGTTCCTTAATTTGTCGTCGAAGAATAAGTTAAAGAACAGGGCGGCGCATAAAAAACCCTAGAAGGGGAAGTAGATTTGAAATGAGATTCAACCTTTTCAGGCCGATAGATAGAATTTTCGTTGATGAAAATATTTTTTTATTCAGTTTTTCTGCACCACCACTAAAACTATGTTATGAGCGGTTCGCGAGGGGTCTCAAACATTATTTTTGTGATAAATATTGATATTTAGTATTTGAAATGGACTAATATTTCCGGGGAGTGTACCTAGATATCAAAATTTTGTTGCGTTGCAGCATAAAAGACGTTTACACAAGTTTGAAAGTTTATTGAGAATATTTCGACATTATTTTGTCGTAAATAATCAGGATCGTTCAAGGAGGGCGAATCTGATGACAGTGTGGATTGAACAACTTGGCGCAGATACTGAAAATGCTTCTGCGAACTCAGACGCTAACTTAGATAGTCTTGGCTACGCTGGCGCACGTCTAAATACTCTTTCATCAAGTGGTTTTCCTGTTCAGTCAGGCTTTATTGTTAAAGCAGACACATGTCGATATTTTCTCGAACATCACTCATTGCCTGATGGTTTTGAAGCCGAACTTGCCGCGGCTGTGCAGAAAATCGATGCGGGTAGATCAGATGCCAGTGACACGGGCAAGCTTCCGCTATTTCTGACACATAAAGTAAGCCCTAAATCACGAATAGCCGGAATTGTCAGCCCAATTTACCACCTTGGTATGAATGCGCAGAATGCACGAAAAGTCGCAAATGTCATGCGCGAGATAGATCCCGAGTTTGAGGAAATCTCTTCAAGTGACAGCCGAGCTGCAGGACAATTTAGGCGATTCTTATATCAGTTTTCTGAGTTTGCACTTGGTATTACGCCCGACGTACTCGAAGATCTTTTTGATGAACGAAAGAATGAGTTAAATCTCGATAGTGAAGCCGAATTTTCGCTTGAACAGGTGATTACCCTATCAGGCGACTTTCGTGCACTTTTATCAGATGAGCATGGGATTGAGTTTCCAGATGATCTCTATTCACAACTGCGCCAAGCCATTACTGCAGCGCTAAAAAGCTGGATGTCACCGCGAGCTGTTATGCAGCGCCAGATTCAAGAAATTGATGACAACGAAGGTCTTGCACTTCTAGTCCGGCGTGGTGTTTTTGCCGATTTTGATGGCAGAAGTGGACAGGGCTTTTTAGATACAAGGAATCGTAAAACTGGTGTGAATGAAATTCGTGGCAAGTTTGGTTGGAACATTGTGGGAGATCAATCTGCGCGAACAACAGAATTTGGCATGAGCCTGACAGAGCAAGAGATTGGTGAAAAACTGAGTCTATTTCAGGATGATCCTGAGTTGCATGCGAAATTGGCCAAATTAGGTAGAGCTATAGAACTTCACTTTGAGCGATCTCAACGAATTGGGTTCGTGGTCCAATCGGGCGAGTGTTTCATAGGAGAAAGCGTAGATTTGCAACTTTCGGCAATTGCGCAGCTAAGAACGTCGGTTGATCTGGCCCGTGAAGGCATGATTTCAAAGAATGAAGCCATCATGCGTATTGATGCAACTTCATTGGAACAGATACTACATCCATCAATTGATCCGGAAGCCAAGCGTGACGTGATTGGTTCAGGCGTATCTGCCTCACCAGGTGCTGCAAGTGGTGAGATTGTATTCACCGCGGAAGATGCCATCTCAGCTAGTCGGGAGGGCCATAAAGTTATTTTGGTGCGAACGGAAACAAGCCCAGAAGATGTTCATGGCATGCAGCGTGCTGAAGGAATTTTAACCATTCGTGGAGGTATGACCAGCCATGCTGCGGTGATCGCGCGTGGAATGGGTACTCCCTGTGTTTGTGGTGCGGGAAATCTACGCCTGGATTTAGCAAATGAAACCCTTCTTGCCGCGGGTAAGCAACTTAAGAAAGGTGATTTGATAACTCTTGATGGTACGCGCGGGGAAGTACTGCAGGGCGAAATTTTAATGCAGGAAGCTGTATTGTCGGATGAGTTCCGCGAGTTAATGGAATGGACTGATGATGCACGTCGCATGGATGTGCGCACAAATGCCGAAGCGCCGCTTGATGTGCTTGCTGCGCGTCAATTTGGTGCGACAGGCATTGGTTTGTGCCGCACAGAACACATGTTCTTTGAGGGCGACCGAATTCTTGCCATGCGCGAGATGATTTTGGCGGAAACCGAAGAGGGAAGAAGAACCGCTCTTGATAAACTGCTTCCCATGCAGCGCTCTGATTTTATTGAATTATTTGAAGCTGGAAATGGTCAACCAATCACTATCCGCCTACTAGATCCACCATTGCATGAATTTTTGCCAAAGGCAGAAGAGGAAATTCTGCATACGGCAAATGCAATGGGTGTAGATGCGTCTGTTCTGCATCGTCGCATTGAGGAACTGGAAGAATTTAACCCCATGTTGGGTCATCGAGGGTGCCGGTTAGCAATTTCGCATCCAGAAATTACGGAAATGCAGGCTCGCGCCATTTTCCAAGCTGCAATTGAAGCGGCGAAAATTACTGGTTCTCCGGTTGTGCCGGAAATCATGGTGCCGCTGGTTGCGCTTAAAAAAGAACTAGACTTTGTTAAAGAGCGTATCAATGCTGTTGCCAAAGAGGTGATGGAGGAGATGTGTGCACAAGTGCATTACCTCGTTGGTACAATGATCGAGTTACCACGCGCCGTTATTCGTGCAGATGCAATTGCTGAATCCGCGGAGTTTTTCTCCTTTGGTACAAATGATCTAACTCAAATGACTTACGGAATATCGCGTGATGATGCTTCACCGTTTCTTAGAACATACCGCCAAAAAGCGATTGTAGATGAAGATCCATTTGTTTCACTCGACATGGAGGGAGTCGCCGAACTTATTCAAATGGCGATTGAGCGCGGACGAGCCACGAAGCCTGATCTAAAAATAGGAATTTGTGGTGAGCATGGTGGCGATCCAGCATCAGTAAAGTTCTTTGATCAGATTGGCCTTGATTATGTCAGCTGCTCGCCTTTTCGCGTGCCTATCGCTCGTCTTGCTGCAGCTCAAGCTAATATCGAGGCGCAAATGACAGCGTCTAGCGAAGCGGAATAGCAGCAAGATGCCTGTAATTTATAAGCGCCCGAAGTCTGTTGCCGCGATTTGGTCTCGGCGGATCGGATATTTTGCACTTCTTCTATTGATCATTGTTTGGGGTTTCCATCGATTTGGTGGGTTTCCAACTCCGGAAGCCGTGGGAGTGGGACTTGTGGCAAGCACAATTGCTGCATTTGGATTAGGGTTAGCGATTATCGGGCTTTCTATGCTTTGGGTAATTGGCGCTAAAGGAGGCCGAGCTTCGTTTGTCGGACTTTGCCTCAATCTAGTTGCTTTGTTGCCATTTGGTCTGAGTGCATATCGATATGTGTCTTTGCCACAACAATACGATGTCAGCACATCCGAGCAAGAACTTTTAAATTGGCTGCAAGAGCCAAAACACCCGCAATCGTGGTTGCCGAGAGGGTATTCAGGCGAAGTCCTCATAAATCTAAAAAATACCCGGATCTATAGTCAATTATCAGAACGACGTTACCAAGGTGCGATTGATCGGGTCTATCAAGCGGTACAGGACATAGTTATCAGTGAAAAGTTCTCTGTTGTTTCTAGTGAGGGTAATGAATTTTTATCGCCAATAGAAGCAGAGCCCCAATCGAAAAGGCAAACTCAAAGTGGTGAAAATCTGGGTATCCCAACTCCAACTCCAACACCGATTATAAGGTCCGGAGCATCCGACAGCACTGCTGGGTTTCAAGGTACAACAATTCGCATACAATTAACAAAGAAATCATTCATTCTTGGTGTTGAGCAGGATGTCATATTGCTTCTTACTGAAGATGAATCCGCAACATTTGTGGAAATGCGCTCGGCAACGAGATACGGACCGCACGATCTTGGAATCAATGCTGAATTAATCAATAGTTTCCTTACTAAAGTTGATAACAATCTCTTGGGTATTGTTGGTGCTAATTAAACTCGTTGATATCTGCTTTTGAGAGAAACTGTATCATTAGTCTTTATCTCCCCCTGTTCGACAAGATCTTCCAAGTGCGCAAGCGTGGAAAGACTTGCGGCTAGTTTTAAGCGCTCATCCAAGTTTTGATAGACTAAACCAATGATTTCAGAGATCAAAAGACTATCATTTGCTTTGATTGCCTCCAGAATCGCCTGCTCACGGGATTTGCGATGTTTTTGGAGACCCAACAGAAAATCTTTCGGTGCTATAACCTCAGGTCCGTGGCCTGGTAGAATATGTCTGTCATCTCGGTCAATCAGTATCTTGAGCGAAGTCATATAATCACTCATTGAGCCATCAGGCGGGCCGATAAACGATGTTGACCATGCCATTACGTGATCGGCTGAAAACAGCGTTTCGCGCTCAAGATATGCAAATGCACAATGATTGGCCGTGTGACCGGGTGTATGAACAGCTTGGATTTGCCAATCTCCACCATCAATGATTTGCCCATGAGAAAGTTCAACGTCGGGTGAAAAATCGAGGTCAGAACTTTCTGTCAACAGATTATTCTCACCAGCTTGTAAACTTCTTGCGGCTCTATGAGGCCCTTCGGCATAAATTGTGGCACCTGTTAAAGATTGTAACTCTTTCGCCAGTGGAGAATGGTCTTTGTGGGTATGACTCACAAAAATATGGGAAAGAGGTCGCCCTTCAAGCGCATTTAGAATCACTTTTAAATGATCAGAATCAAACGGGCCAGGGTCGATGATAGCCATGTTTTCCTTGCCTATAAGGTAAGTATTGGTACCTTCAAACGTCATTGGTCCGCGGTTATTTGCAGTGATGCGATAAATACCGTCATCAAGCTCGGTAACATTGCCATGATTTGGTTTAAACTTAGTATTGAAAGTAAGAGTACTCAAAAGACGTAGCCTATTTTCTGTTCAAAATTGCTTTCTTTGGCTTTCATAGACCTTAGTTGCAAATTTTTGTCAATTTTATGAAATATAGTGCTTGTAGGATGAGGATACATTTGCTATTTGCCAATCGCGGTAACGTTGGGGCATGGCCAAGCGGTAAGGCACCGGTTTTTGGTATCGGTATCCCTGGTTCGAATCCAGGTGCCCCAGCCACCGCATTTTTCATTTTCAGTCGAGCTTATGTCTCTCCGCGAATTTCATAATAAATTCATGGGTTTGTTTTTATGTCTACGCTATAAATATGCGATAAATGGGCGTATTGGCGCGCGAGTTTATAAAAAGTCTCTGTCGGAATGTTTGGAGGTGCAGGTTTGGGAGTTTTGCATCGCGTTGATTGATCGCTGATGCTTAGGCTCAGGACTCATAACCAGAATAAGACGGTTGCGGCGAGTGCGATTGCGGAGACGAATACGTTTGGGCATCTGTCATAGCGTGTAGCGACGCGTCTCCAATCTTTGAGCTTTCCAAACATT